>JAZRQA010000024.1:0-15159 GCA_045649505.1 Acutalibacteraceae bacterium
ATAATCCGTATCGATGAAAAGGGCGAGCGTATTCCGCTTACCGTTGCCGATTTCGACCGTGAGGCGGGAACGCTGTCCATTATTTTCCACGCGGTGGGCCTTTCCACAAAGCGCCTTGCTACACTTAATGTGGGAGACTTCATTGCCGACTGTGTTGGTCCCTTAGGACTTCCAACCGAGTTTGGTGAGCCTAAAAAGGCTATCGTTATCGGTGGCGGAGTGGGCTGCGCCATTGCCTATCCTCAGGCTAAAGCCCTGCATAATATGGGGATAAAGGTGGATGTTATCGCGGGATTTCGCAGCAAGGATATAGTTATCCTCGAGGACGAAATGAAAAGTGTATGCGATAATTTGCATATCACTACCGATGATGGCACTTATGGGGAAAAAGGTTTTGTTACCGATGTTCTTAAACGGCTTCTCAAAGCGGGTGGAGTAGACCTTGTTATCGCTATAGGTCCTGTTCCTATGATGAAGTTCGTTTCCATTACAACAAAGCCCTATTCGGTTAAAACTATAGTAAGCCTTAATCCTATTATGATAGACGGCACGGGAATGTGCGGCGGCTGCAGGGTAAGCGTTGGCGGCGAGGTTAAGTTCGCTTGTGTTGACGGTCCCGATTTCGACGGCCACCTTGTAGATTTTGATGAGCTTATGCGCCGCAACACCCTTTTTAAAGAGGAAGAGTCGCACTCCTGCAGAATGGGGGGCTTTTAAAAATGGCAAATATGTCTTTAAAAAAGGTACCTATGCCTGAACAGGAGCCTAATATCAGAAATAAAAACTTTGACGAGGTTGCAAAAGGCTACACTCCCGAAATGGCTATGCAGGAGGCAGCAAGGTGTCTTGGCTGCAAAAATCACCCTTGTGTTAGCGGTTGTCCTGTAAATGTTCATATTCCTGAGTTCATCGGAGAAGTAGCAAAAGGAAATTTTGAAAAGGCCTATAAAATAATATCAAAAACCAACTCGCTTCCTGCCGTATGCGGCAGAGTTTGTCCTCAGGAAAGCCAGTGTGAGCAAAAATGTGTTCGCGCCATAAAGGGTGAAGCTGTAGGTATAGGCCGACTTGAACGCTTTGTTGCCGATTGGCATATGCAAAATGGTAAAGATAAAGTGGAAAAACCGCAAAGCAACGGGATAAAGGTAGCTGTTGTAGGCGCAGGCCCTTCGGGATTAACCTGTGCTGGTGACCTTGCAAAGCTTGGCTACGAGGTAACGGTTTTCGAAGCCTTTCACACCGCAGGCGGCGTTCTTGCGTACGGAATACCTGAATTTCGTCTTCCTAAAGAAATAGTAAAAAAGGAAATAAAAGCCCTTCAAGACCTCGGTGTAAATATTATGACCGATATGGTAATCGGTAAGGTACTGTCGGTTGATGAGATTATAGAAATGGGTTACCGCGCTGTGTTTATAGGTTCGGGTGCAGGGCTTCCTCAATTCCTTGGAATACAAGGGGAGGGAAGTGTCGGAGTTTACTCTGCAAATGAATTCCTTACAAGAATAAATCTTATGAAGGCGTATCTTGACGATTACGATACCCCCATAAAGCGCGCAAAGCGCGTTGCGGTGGTAGGCGGTGGAAATGTTGCAATGGATGCCGCAAGAAGCGCACTTCGTCTTGGAGCCGAGCATGTATATGTTGTATACCGCCGTACCGAAACTGAAATGCCTGCTCGCGCAGAAGAAATTCATCACGCCAAACAGGAGGGTATTGAGTTTAAACTGCTCAATAATCCCACTCGCATACTTTCCGATGAGCAGGGAAAGGTAACGGGTATTGAGTGCATTAAAATGGAGCTTGGTGAGCCCGATGCTTCAGGACGCCGTAAACCCGTTCCTATTGAAGGCTCTGAATACATTATAGATGTTGACAGTGTTATTGTAGCGGTCGGCACCTCGCCTAATCCTCTTATCCGTACCACAACAAAAGGTATTAAGGCGAATAGCCGAGGCTGCCTTGTTGTCGATGAAGCAATGCAGACCACGAAGGAGGGTGTGTATGCCGGCGGTGATGCAGTCACAGGCGCTGCAACCGTTATCCTTGCAATGGGTGCCGGAAAGAATGCGGCACAGTCAATTCACGAGTATTTAAGTAAATAAAGCGTCTTATTTCAAGAGCAACCACAACATATTGTGGTTGCTCTTTTTTTATACACAATTTTTCAAAAAAAATATCGTTAAAATACAAAAAACTATTGCAATATGTAAAAAAAGGGGGTATAATCAACTTAAAAGTGGTGAAAAGTGGGCTAATGTTCCATAAAAGTGTTATAAAGTGGTAATTTTTTAGGAGGTGATGGAATGGTTTTTGGCTGCTACGATCCCGCAATTGACAAAAAAGGCAGAATGGCTGTTCCTTCAAAACTCCGTGAAAAACTCGGCGATACTTTTATGATCTGCCGCGGAATATACGGCAAGCGTTGCCTTTGCATATATCCTATGGCGGATTGGGAAAAGCTTGTTGAGAGTATAGAGGCCCTTTCAAAAACGAAATCAATAGATGTTAAACGCTTTCTTTATGACGGCGCCTTTGAAATGGAGCTTGATGCGCAGGGAAGAATACTTATTCCCTCGATGCTTCGTGAATTTGCCAATCTTGAAAACTCGGCGCATATTATCGGTATGGGTAGTAATCTTGAGCTTTGGAATCCCGAACAGTGGAAGACCGAAAGCGAAAAGCTTACCCCCGAATCTGTAGCTGATGTTATGCTTAATCTTGAGTTTTAACGGTGCCGAAAATGGAGTTTAATCATATTTCGGTACTGCTTAACGAGTGTATAGAGGCATTAAACATAAAGGAAAACGGGATATATGTTGACGGCACCGCAGGTGGTGCGGGTCACTCTTTGCAGATAGCTAAAAGATTAAAGGGCGGCAAGCTTTATGCCCTTGACCGTGATCCTTATGCGGTTGAAATTGCGACAAAAAGATTGGCGGGCTATCCCGCACAGGTAATACAGAGCAATTTTAAAGATATGTGCAGCGTGCTTGATAATCTTGAGGTTACACGTGTGGATGGCATACTGCTGGATTTAGGTGTTTCCTCCCATCAGCTTGATGAGGCTGCGCGCGGCTTTTCCTATAGAAAGGAAGCGCCACTTGATATGCGGATGAGCCAAAGCGGGACAAGTGCCGCAGAGCTTGTAAACAATTTAAGCGTTCAAGAACTGTGCGATATATTTCGAAAATACGGTGAAGAAAAATTTGCCTATAAAATAGCGCAAAAATTAGTTGCGGTTCGTGGGACAAGCCCTATTGAAACCACAACTCAGCTTGCTGATATAATTGCCTCTGCCGTACCTGCATCTGCAAGACGTGACGGTCACCCCGCAAGAAAGTGCTTTCAGGCTATACGCATTGCGGTCAATGATGAACTAGGCAGTCTTGAGCAGTTTTTAGATACTGCCTTTGAACGACTGAATGTCGGCGGCGTAATGGCTATAATCACCTTCCATTCTTTAGAGGACAGAATGGTAAAATTAAAATTCAAGGAATTGTGCACAGGCTGCATCTGCCCTCCTGATTTTCCTGTTTGCGTATGTGGGAAAAAGCCAAGAGGCAAGCTTTACACAAACAAGCCTATTGAGCCTACGCTTGAGGAGTTAAATGAAAATGCAAGGAGTCGTAGCGCAAAGCTGCGCGCCATAATCAAACTTTAGAAAGGAAAAAGCAACAAGTGGATAATTTAAAGTATATGAATTCTACTCTGGCATATGATTTTGAAAGATTTATGCCCAGAGAAAAAAATACTCGTTCGGATAATATTGTTAAAATGCCAAGAACAAAGGCCAAGACCGCAACTAAGCGTCGCGCCGTTGCTGTGCAAGCGGTTTCCTCAAAGTTTTTGGCAGTTCTTGTAACCGTTTTTATGCTTGGTGCTTTTTGTTGCAACATATATATGCGCCTTGCTATAAACGAAATCAATTCACAGATAAATGATGTTAAATCCCAAATAAATGAGCTTGACAGCGAGTATACACGACTCAGCGTTGAGTTTAACCGAATGATATCCTATCAGAATCTTGAGGAGGAAGCTGCAAAGCTCGGTATGAAAAAAATGGATAAAAACCAGGTGGTGTATATCCGCGTTAACGATACTAATACCGCAAGAAACGGAAATTCGGATTATGTTGCACAGTAATACACAAAGAAATTATGTAATATAATAATTAAGGTACGAGAGTTAATTTCTTAACTCTCGTTTATCTGCATTTAAGTAAGGAGGAAAATGGCTGTGAAGGGCAGTGTTAAACCGAACAAATCTATGCTAACTCGTATGCTTGTTGTTATGCTCAGCGTTGTTATACTTACTGCAGGCGTAACAGGTTTTCGCCTTATAAAGCTGATGGTAATTGACGGCGAAATGTACCAGAACAAGGCATCCGAGCAGCAGCTTTATGATACAATGATAACAGCCCCTCGCGGAGATATTTACGATTCAAATATGAATATCCTTGCTACCAGTGCACCTGCCTGGAGCATTTATATAACCCCTAACGGCATACACGGTATTGAAAATGCCGAGAAAAAGGAAAGGGTAAAAAATACAATTGCCGACGGACTTTCGCAAATTCTTGAAATAGACCGCGAAAAGGTGTATGGATATACCGAGAAGAACACCTACTACGTAACCGTTAAAAAGAAGGTTGAAAAGGAAATAGTAGATAAAATACGCCAATTTCTTGTAGATAACAATGACCTTGGATTATCGAGTTACATAGGAATAGACGAAACCACAAAAAGATATTACCCTAACGATTCCCTTGCCTCTGTAGTGTTGGGCTTTGTAGGCGATGATAATCAGGGCCTTTACGGAATAGAAAGCTACTATGACAAAGAGCTTACCGGGGTTGCAGGCAGAGTTGTTGCGGCGAAAAATGCCCATGGAACCGATATGCCCTTTACATATGAAAAAATAGAGGAGGCACAGCAGGGTAATTCACTTGTTCTGACTATTGACTCGTATATCCAATATGTTGCCGAAAAATATATCAACGAAGCGGTCGACGCTAATAAGGTGGCAGAGCGCGGTGCCGTGCTTGCAATGAATCCAAAAACGGGAGCGGTACTTGCAATGGCAATCAAGGGGGATTTCGACCCCAATAATGCCTTTGCATTATCCGCTGTTGATAGCGCAAAGCTTGAAGGGCTTGAGGGCGATGAGCGCAGCAAAAAAGTTGCTGAGTTTCAAAACAGACAGTGGCGCAATAAGCTTGTTTCTGACACCTATGAACCGGGCTCAGTATTTAAAATAATTACAGGTGCAATAGCCCTTGAGGAAAATCTTACCTCGGTTAAATCGAACTATACCTGTGGCGGTTCAATAAACATTGCAGGACAATCGTATCATTGCCATAAAAAGACAGGTCACGGCACTCAAAGTCTTATACAGGCAATGGGTAATTCCTGTAACCCCGTTTTTATAACATTGGGTCAGCTTATCGGTACTGATATATTCTCAAAATATTTCGAGGCGTTCGGTTTAACCTCAAGAACGGGAATAGACCTTCCGGGCGAATCATCTTCCGTTTATCATAAAAGCCAAAATATGGGACCAACCGAGCTTGCATCTACATCCTTCGGTCAAACCTTCAAAATAACTCCCATACAGCTTTTAACCGCAGTTTGTGCAGCGGTAAACGGCGGAAATCTTGTTCAGCCACATCTGGTTTCTCAGGTGCTAAATAGCGAAAAAAAGGTAGTAGAAACCACATCGACCACAATAAAAAGACAGGTTATTTCCGAAAGCACATCAGCAACCCTTCGCTCTTTGATGACCTATGTTGTAAATGAGGGCGGCGGTAAAAACGGATATGTTGCAGGCTATACGGTCGGCGGCAAAACAGGAACTTCGGAAAAGGTTGCAGAAATGATTGCGCAGGGAGAGAGCGGATTATATATTGCATCGTATTGTAGCGTTGCTCCTGCTGATGACCCCGAAATAGCAATACTCGTACTCCTTGATGAGCCTCACGGTGATGCATATTACGGAGGCACAATATCGGCTCCTGTCGGCGCTCAGATACTCGGCGATGTTTTGCCTTACCTCGGCTATGAGCCTCAGTATACCGACGAAGAGCTTAAGCAGCTTGCGATTAGCATACCCGGTGTTGTAGGCGACGATGTTCAAACTGCTAAAAATAAAATAACAGGTGCAGGGTTAACCTATAAGGTGATAGGAAACGGCGAAAAGGTAACTTCTCAACTTCCCGAATCTACACAGTCTTTATATAACGGCGGCGTTGTAATCCTTTACACGCAGGATTCCGCACAACCCACAAAGGTAACCGTGCCGAACCTTACGGGACTCACAATGTCGCAGGCAACTACTGCCGCGGCACAGGCAAATGTAAATGTTCAGTTTTCAGGAAACACACAGGGTTCAGCCGCTTCTTACCGACAAAGCATAGCGGCAGGCACCGAGGTTGAAAGCGGAACAATTATAACGGTATATTTCCGTGATAATAATACAGGGGATATAGCATAGACCGGTTTGGTTTAAAATGCTCTACTAAGAAAGGATTGATTTTAAGTGCTGCTTGAAAAATTATTACCAAATGTTGAAAAATATAAAAATACAGAAATTTCACTTCTTACCGATGACTCGCGCAAGGTAATTGCAGGCAGTGCTTTTGTATGTATAAGCGGTCCCGTATCAGACGGTCATAACTATGCCGCAACTGCAGCAGAAAATGGTGCCGCAGTAATAATCTGTGAGCGTGATTTGGGACTTAAAAATCAGATAATTGTTGAGGATACACATACCGTTTACGCCGATATGTGCGCACGATGGTTTGATTATCCCGCAAAGGGCTTAAAGCTTGTTGGCGTTACGGGAACTAACGGAAAAACATCAACAACTTATATGATTAAAAGCATTATTGAAGCGGCAGGTCACAAAACAGGAATTATTGGTACTATACAAAATCTTATAGGTGACCAAGCCGTTCCTGCAAAGAATACAACACCGGGAATATATGAACTAAATGAACTGTTTGCAAAAATGAAGCAAGCAGGCTGTGAATATGTTCTTATGGAGGTTTCGTCACACGCCCTTGACCAGAAGCGCGTATGCGGTCTTGAGTTTGAGGTAGCAGTATTTACTAATCTAACACAGGACCATCTTGATTATCATAAAACGATGGATAATTACCTTGAGGCTAAAAAAAGACTTTTCTCAATGTGTAAAACCGCCATTGTAAATCTTGATGACCCGTATTATGAAAAGCTTGTAAGCGGCTTACAATGCAAGATTGTCACATATTCGGCACAGTCGGATAACGCTACCTATACTGCTAAAAATGTGAGGTACCGTGCCGATGGCCTTGAATATGAATTTGTAGGTTACAATATCATCAGCCGAATGAAACTGAAAACAGGTGGTAAATTCACTGTTTATAATTCTCTTTGCGCTGCAATTGGTGCTTTGGAATTAGGCTTTGATGTTAAACTTGCCCGTGATGCTTTATCCTCTCTTGAAGGCGTAAAGGGAAGGGCAGAGGTAGTTCCTACAGGCATGGATTTTACAATAATAATTGACTATGCTCACACTCCGGATGGACTTAAAAATATTCTTTGTGCCTTCAAGGACTGCAAAAAGGGAAGGCTTGTTTCGCTGTTTGGATGCGGTGGAGACAGAGACCGCACCAAGCGTCCTATAATGGGCGAAATAGCTGCTTCCTATTCCGATTATGTTATAGTAACAAGCGACAACCCCCGTACTGAGGAGCCTTCAGACATAATCAAAGACATTCTTGAGGGAATGAAAACAACCAAAACTCCCTATACTGTAATTGAAAATAGGGTAGATGCGATAAAATTTGCTATAAAAAATGCTAAAAAAGATGATATAATAGTCTTGGCGGGCAAGGGCCACGAGACCTATCAGATTCTGAAAACAGGTACTATTCACCTTGATGAGCGTGAAGTGGTAGCACAGGCTCTTGCAGAGTTAAAATAAACAAGGAGAATGCAAAATGAAAGAAACTGCTCCTATACTTGCCGCAATTGTTGCTTTCGCAATAACTGCTCTTGCGGGGACATTTATAATACCGTGGCTAAAAAAGCTTAAATTCGGTCAGACTATTCTTGATGATGGACCAAAATGGCATGCATCAAAGCAGGGAACGCCCACAATGGGCGGTATTATGATGGTTGTCGGCGTTATAGTTGCCATGACTGTGGCTATAGGCTTTTCCTTTGCTTTTGACGGAGCGTTAAGCGTGCAACTGCGTGACCCATATTTACTTTCAAGACTTATTTGCGGTTTTATGCTTGCGGTGTGTATGGGACTAATAGGGTTTCTTGACGATTTTATAAAGGTAGTTAAAAAGCGTAATTTAGGATTAACTGCGCGTCAAAAAACATTTTTACAGCTTTTTGTATCCGCGCTTTTCCTTGTTGCAATGCTTTTAAGCGGAATGAATACGGTATGGTTACCGTTTATAGGTGGCTTAAGCGTAACCTCAGGCGTGGGTTTGATTTTTTGGCCAATAGCCTTGTTTTTCATATACGGCTTCACTAACGCCGTAAATCTGACCGACGGTGTCGACGGCCTTGCCGCATCGGTGACGATGGTTGTATGCTGCGGTATGATGATTGCGGCAGGTTACCTTAAAAATTGGGGATATAATGCTCTTGCTGCAGCTGCCGCGGGCGCATGCATAGGTTTTTTGATGTGGAATGCGCACCCCGCTAAGGTATTTATGGGCGATACGGGCTCAATGTTCCTCGGCGGTATGGTTGTTGGTCTTTCGTTTGGTATAGGAAAACCCGTAGTGCTTATTGTCGCAGGTATAATATATCTTGCTGAGGCACTTTCGGTTATGCTTCAGGTTACATATTTCAAATTAACCGGTAAGCGCATATTTAAAATGTCTCCGCTTCATCACCATTTTGAAATGAGTGGTTGGAGTGAGGAAAAGGTGGTAATAGTGTTCTCACTTGTCGCCTTTTTAGGTAGTGCCATATCGGTGCTTGCAGTAATTTTTGCATAAAGTGCGGAGGTTAGGTCTTTGGAAGAGCTAAAGGTTAAAAAGAGGAAAACAAAATCTTCTCTTGTTCAGCAGGGCAAAATGGATATAACTTTCTTCGGGCTGGTAGCAGTTCTGCTCACAGTCGGTCTTGTTATGCTCTTTTCTGCAAGCTATGCCTACTCTTATGCATATTTCGGTAACAGCTATAGGTTTATAAGCAGACAAGCAATTTTTGCTGTTGTAGGATTTGTTCTTATGATACTGCTCTCCAAGGTCGACTATCATATTTATCGTAAATTTTCTTGGATAATATATTTTATTGCCGTAGTGCTTTTACTTGTTATGCTTATTATGCCCCCTATGATAGAGGGCGTTGACTACAAACGTTGGTTTGCAATAGGCTCTTTTTCATTTCAACCCTCCGAAATAGCAAAATTTGGAATAATATTACTTTTTTCCCACCTTATTGCATCCAATTACAAATCAATGAAGAAATTCAGCTTTGGTATTGTCTTTTTCGGCGTATTGCTTGCCGTTGTGTGTGCCCTTGTTGTGCTTGAACCGCACCTTTCTGCAACGGTTCTTATTTTCCTTATAGGTATCACGTTAATGATTATCGGCGGAATAAAATTGCGTTATGTTATTCTTGGCGCGCTTGTGGGCGTTGGAGCAGGTGCTCTTGCAATACTTACGGGTATTGTAAGCTATGGCTCTGACCGATTTAAATATTGGCTTGACCCATGGGCAGATGCAACAGGACTTGGCTATCAGACTATTCAGTCGCTTTTAGCAGTCGGCTCTGGCGGAATACTCGGCAGAGGAATAGGACAGTCAAGGCAAAAGTATCTTTGGGTGCCTGAGCCTCATAATGACTTTATATTTTCAATTGTCTGCGAAGAATTAGGGCTTATTGGAGCAATGATAATAATTCTTCTGTTTTGTGCCCTAATATGGCGCGGTTTCACTATTGCGATGCACGCACCCGATAAATTCGGATCACTTATGGCGGTGGGTCTTACCTTCCAGGTGGGTCTGCAGGCAATACTGAATATACTTGTTGTTACCAATACAATACCCAATACCGGAATAAGCCTTCCGTTTTTCAGTTACGGCGGTACGGCGCTTGTAATTCTGCTTTGTGAAATGGGCATTGTACTGTCAATATCAAGAAGCTGTAATCTTGAAAAGGTGTAGGTGAACAGTTATGCATATTCTTTTTGCAGGCGGCGGTACTGCGGGTCATGTGAATCCTGCGCTTGCTATTGCAGGCTATATTAAAGAACGCCATCCCAATGCCAAAATCAGCTATATTGGAACAGGAAAGGGAATAGAGGCGCGTCTTGTTCCTGCGGCAGGCTTTGAATTTCATAAAATTGATGTTTCGGGCTTTCAGCGAAAATTGACACTTGTAAACATAGGCAGAAATATTTCTGCTGCTATAAAGGTTTTAACCGCAAGTGTGATATCAAGAAGGTTACTTAAAGAACTTAAACCCGATGTTGTTGTCGGTACGGGCGGATATGTAAGCGGCCCTGTGCTGCGCGAGGCGGCAAAGCTTGGAATAAAAACTGCAATTCACGAACAAAATGCATTTCCCGGTGTCACCACAAAAATGCTTGCAAATAAAGTTGATAGAGTTATGCTTGCATTCGGTGCAGCGCAAAAACATTTAACTCTCAATAAAAAGCCTTATATTACAGGAAATCCCGTTCGTACTGCACTTATAGGTGTATCGAAGGATGAGGCAAAGGCGGCACTTAAAATGGATTCGCGTCCCGTCATACTTTCCTTTGGCGGAAGCCTTGGTGCGAGATATATAAACGAAGCCGTATGCGACCTTATTAAATGGCATAACGGCAAAGGAAAAATATATCATATTCACGGTAGCGGTAAGGCGGGATATAAAGCTATGCTTGAAAAGCTTTCAGATATAAAGCTATCTGAGCAGGTAAGTATTCGCGAGTATATTGACGATATGCAGCTTTGTATGGCGGCAGCCGATTTGGTAATCTGCCGTGCTGGTGCAATAACCTTAAGTGAACTTCAGATATGCGGCAAACCGTCTGTGCTTATTCCTTCCCCCTACGTTGCGGAAAACCATCAGTTTCATAACGCAATGTCGCTTAAAAATGTCGGGGCGGCAGAGCTTATAGAGGAAAAGGAACTGACGGGTGAAAAGCTAATTGAGGTTGTAAGCTCGCTTATTGAAAACAAACCGCGTCTTGAACAGATGTCAAAGAAAGCACAGGCAAGTGCTATTGCAGACGCCAATGAGCGAATATATAAGGTCGTAATGGATTTATATACTAATTGCTAACAAATTTATAGTGCACCGCATAGAATGAAAATGTAATCTTTTTCATTCAAAAAGGGTGTATTTTAATGTCAAAGCTTTATATTGAAGGCGAAAATCGATTAAACGGCCGCGTAAGAATAGACGGGGCCAAGAACAGTATTTTACCCATACTTGCGGCAACGTTGCTTTGCAACGGGGTGTCGGAAGTACATAATTGTCCTGCGCTTTCGGATGTTGCGGTTTCCCTTAAAATTTTAGAGCATTTGGGATGCAAGTGCTCCTACGAGGACAATACCGCCGTTATAGATGCCTCATCGGTTTCAAGAAGCGAGATACCGGATACCCTTATGCGTGAAATGCGCTCATCAATCGTCTTTCTTGGCGCAATTCTTGCGCGAACGGGAAGCGCGGTACTAAGCAGTCCCGGCGGTTGTGAACTTGGACCAAGACCCGTTGATTTACATATATCAAATTTAAGACAACTAGGCGTTATAATTGAGGAGGAACACGGTAGACTTCATTGCAGCGTCGGCGAGGGTATTAAAGGAGAAAGTTTGCATCTTTCCTTTCCAAGTGTGGGCGCAACTGAGAATATAATGCTTGCCGCTTGCATAGGAAAGGGAACGACCGTTATCCATAACGCCGCAAAGGAGCCTGAAATAAGCGACCTTGCAGATTTCCTTAACAGCGCGGGTGCTAAAATATCAGGTGCAGGCTCGGATACGGTTGAAATAGTTGGCGTAAATGAGCTTCACGGCTGTGAGCATACAATAATACCTGATCGTATAATAACAGCAACCTACCTTTGTGCTGCGGCAGCCTGTGGCGGCGATATTGAACTAAAAAATGTTATGCCATCACACCTCGTATGTATACTTGATATTTTTAACAAATGCGGATGTTCGCTTTATGTAAGGGATAAGACGGTGCGTCTTAAATCCAGAGGTAGGATTAAAAGAATACCTACAGTGCGTACCCTTGTTTATCCGGGTTTTCCTACCGATGCTGGACCGCCTGTACTTGCGATGCTCTGCAAAGCATCGGGCACGTCAGTATTCGTTGAAAATATTTTTGAAAACAGATATAAATATATTGATGAACTTAATCGCCTGGGCGCAAATATTAAAACCGAAGGCAAGGTAGCCGTTATAGAGGGCGTTAAAAAGCTTTCGGGTGCCACCGTGCGGTGCACGGATTTGCGTGGCGGCGCGGCGCTTGTAGTTGCGGCGCTTGCAGCCGGTGGAACTACCGAAATTGATGAAATATTTCACATCAAACGAGGATATGCAGATATTGTGGGAGACTTAAAAAAACTTGGAGCCAATATAACAGAGGAGTAAAAAATGGAGTATAGAGATAATAATCCGAGAAAAGAATCGCGTAAAAGTAAAAAATCAGCTCGACGCAGAAAAAAGAGAGGCGCTAGGAAGGCTTTTTCCGCTATTTTTGTGCTTTTAATAGTTACGGTTATAGGTATGGTTTTATCTCTGACGGTATTTTTTAAAATTGAAAATGTCATGGTAACAGGCAATGCCGTTTACTCCGAAAAAGAACTTATAAATGCAAGCGGAGTAAACAAAGGCGATAATCTTTTTCTTACTACAACAAAAAATGTGAGTAAAAATCTTGGAAACCGTTATCCTTTTGTTGAAGGCGTAAACTTAAAACGAGTTCTGCCCGGCACACTTAAAATTGAAATTGTTGAGGCAGTAGAAAAGTTTTGCTATCAGACAGGTGACAAATTTTACTCTGTGAGCGAAAAGGGTAAGGTGCTTGAGGTTTATAGTGATTGTCCCGCAGGACTAATACTTATTAGAACATCTTCGGTAACCGAAATTGAGGTAGGGGAGTACATATCATTTAGCGATGAAACCGAGAATATGTATTTTACAAAACTTGTTCAAACCCTTGATAAATATAATATTTCAGTAACACGGATTGATGCCAGTAATGCCCTTTCTCTCACCGTTCGTGTGGATAATAGGTTTGATGTCAACTTCGGTTCTATAGTTGATATTGAAGGAAAAATCGCCCACCTTTCTAAAATGATGGAAAAAATAGAAAGTACCAAGACTGGAACCATAAATTTATCTGCCTGGTCGGCGGATAAAAACGAAGCTTACTTCATACAGGGCAAATTGCAATAATAAATCAAAAAAATTTCGTTAATTTTTTCATAAATTTATATTGAAATTTTTTGATGATTATGTTATTATTGTTAAGTATAAAGGCATAGTATGTTTATTAAACGCTATTTTATAGAAAAAGTGAGGAATTTAAAATGTCATTTGAAGTTTCTAATGAGCTAGATAATGTTGTTCAGATTAAGGTCGTCGGTGTCGGCGGCGGCGGCGGTAATGCCGTAAACCGCATGGTTGATGCCGGTGTTCGCGGTGTTGAGTTTATTGCCATCAATACCGATAAGGCTGCCCTTTATCAGTCAAAGGCTAACCAGAAAATACAGATAGGCGATAAGACTACTGCTGGCAAGGGTGCAGGTGCTAATCCCGAAAAGGGCCGTTGCGCTGCTGAGGAATCCCGTGATGAAATTGCTTCAGCTTTACGCGATGCTGATATGATATTCCTTACCGCAGGTATGGGCGGTGGCACAGGAACGGGTGCTGCGCCTATCGTTGCTCAGATTGCTAAAGAGCTTGGCGTTCTCACTGTTGGTATCGTAACAAAGCCCTTCGGTTTTGAAGGTAAGCGCAGAATGGACCAGGCAGAGTCAGGTATCGCAGCATTACGCGAGTATGTAGATAGCCTTGTTGTTATTCCTAACGATCGTTTAAAGTTTGTTTCTGAAGAGAAAATAACCTTCAAGAACGCTTTTAATATTGCTGACGATGTTCTCCGTCAGGGTGTACAGAGCATTTCCGAGCTTATCAATGTTACGGCACTTGTTAACCTCGACTTTGCCGATGTTTCTGTTATTATGACCGATGCAGGCTATGCTCATATGGGAGTTGCTACCGCGACAGGTAGAGATAAGGCAGAGCAGGCTGCCCGTGCAGCTATCACAAGTCCCCTTATCGAGACCTCTATGGAAAATGCCCGCGGTGTTATCATCAGCATTACAGGTTCTGAGGATATCGGACTTGAAGAGGTTGAAGAGGCTGCTTCTATCGTTAAGGAAATGGCTCATCCCGATGCAAACATTATTTGGGGTGCCCAGCTTGACGATACTCTTGAGGATACAATTCGCATCACCGTTATTGCTACAGGTCTTGGTGATGATGTCAAGAAAAAGTCTAACGACCTCGGCGCAGACCTTACAAGTATCCTTGGCGGAAGTGTTGATGATGACGATGACACTACCTATACCGATGTACTTAACCTCATCAATAAGGACTAATTTCATATTAAAAATTAACGGCAGGTTTCCTGCCGTTTTTTTATGCAGTATTATCTATGATAGAATTTCCATTATATTTTGGTTGAAGAATTTGCTTTAATATTGTATAATAAATGAAATGTGAATTTTAGAAGGGAACTTTTTAAATGATAGATGAAGCAAATTTCTTAAAAGCAGTACCTACAGTTGCTCTAAGAGGCCTTGTGGCATTTCCGGGTATGATGCTCCATTTTGATGTGGGACGTGAAAAATCTGTTGCTGCAATAAACACGGCTATGGCGGGCAGTCGCAACATTTTCCTTGTCGCACAGGGTGATATGCGAGTAGAAAAGCCCACACGCGATGATGTTTATGAAATAGGCTGCCTTGCAAAAATACGTCAGGTATTAAAAATTTCCGATACCGATGTAAGGGTATTGGTAGAGGGCGTTCAGCGAGCTCAGCTTTTAAATCTTCATGAGGGCAATTCTTTTTACCGTAGTGATATTGCCCTTTGTTCTGAACAACCCATTAACCGTCGTGATGTGTATA
>JAZRQA010000025.1:0-1683 GCA_045649505.1 Acutalibacteraceae bacterium
GAAGTCTCCCACATTAAGTGTAGCAAGGCGCTTTGTGGAAAGGCCCACCGCGTGGAAAATAATGGACAGCGTTCCCGCCTCACGGTCGAAATCGGCAACGGTAAGCGGAATACGCTCGCCCTTTTCATCGATACGGATTATAACAAATTGACCCGCCTGTACCTTACGGGCAACGAATGGCGCATCAAGTGTCATAAAGGTTACCTGTTTATTAAGAGGGCGCTTTTCGATAATTTTATACATAAATACATCTCTAATCTAATAAAGATTTTATTTCCTCCACCTTGTCGGTTTTCTCCCACGACACATTAAGGTCTTCCCTTCCCATATGTCCGTAGGCAGAAGTATCGCGGTAAATGGGGCGGCGAAGGTCAAGGGTACGGATAATTGCTTCAGGACGAAGATCAAATACCTTTAAAACAGCATCGGATATTTTTTCGTCCGAAACCTTTCCTGTGCCGAAGGTATCTACCATAACCGATACAGGACGAGCAACGCCTATCGCATAAGCAAGCTGAATTTCACAACGCTTTGCTATACCTGCGGCAACAATATTCTTTGCAACATAACGTGCGGCATAGGCTGCAGAACGGTCGACCTTTGTAGGGTCTTTGCCCGAGAAAGCGCCGCCGCCATGGCGCGCATAGCCGCCGTATGTATCAACGATTATTTTTCTTCCAGTAAGACCTGTATCACCCGCAGGGCCGCCAACAACGAAGCGACCCGTGGGGTTGATATACATTTTTGTGTTCTCATCCATAAGATGCGCAGGAACGGTTGCTTTTATTACCTTTTCGGCAATGTCGCGGCGCAGGGTTTCCAAAGTAACATCAGCGGTATGCTGACTTGAAACTACCACAGCATCAATTCTTTTAGGCTCACCGTTTTCGTATTCCACCGTAACCTGAGTTTTACCGTCGGGTAAAAGGTAATCAATCTCACCGCTTTTTCTCACAGCAGTTAAACGTTTTGCCATTTTATGCGAAAGAGATATTGCCAAAGGCATAAGCTCCTCGGTCTCATCACAGGCGTATCCGAACATCATGCCCTGATCCCCTGCACCGTGTAGATTAAGTTCATCCTCCTCGCCCAATTTGAGTTCAAGAGATTTATCAACACCCATAGCTATATCGGCAGACTGTTTCTTTATATCCACAGTTACCTTACAGGTATTTGCATCAAAGCCGACGCCCGAAACGGTGTAGCCTATTTCCCTGACGGCATTTCTGACAATAGCCTCAATATCAACCTTTGCAGTTGTTGTTATTTCACCCATTACGGTAACAGAGTCGGTAGTACAAAAGGTTTCGCAAGCAACGCGTGCAGCAGGGTCCTGAGCTATAATTGCATCAAGCACACTGTCGGATATAGCGTCGCACACCTTATCGGGATGACCCTCGGTTACAGATTCGGATGTAAAGAGCATTTTTGACATTTTTATTTCTCCTTTTTATGTTTACGACATATAAAAAACCGCCTCGAAAGAAGCGGCCTATAACCTCATCTTCCGGATTTTATTCCGCAGGATTTAGCACCTTGAAAATAACAGGTTGCCGGGCATCACAGGGCCTGTCCCTCCGCCACTCTTGATAAGGAACATATTCTTTTTTTATTATTTTATCATAAATAAGCGGTTTGTCAACTGCGAATTTTGCCGAAAGCGCGGTTTAAAGCAAAATAAAC
>JAZRQA010000026.1:0-16040 GCA_045649505.1 Acutalibacteraceae bacterium
AAAAAAAATGATGAAGCGGCAATGCCGCAAAATCCTGTTGCTTTTACAGGCTCAACCAATGCCGTTAGAGCATAGTGGGGAGGGTAAACTTATGAATTACAATTCAGCTACCTTTGAGCAGGCGTTCGGAACATTTGAGCAGCTTGTCTCTTCGGACCTGCCTGAGATTTGCTTTTCGGGAAAATCCAATGTAGGTAAATCATCGCTTATAAATAAGCTTATTGGCAGAAAATCATTAGCCAGAGTAAGCACTAAGCCGGGGAAGACCGTTACCATAAACTTTTATAAGGTCGATAAAGTCCGTTTTGTTGACCTTCCGGGCTACGGTTATGCTAAGGTGCCTTTTGCCGAGCGCAACCGTTGGTCAGATTTAATGGAGGGTTATTTTAAATCCGGCAGAAATATTAAAACAGTGTTCCAGCTAATTGATATGCGTCATACTCCGGGGGACTTCGATATATCTATGCTTGAGTTTTTAAAGGCTATGGATATGCCCTGCGCAGTTATTCTCACTAAAAGTGATAAGCTTAATAAAACACAGTTAAGCACGAACGGAAAAATGATAACCAAAATTGTTCGCAGTATTATACCCGACTGTAAAATTTTTGAGTTCTCAGCCCTTAAGGGTAACGGCGCACAGGAAATAAGAGATTATATAGAGGAACTTATATAGAAGATACACATTTTTGTGATGTTTTTTCTGTGCAGACATAGCAGTTAAATATGTTGCAAGAATATAAAAAACTACCGACAGGTAAAACCTTTCGGTAGTTTTTTTAACATGTTTTTATTCAAACCATACGGCACAACCGTTTTTCATATCGGCTATTAGTGTATTAGCTTTTTCAGCACTGCAACCAAGGGCAAAGAAATAAACCTTTATCTTAGGCTCCGTGCCCGAAGGGCGTATAATAATTTTACATCCGTTTTTAAGAATAAAGGAAAGCACATCGGATTTTGGAAGAGTAATGGGGGACACCGTACCGCTTTCAACATCATTCTCGATAGACTGCAGATAGTCTTGAGTTTTAATGATTTTCTCACTGCATAGAGTTTTAGGGGGGGCGTTACGCAGGCTTTGCATTATTTTGCACATTTTTTCCATACCCGAAATTCCTTCGAAGGCAAAGGAGCTTTGTGAGCAAATATAGTAGCCGTGTTTTTTAAACAGTGACTCCAATGCATCAACTAAGGTAAGACCCTGCTTTTTATAGAATGCTGCCATTTCACATATAAGCATAGAGGCTACAACGGCATCCTTATCACGCACATAACTTCCTGCGAGGTAACCGTAGCTTTCTTCGAAACCGAAAACGAAGCGTTTTTCCTCTCCTTTTTCTTCAAGGACACCAATCTGCTCACCAATAAACTTAAATCCAGTAAGAGTATTTATAAGCTGACAATTATATTCATCGCAAATTTTTTGGCAAATCTCACTAGTTACAATAGTTTTTATCGCAACGGGATTTTCGGGCATTGTGTTGTTTGCTTTTCTCTGCTTTAAAACATAATCGAGTAAAAGCGCTCCAACATCATTGCCTGTAAGTAGTTTAAATTCACCATCATGGTTTACCGCAATTCCAACACGGTCACAGTCAGGGTCGGTAGCAAGCAAAATATCGGGATTTATTTCCTGCGCCATTTTAAGCGCAATTTCAAAAGGTTGCCTAATTTCAGGGTTGGGATAAGGCGCGGTGGGGAAGTTGCCATTGGGCAATTCCTGCTCCTTAACCACCGTAACATTTTTAACACCTATACGGTCAAGTATTGCGCGAACAGGCTTGTTTCCGCTGCCGTGAAGAGGAGTGTAAATAACCTTCATATCGCTAAGGTCGAAATCCTTGTTCGCAACACTGCATTTTTGAACCTCATCAAGATAAGCCTCAATTGCATTGCGCTCAATATACTCGATGTCACCGTTTTTAAGGGCACAGTCAAAATTCACCGATACAACGCCGTCAAATATATCGACCTGATTCATAATGTTAAGAACATAGTTAGCGGCTTCAAGGGTCAGCTGACACCCGTCGGGGCCGTATGCCTTATAGCCGTTATATTTTGCCGGATTGTGGCTTGCAGTGATAACTATACCTGCATCACAGCCAAAATACCTTACTGCAAAGGAAAGCATAGGTGTAGGCATTAGTTCACGGTAAAGATAAACATGAATACCGTTTGCAGCAAGTATCTGTGCCGCGGTTTTTGCAAAAAGGTCGGATTTTATTCGGCTGTCATAAGCAATGGCAACCTTTCCGTTTTTATTTACCGAATTAACATAGGCTGCCAAACCCTGTGTTGCCTTACCGACTGTGTATATATTCATGCGGTTTGTTCCCGCACCAATGATTCCTCGAAGTCCGCCTGTGCCAAATTCAAGATTTTTATAAAAAGCCTCTTTTATGGCGTCCTCATTATCTCTCATCGCTTTGAGCTCGTCAATAATATCGGTATCACCAACAGCACGTTCGCACCAAAGCTCGTAAATTTTGTTGTGCATTTTGCTCCTCCTCAGGAAATTTTTACTAATATTATAATAATCTTTTTGTTAGTATATGTCAATAAAAATAAATTTGCTTGACAAACTTAATATTTTGGTATATTATATGAGTAGTTATTGTTATTGAATACTATGTTGGTGCGCAAATGTATAATATTTTTGTTGAAATCCCCAAAAATTTGTCGGATGATGAAATTGTTTTACAAATTCAAAAGGGAAATAGCGAATATTTGCCTGCGCTTTTTGGTAGGTACTTTGGTATCATACATAAAAAAGCTGCCCAGTGGTGCGGCAGTGTGCTTGATAGTGATGATTTTGCTCAGGAAGGGTTTATTGCCCTTTACCATGCGGCAATGTCTTATGACTATTTCTCTGCTTCCTTTTCTACCTATGCCAATGTTTGTATAGATCACGCGGTGAAAACACTTGCCAAAAAGCTTTCCCGCAAGCGGAGAATACCCGAACAAATGATAACCTCTCTTAATGAGGTTGACCCTGTGTCTACATTAGGCCCCGAAACCCAGGTTATTGAGAGGGAAACGGTTAACGCTTTGTTTTCTGAAATAAAATCGGTTTTATCCGATTTTGAATATAAAGTCTTCGCGGCATATCTAACCTACTATGATTACAACGTTATTTCCGAAAAACTGGATGTATCTGTAAAATCGGTAAGTAATGCACTTTGTCGCATAAGACAGAAGCTAAAAACGAAATTAGCGGGAAACCGTTAATATATATGCCCGTGTAGCTTAAATAATGCAGAGCGTTTTTTTAAAAGATGTCGGTGCAATTCCGTCCGGGGCAAAAAAACAAACCAATCAAGAGAGGTAAAAAAACATGTTTGAAGACAAGACACTCACATGCAAAGACTGCGGAGAAGAATTCGTATTTACTGCAAGAGAGCAGGAATTCTACGAGTCTAAGGGCTTCGTAAATGAACCGCAGCGCTGCAAGCCTTGCCGTGACAAGCGTAAGAATGCCGGTAGAGCTCCCAGAGAAATGCACGAAGCCGTTTGTAATGCTTGCGGCGGCGTAGCAAAGGTCCCCTTCATTCCCCGCGACGATCGTCCGGTTTACTGCAGCGAATGCTTCGCCAAGATGAAGGAAGAAGAAGCAAACGCACAGGATGCCGAATAATAAAATATTACATAATATATTTTACCTCCCACGGAAAATCCGTAGGAGGTTTTTCGTTACTTATTTTCAAGTATTGTATTTATTAAATATCTGCCCGTATCATGTGCAAAGTTAAGGGCGCTTGCCACAAGTGCATCTGGTATTTTGCGAAAAAATGCGTCTATTTCATAGGTAAAATCACCGCTGTAGTTAATTTCACCAAGTGCTCTACAAACCTTTTTAAAATCAATATTTGAAATAAAGGGCAGCGTGTGCATATCGCTAATAAATTCGTTATCGTGTACGTGTAGTGCTTTAAGTCTATCACCCAGAGCGTGAATTATATTGGTTAAACTTTCGCCAACAAGAGGGACATGACCTATATCAAGGCAGGCAACTATCCACTCACTGTTTATAGCATCAATATAATCACAAAATGTGTCGCACCTTGAACAGGTGCTTTCAATTATGTTATTGCTTGAAAGCTCCTTGCACCACATATTTTCAATTGCAACTTTAATACCGAATTTTTTACAATAGGGTATAAGGCTTTTGTAAAAGCTTATATTCATTTCCCTGAGCTCTTTAATATGGTCGTGATAATGTAAATGCTTTTTGGGATGAACTATAATTATTTTCGCGCCAAGAATAGATGCTACCTCCATGGCGCGCACTATATCAGCATAGATTTCTTCGTCCCTAAGCGTATCACCCGTGCTTGATGGGAAGGGCGCATGCGCTTGATTGCATAAAATACCGATGCTGTCTGCATATTCACGAAGTTTAACGGCATTTTCACGCCAGTTATCGCTGTTTATAAAAATCTCATTGCCTATGGTATCGCGAATTAAAGAAGCATCAAAGGCATCGAATCCGGCATCCTTAAGCATTTTAATGCCTTTTTCCATACCAAATCGTGAAGACATAGGCTCATTTTGTGCAGACAAAATCATAATATAATCTCCTTTGAAAAATTATATATAACATTAAAGCATAATTCGTTCCTTTTTTCAAGAGAAAAGGGTAATTCGGTTGCAAAAAAATCAAGATATGTTATTATTTTAAATATAAAAAATGGGAGAATTCTTATAGAATTTTATGTAAACCACCCTATGCTGTTTGTGTTGGTCGGTATCATAATAATTGCTGTTCTTGCTTAGTCGGTATTCTTTCTTATTAAAGCGTGGAAACGCGGCATCAAAATAGATATGGAGAAGAAAAAAGCTTCGCCGTATAGCCGTTAACCCAATTGATAGTGTCAAAGGAGCAAAGAGGCGTATTGTAAGGGTCATAAACAACCCCGATATTGAACTGAGCATAATATTCGTGTAATAAAGAAATGTCAAATATTTATTCTTGACATATACGCGTATTGTTGTTAAAATATATTATACGCGGGTGTGGCGGAATTGGCAGTTTTGTGCCAAGCGCATCCGGTGGATGAATCAGCGAAGGCGCAAAAGGCGCCGCGGTCGGCGAGTGTCAAGGCAGTTTATCTGCCGAAGACAGAGCAGGGTACCGCAAGAGTGTGCACGAAGTGCGGCTGCGATAACAAATATAAATACAATGTGATTAAACGGGAAATTGTTTAATTATAATACGCGGGTGTGGCGGAATTGGCAGACGCACCAGCCTTAGGAGCTGGCGGCATTGCTGTGCAGGTTCAAGTCCTGTCACCCGCACCAAAGCATTCAAACCCGAACCTTTTACCAATCGGTGAGACGTTCGGGTTTGTTGTTTTCTTAAAAGATGTTAAATAGCCTTTGTTTGTGGCAGTACAGAGTTAGTCACTCTGTACTGCCACTTTTTCGTTTCAATGAATTTCGTACATAAAGGAGATTTTGAAATGAAGGCTAAAAAAGCATCTAAAACCAACACATCAAGACTTATTTTCTTTACCATAGCACTTACATATAATTTAAAATTGGGATTTTGTTTGAGAGACTTTCTTGTTCTCTCTCCCACTTTACAAGTTTTCTATCTACTATCGGCTCTACCCACTTTGTTTTTAACCGTTAATATAAATTCAAAAGCAATGAGAGCAACGGTTTATATTTTGCTGATACTCATTGCTTGTATGAACATTGCTTATTCAATTTATTGCCGTAGAGTATTTCCCGTTTTAGCTATCATATCACTTGCCATTGTCTTTATGTATTTCGTTGCTTTTGCCAATGCTACTCGTAAAGATAAGTTATCAACTAAAATTTTTGTATGGCTGTTATCTGCTGCCATTTTGTTGTTGCTTTTCTCGGCATATATTTTCGTCTACAAACAAAATAATCTTTCCCTCACCAACGGTCAGGCAACATTGTGGGATACGGACACTGTCAAACTTGCTGACGAAATTTGTGCCGACTGTGATACAGATGAAGAAAAAGTAAAAGCAATACACGAATGGATGATATGCAATTTCGAGTATGACTATGAATGTGAACCCATTGTTCAATACTTCAATGTTCGCAAAACCTTAGGCACACGAAAAGGAATCTGTTATGACTTTTCTCATCTGTTTGCCGCACTATGTCGGAGTCAGAACATTCCCTGCTATGTAGTTGATGGCGATAAGCGGGATAACGCTCAATATCACCACACTTGGAATCGAGTTTACTTTGATAGCTCTTGGTGGAATATAGATGTGACTTTTGATACTGTTCAAACCAAAAATCAAGGATCGTTATATGGTTTACGTGAAATTGAAGCTCCGTATAGTCAGGATGGAGAATATTTCATAAAAAGAATATATTGATAATAATAAACGAAGGTCTATGCCGAGTCAGCATAGACCTTCGTTTAATTATGTCCTATTACTCCATCAGGAAAAACAGCCGCTTTTATAAGATCTTCGGGTGCAATCTCTAAAGCATCTGCTATATTGTAGAAAACATCAAGCGAAAAGCCGTAAGCCATATTAGGAGCTTCAATATTGCTCAAAAGCGATCTGCTTATATTCGCCTTCTCAGCTAACTTTTCCTGAGATAATCCTCGTATTCTTCGAAGCGTAGAAATAGCGATACCGAGTTGGATAAAACGGTCTCTGTTTTTATAATCTACTTCCTTTCCCATGGTTACAACCTCACTTATATGTAATAAATTATTTTTATAATAATTATACTTTCTGTTAGAATTTCTTTCAGTATTTAAGCGTGTGCACTTGACTGTATAAGTCAGCAATAATATAATTATATTTGCATATTGTCGTTATTTATATGCGTATGACTTAATTTATAGGTGATTGTGGGTGAGTAATCGAAATGACAGAACAAGAAAAAAGGAAGCATCGATGTTGTTTTACAGGACACCGACCTGAGAAACTGTCTATTTCCGAAAGAGAAGTCAAGACTGCTTTGCAAAAAGAAATCCGTCTTGCAATCGCAGACGGAATCAATGTGTTTATTACAGGTATGGCTCCTGGCGTAGATATATGGGCAGCTGAGATTATCTTAGAACTCAGGGAAAAAGAAAATCTTCCGCTAAAACTAATAGCCGCAAGCCCGCACCAAGGCTTTGAAAATCGTTGGTCTCTTGAGTGGCAAAAACGATATGCGGTCATAATGTCAAAGGCAGATTTTATAAAAGAAGTCTGCGCGCGTTATAGCAGAGGTTGCTATCAAATTCGCAATGAATGGATGGTGGATCATTCGGCAAGAGTAATCGCCGTTTGGAACGGACTACCTAGTGGAACCAAGAACACCATTATGTATGCAAAGAGAAAAGGTGTTCCTGTAATCAATATTTTAGATAAGTAAGTCTCAATACGCTCAGAAAAATTGAATATGCCCAAACTCCGTTTTGCATCTGATGTTTAACTTGATAGTTAAAGTGCAAAATAATAGTAAAATAGAGATATGAAATGGAGGTTTTGGTATGAAAAAAAGATTTATTACCAATCAAACAATAAACTCGTTCAAGAATTATTTAATCGAGAATGAAAAAGCAACCGCCACTATTGAAAAGTATATGCGAGATATACAGCTGTTTGTCGAGCGTGCTATAGACAAGCCCTTGGATAAAATCTTTATATTAGAATACAAGGATTTCTTGGAAAAAACCTACGCTATCAGAAGTGCAAACTCTATGTTGGCGGCTCTCAATTCCTTTTTTCGATTCCTCGGCTGGCACGATCTTTGTGTAAAGCAGTTTAAGGTGCAAAAAGAAGCGTATTGCTCCGAGGAAAAGGAACTTTCCAAAGCGGAATACACGGCTCTTGTAAGGACAGCTGAACAAAAGAAAAACGAACGTCTGTCCCTTGTGGTTCAAACAATCTGTGGAACAGGCATTCGTGTCAGTGAATTGCAAAGTATTACGGTGGAGGCTGTGCGCAAAGGAGAAGCAATTGTATCCTGCAAGGGAAAAACTAGAAAGATATTTATTGTCAGTGCCCTGCGAAAAAAACTGCTTCGATATGCTACAGAACAGAAAATAAACTCCGGAATCATTTTTGTGACCAAAAGTGGTAAACCGCTTGATCGAAGTAATATTTGGAGAGAAATGAAGAGTTTGTGTGAACAGGCCGGTGTTTCTCCTGGGAAGGTATTCCCACACAATCTGAGGCACCTGTTTGCAAGGACTTTTTATGGTATTGAAAAAGATATTGCAAAATTAGCAGACATTCTTGGTCACTCCAATATTAATACCACTCGCATTTATATCATCACAACTGGTGCCGAACATCAGCGCCGTATGGAAAATATGCGACTCATTATATAAAAAGAAAAACCGCTACACATTGGCAGCGGTTGAATACCACATAATGGTTATTATGTTGTATTAAACAATAAGAATAGACAGTATACTTTAATTAAATGCTCTCTGGTAACTAAAAATAGGTATAACAAATCAGACCTTTTGAAAACAATAACTAAAAGGTCTTGATTTTCACGCCCAAAATCCGTTAATTTTATGTAAATCTCAATTTTTTTGAAAAACCGCTTGTTTTTTCGTATGTATTATGTTATAATACCTCGTACTTAAAAAGTAACGAGACATGCTTGTTCGGCTTTATGAACAACATAATAACCATTATGTGTTGCCGATGTTTTATAACATCGGTTTTTTAGCCCACAAGACATAACATAATAACCATTATGTTGCCCACAGTCGTTATAATTTAAGCAAACACATAATCTTAATAGAGTGAGTTTAGTACCTCTGCATAATATGCAGAACCATCCCTAGCGCCTGAGCCTAAGAGCCTGTGCCATTTAATCGTTGTATACGATTATGGTACAGGCTTTTCTTTTTTGAGGTTATTTGACGCAACCAAGCACAAAACGAGGTGATTCTATTTGCAAAACACATTACATCACAAACCAATAGACAACGATGTTGAAACGACACGTCGACGATTCCTGTGTCCCTTGTGTGGCAAGAGCACGGTACTATGGTTACTTCCCGACACAGAGATTAAGAATCTGCCGATTAAATGCAAACGATGCGGTAAAGAAAGTATTGTGAACGTCGAACCACTTACCAAACCTTGAAAATTACGCATCATACGACAATCTAACGTAATTTTATAGATACTCACTCCCCTCGCAAAAGACTATGTGTAACCAAAGCACAAACGTTCAGCGTTTGTTATTTTTTGCTGAAATTTGTAGTAAACACTTACAAAGGGGAAAAAGGAAATGAAACAGGATGACTTACGCCAAGCATTAATCGATGGAACTATCCACGTCATTGCTC
Source organism: Acutalibacteraceae bacterium (assembly GCA_045649505.1). Classification (GTDB taxonomy): domain Bacteria; phylum Bacillota; class Clostridia; order Oscillospirales; family Acutalibacteraceae; genus SIG587. The sequence continues at coordinate 9,302 of JAZRQA010000026.1, forward strand.
AGAACGGACTTGATAAATCCACAACAAAAGCAATAAGCAACGCAACAGGCATTAACGAGGTATATATATACCGTTTATTTGAAAACAAAGAAAAGTTGTTTGAAAAAGCATTTGAACATCTTGATAAACAACTGCTAGACAAATGCTTGCTCCATATTGACGTTATGTATATGGGCGAAATGGACTATGAGACAAGATGCCGAATTTATTTTTTAGCAATGTGGCGTTTCCTTGTTGGAAACAAAGATGAAATTCTTATGTATGTTCATTACTATTATTCGCCGTATTTTAAGAAACACTCCGCCGAGATGCACAAGCAAAGATTTATGCCGCTTGTAAATAAATTCAAGGATGCCTTTAAAGATGAAGCAGCTGTGTGGTTGATACTTAATCACATATTGAATGTAATGCTTGATTTCGCTGTAATGGTACATAATGATGAGATGCCCAAAAAGGATAATTACACCGAGCATGTGTTCCGTGTAATCTATCAATCTGTCAAGCAGTATTTTAAACACGAGTAAGGAGATAATCCAAAGTAATGAACACGAAAACAAGAAAGTTATTAAAAGTTATCTCCAATGCGTTGGTGATAGTAGTTGTGGTATTAGCCATTCTGCTTCACGGTTTGCAGTTTGTAGGACTAAAGCCTTACTCTGTTTTGTCAGGCTCGATGCAATCGGTGTATCCCACAGGTTCTCTCCTTTACATAAAGGATGTAAATCCCGAAACATTAGAGGTCGGCGATGTTATCACCTATAAGATGGAAGGCGGTACTCTTTGCACTCATCGTATCATCGAGATTGTTCATAATGAAGATAATCCCGATATTTTTCGTTTCCGTACAAAAGGTGATGAAAACGATACGGCAGATCCACTCGTTGATCGCGATAGAGTAGTCGGAAAAGCTGTGTTCTGTATACCGCTGCTCGGGTATCTGGCCACTTATATGGCAGTACCGCCTGGAAAATACATAGCCATCACCGTTGCTATTTCACTTGTTCTTATTGAAATAATGATAAGCCTTGTTCTTGACGACAAGGATAAAAAGAAAGCCCACACAGAGCAAAATTAAATTTTAAATAAAAAAGGAGACCTTGCTATGAAAAAATCAAAAGTTTTAATCACAGTCTTTTGTGCGGTATTGCTTCTTACTGTATCCGTTTTAGGAACGCTAGCTTACCTTACCAGTCAAGATGAAGTGGTAAACACTTTTACCATCGGTAAAGTGAACATCTCTTTGGATGAAGCGGCAGTAAATGCTGACGGAACTGAAATAGCAGGTGCCGACCGTGTGAAAGAGAATAATTACCATCTTATTCCCGGTCAGACCTATGTTAAAGACCCCACTTTAACCGTTAAAGCAAAGAGTGAAGATTCTTATGTTCGTATGCTCTTGACCCTTAACTGTGCTGATAAGTTTGATGCGATTTACGCACCCGATAAGGCAGACCTCACCACAATTTTTAATGGTTATGACGCTACAAATTGGGTTTATGAAACTGTGACCAGAGATACTGCGAAAAACACTATTACATATGAGTTCCGATACAAAGAGATTGTTGCAAAGTCCGCAACCGATACCAAGTTGGATGCACTCTTTGATTCCATCACCGTTCCCAGTGCTTTTGATAGCAAGGATATGAAATCTATCGCCAACCTTAAAATCACAGTTGTCGGCCACGCTATTCAGGCAACCGGCTTTGCAGATGCAGATGCTGCCTGGACTGCTTTTAACGAGCAGATTAACGGCTAATTTATAAATTAATGCTTTCAAGCAGACGGGTAAATTCGTGTTTCTCCGCCTGTTGAAATAAAAACCAAAAGAAAGGAGGAACACGACAATGAGAGGAAAACATTGTAAAAAATCCGTAAAGCTTGGCGGTAAAAAGCTGGCTGTTATGCTCGCTTCACTTGCTCTTGTCCTTTGCACTGTTATAGGTGGTACTTTGGCTTGGCTCGTTACCGAAACCGACCCTGTGGTTAACACCTTCACCTACGGTGATATCAATATCACCCTCCACGAAACCGACACCAATAAAGACGGTGATAATGACCCGAACACCAATACCTATCCGATGATCCCCGGCCATACTATCGCAAAAGACCCCAAGGTTACCTTCAAGGCTAATAGCGAAGATGCCTGGCTGTTTGTAAAACTTGAAAAGGTGAACAACTTCGATGACTTTATGACCTATGAAATGGCAGACGGATGGACCGCCCTTGACAATGTGGACGGTGTATATTACAGAGAAGCATCTAAAGCAACACAAGATGCCGAATTTACTGTAATTAAAGACAATACTGTTACCGTAAAGGGCGAAGTTACCAAGGAAATGCTCAACGCCTTAGATGCAAACGGCGCAAGCAACTATCCTAAACTCACCGTTACCGCTTATGCGGTACAGCGTGATAGCAATATCGCTACCGCTGCTGATGCTTGGGCAAAAACTCAGCCCGTAAATCCCTAATGTAAACGGTAAGTCCGTTGCAGAATAAAATTCATTTAATTCGAAAGGAAGACACATTATGAAAATGAAAAAAGCTTTACTTTATGGTTTAAGCTTCGTTCTCGTGGCAGCCGTTGCTATTGGCGGAACCTTAGCTTATTTAACCAGTGAAGACAGCGACGTTAACGTTATGACGTTTGGTAACGTATCGATTGAGCAACACGAGTACGAGCGTGTTGTAAATGCAGACGGCACTTACGCTACTGCAACTATCGATAATCAAACAAGCTATATACTTGAAGAGTTCAAACAGGCTAAGCCCTTACTTCCTATTGTTGGCGACCCCTCTTTACCCGGTGACAACCCCGAATATGCAGGTTATGATAATACCGTTATTCGTATGTCTCAGGTTGATTCCTACGGTTCCGCTTGGGTTTTTGCCGGCAAAAACGCTCAGGATAAGTTAGTTACCATTGAAAATACTGGTAAAAGCGATGCATATATTCGCACTTTGATTGCTTACGAATGTGGTAGCGTTAACTCCGTTAGTGATTTTAACAAGTTAGTTAGTACATCTGAATTTAAGACAGATCCCGGTGAGGTTTGGACTAAAAGTACTGTTGGCATTGTAAATATCAATGGCAACAATTATGTAGTAATTGAATTTATCTACAACGGCGGCAAGCACCTTGGCGGCGTTCACGAAAACGGTATTCTCCCCGCCGGCGAAACATCTTACCCCAGCCTTTGCCAGGTTTATATGAAATCCAGTGTTACCAACGAGGATTGCGAAGCTCTTGACGGAAACGCTAATGGTACATACGATATTCTCGTTCTTACTCAGGCAGTTCAGACCGAGGGCTTTGCTAATGCCGAAACCGCTCTTGACACCGCATTTGGTGACATTACTACCACCAATCATCCTTGGAGTGTAAACGCTCCGGCTATTCCCACGGTTGTTTCTACAGCTGATGAATTAACTACAGCACTTGCAAACGGCGGCGAGGTTATTTTAACTAAAGATATTGATGCCGATGCTGATACTACTATCACCATTCCCGCAGGTGTTTCTACCACATTGAACCTCAACGGCAAGACCCTTGATTTTGTTACCGATAATGCTGACAAGAATAATGACGGAAGAGTAACAAGCGCAGACAATGAGGTTGCAATTGACGTTAGAGGTACTTTAAATGTTAAGAACGGTACAATCACAACCAAGCACACTGCTGAAAACTTTGCTTGGAACGCTTGTACCGAGGTGTTTTATGTAGCATTTAACGGCACTTTGAATATTGAAAATGCAACTATTGAAAACCTTGGCGGTTCTGATATGGCCTTTGCAATTGACCTTGTGAACGCAACCAATGTAACCCTTAACATTAGCAACTCTACCATCAAGTCTTCTTACATTCCTGTTCGTGTATTTAACAATGGTTCCGGTATGAACAATGTTACTATCAAAGATAGCACACTTGACGGTGTAAGTCGTGCATTCTGGGTACATATCTATTCGAACACAGATAATGGTGGCAGAGGCGTAAAAGATGCAACCCTCAACCTCGATATCTTTGGTAACGGCAACACATTCAATGCATCAAATCCGAATAGAATTATTGAGTTCGGCTTTGAAGATGAAATCAATTTTGATGCCAACGGCAATCAACTTTAATTCATAAAAATTTACCCATTCCGGAAAGGAGAACATACATATAATGTCTAAACTTAAAAAGGTACTCTTAATGTGTACCGCTTATGCTTTAGTTGCCGCACTTGCTATCGGCGGAACTCTTGCGTATTTAACCAGCGAAGATAGCGACGTTAACGTTATGACAATGGGTAACGTTAAAATTGAGCAAATCGAGCAACAGTATGATGAGAATGGTAATCTTGTAGATTTTGAGCAAGATAAGCCTCTCTACCCTTACGTTGGTGAGCTTGGTTGGAAAAACACAACCGAAAATGGCGGCGCATATCGCCAGTTTACAATGAACAATGTTGTTGATAAATACGTTTCGGTTAAGAACACAGGTAAAAGTGATGCCTATGTTCGTACGCTTATTGCTTTTGAAATGGGCGATTTTACTGCTACAGATTTTGATAAAATCGGCATTTCCATTAACCTTGAAAACGGAAGTGAATTTCAGTTCCAGGGTGCTTGGAACGTAGCAAACGATTTCGTTGAGTATATTGACGGTTACAAGTACAACGTAATGGAGTTCGTTCATTCTGCTCCCGTAAAACCCGGTGAAACAACAGTTCCTTCTTTGCTTCAGGTTTACCTCAGTAAAGATGCAACCAATGAAGATGTTGCAAAACTTGATGGCAATGGTAACGGAAAATATGATATCCTTGTTCTTTCTCAGGCAGTTCAGGCGGCAGGTTTTGAAAATGCAAACTCCGCTTTCCAAAGAACAAACGCATCTTACGCCGCGGCTAAGAACGCTCTTGACACATCCTTCGGTGTGCCTGAAGCTACAAACACTGAAACAGGCGAAGTTTATTGTGTTGAATGGTTTACCGGTGCAATTGATAATTATGAAGCAAGCTTGGTTGATGCCTGGGACGGTACAGCTGATACTTCTTGGTACAATGATACCGATACAGAATTCTCACTGATCTCTGCAGAACAGCTTGCAGGTTTTGCAGAGTTAGTTGATGGTGGAAATACATTCGCAGGTAAAACTATTACCCTTACAAAGAACATCGACCTTTATGCTCTTGATGAAAACGGAAACAGAGTTCTCTTTGAGCCTATCGGTGATGCATCAAACGCAGATTTCAGCGGTATTTTCGACGGAAATAATAAAACCATTTTCAATTTGCGCCAAGACTGTAACTCTAAACATGTAGCTTTGTTTGGCGCAGTTTATGAAGGTGCTGTTAAAAACCTTGTTTTAGACGGTGCATTAATTGAAAATGACGGTTCGGGTTATGCAGGCGGTATCGCAGCTTATGCAGGCGCTTCTAACTTTGAAAATATTACCCTTAAAAATACAACCGTTGTAAACTATAATCACAACACAGGTGGTATTGTTGCATGGTGCTCCAATAATGGCACAACCACAACCTTCGATGGAATCAACATTGAAGATACCACTACCATCGGCTCATGGTGGGGCTCTTACGACACTCGTGTAGGTGGTGTTGTAGGTGCAATGAACACAGGAAACTATGTTGTTATTAAAAACAGTAAAATCGCATGTAAATTAGACGTTTACAACGACGCAACTTCTAACTATCAATGGTATAACTACAGAACTTGTGGTATGGTTGTAGCAGACGTTCGCGACAATCATACAGTAAATGGTAGAACAGAGGCAAATCCCGCTCGTGTTACTTGTGAAAACGTTGAAGTAATCTTTGGCGATTGGGCAAACTACCACTACTGTGAAGATGCAAGCTATGGCACGCCCAGCTATGCAGATGCAGGCGAATACAAGTTCAGACGTGTTGAGGCGGGTCTTGGTTACGGCGGTATTGACACTTCTGTTTGCGACCACGACGCAGATGAAACACATAATGAACTGATTGCATTTGATTTCTTGTTTGGTGCACGTGACGGAAAAGGAATTTATGGTATTAGTTCCTTTAATGGTGTAACTGTTATCAAAGATTAATCTATTTTTTTCATTTTAAGTCCGTTCTATCCCTCTTTGCAAGGGATGGGCGGCAATCAAAGGGCATAAGGCGAATTCTTGTGCCTTTTGATTGCCGATGTTATCAGTATTAAAAAATTTTCTCGGTAAAATATAACCCCTAAGCGAGTTGATTCTTAATGTTACAGTTTATTCTAGGTCTTATTGTAGGCGGTATATTTGGATTTGGTATTTGCGCTATCTGCAGTATGGCTGGCACAGATGACCGAACAGAAGCGCCCAAAGTCAAAGAACCAGGAGATAGCGATGCCACAAGCAATTAATCCCGACACTGCACTTTACGTGCTCATTGGCATCGTTGCCGCACTTTTTCTGTTTTTATTGTTGTTCGGTTTGGTTTCATTCTACAACGACTTTTCTCACGAACTTAAATACATAAATTGCGAAATTCGGCGAACGGATGGATCTGAACGCCGTTATTGGATACGACAAAGACGGAGATTATGGTTGTCCTTAATTCCGTTTGTGAAATATTAATTTACTTACAACAGAGGTTTTCTCTGTAGTGAGCGTGGTAATAAAATGTGTCTTGTCTTCAAACATTTTTACCTCGCGTCGCCCATCCCTCTCAGATGGGCGGCAATCAAAGGGTATAAGTGTGGTTCTTGTACCTTTTGATTGCTGATGATT
>JAZRQA010000027.1:0-2049 GCA_045649505.1 Acutalibacteraceae bacterium
AGTCTTTACAAATTGAACCGCCCTGAAAAACACAAAAAGCTCTGCGATGCAGAGCTTTTTGTATATCGAAATAATCCCAAACGGGTAATTATCTCTTGGAGTTTTAGCAATACTGTTTGATATCGTGAATATCGTTAAATATCGTGTGATATCGTAGCTTTATCGTGTGTTTTCGTGCGATATCGTGAATATCGTGAGTATCGTCGCATAAAGTGTTGCACCAAATTTGCACCAAGATCACACCAGCACTTCATAAATTGGGATTTGTTTAGCTATGGCTTTTTCTCATTGATATAAATCCTATTAAGACTGTCCATACGTAAGCACAAGTTTTAGGCATCATTAAAAATCCAATAGCAGGCACTAAATCTGCCCATAGAACCACCGGAATATAGAATGCAAAGCTTAAAACAATTGTTAACCACATAAAACGATATTCTTTGTCTTGGTTTTTCTTAGCACTGTTAAAGAATAATATGATTATTAATATTCCCAATAAAGCAAATGGTATGTTACGATAAATAGCCCACGTTATAGGAGCATCCGCTACCAACCATTGATTTTGAGGGAAGAAACACAACGCTATTCTAATTAAAGCTAACGCATAAACTGCTATTGTGATTGTTTTCTTATCTTTTACATTGTATCGAATTCGCCACACATAATATAAAATGATATAGAATATGGTCATTGTAATAGATGTAATCCATTTGCCTAATCCCAACCATACGGTATAATCTTCTAATCCTGTTGTACATAAAGCTAATGCTCTGGGAACTAAATGAAATGCATCTCCGCACCCAAGTGTAACAGCCATTATACCAAATAATAAATATTCTTTGACTCCTTTGCTTTTTAATATCATAATGATGCCAATTGTAATAACTGTAGTTAAGTATACAACATCAAATGCTGTTTCGCCAATCGCTTGACCTATAGATTGATTTAACATTATTTTTACCTCCAAAATTAAACTCGATGCATTTATAAAAAGTTAATTTGATTTTAAAAACCAATCATTTTTATGATTAAGTTAGCTATTTTAGAAACATCTTCCTCGCAATTAGACTCTACCCATTTATCTATAATTGCTAATACACCATAATTAAAATATGCAAATGCAAATTCTTTCTCATCATTTTTAATGTTATATTTACTCAATAATTTATTATGTAAAATATTGTAGAGTTCTTTATTAATATTTAATTTTTTAAATATATGAGATTTGTGTTGAAGCATTTTATAAACTTTTCTAAGTTCTTTGATTGTATTTAAATATGGAACTAAATAAATTTCACCGATTAATTGATAGTTGTTTTCATCATCTACATTTAGAATAATAGTATCATAATCAAAATTGGACAATAATCTTTTACTTATTAGTTTCATTGTCTCAACTAACAAATCATCTTTAGTGTTATAATAAGTATAAAATGTGCTTCTGTTTACTCCGGCTTTTTCACAAATATTTTTTACTGAAATGGAATCATATTCTTCCTTTTCTAACAATAAAAGTAAAGCTTCAACCATTAATGATGATGTAAATGAATTTCTTGATTGATACATATGTGTTCTCCTATGATTCATTGAATGTAATTAAAATCGGCTAAAATAAACATTCAATTAACTTTATGCAAGTTTATTATAACATATAAAGTGTGACTAATCAACAACACAAATTGAAATAGTGTTGAATAATGTATAATTTCGCGTGCGTATTCATGCCAAGTCAACTTGCACCAAATTCGCATAAAAAAAGACGGCTCAACATATAGTTTAACCGCCCTTAAAAACAAAAAGCCTTGCCGAAGCAGAGCTTTTTTATATCGTGAATATTGCAACAAAGTGTTGCATCAAATTTGCACCAACTCACATCAACACTTAACGCCTAATTCAGCTCGACAAATTCAAGTTTACCTACCCGTTCACCAAATTAGAATTTGATCAGATGGCTCTAATTGGGAAAAACATATAGTTCTTTCCGTTTACTGGACAAGTAAAGTCATGGACAGCTCCAACCAATGCAATATTGTTTGCATCCATATAGCT
>JAZRQA010000028.1:0-8437 GCA_045649505.1 Acutalibacteraceae bacterium
GCTTCGTCCTCACCACTGTCTTTTGAAATAACAGCTTTTCGACCAATCTCGGCATCTGAACCCGTCTGTGTTACAACTATTTTTGCCGTTCCGTGAATTACGCTGCATCCGGCATATACCATATTTGCGCGTGCATTAAGAGAAGTTATATCATCAAACATTAAATCTCCGTTTTTTTCAACAGGCACTATTTCTCCTGTAAGCGGAGATTCGTCGCATCTAAGCTCATTTGAAACAATAATTCTACCATCCGCAGGAATGTAGTTTCCGCATTCAAGAAGCACAATATCTCCGGGGACAAGATCGCTTGAAGGGATTTCAGAAATTATGCCGTCCCGCAAAACTTTACAGGTTGATATCGCTGTATCTGAAAGCTCGGATAAGGAGTTAGCACTTTTATACTGATAAAAAGCTGCAAGAAGGGCTGTTAATATAACAACTGCAAAAAGCATAAGCGGTTCCCACCAATCAGCGAGACCGCTTGTAAAAGTAAGCACAGTATATATTAGCGCAACAACAAGAAAAATAATAATATATGCGTTTTTTAACTGTGAAAAAAAACAGCTTAGAAAACTTTTTTTGTTTGTATGTCCAAAAAGATTATTACCGTATTCATCCTTTCGCATTTCGGCTGTACCAATGGACAATCCTTTTGTCGCATCAACACCAAGTTCTATTAATACATCTTCGGTGGTTGCATTGTGCCAAATCATTTTATTTCCTCCCAGAATTAAAGAAACCTACATTTCTTCAGCAAATTTTTTTATCGCATTAAATGAAATATCGCTTATCGCGTGCTCAAGCTTACAAGCATCAAATGATGCAGTTTCCTCATCAACGCCAAGTTTTACGAGAAAGCGTGTAAGAAAGGTGTGTCGCTCATAAATTTTCTCAGCAATTTCAAGCCCCGCGGGAGTAAGTGTAATGTAAGAGTTTTTATCTACATCTATAAAACCGCCGCTTTTTAATAATCCAACAGCTCTGCTTACACTTGGTTTAGAGTAGCCCATATATTCAACAATATCAATAGAGCGCACTGCTGTATTTTTTTTAGATAAAACAAGAATGGATTCTAAATACATTTCTCCCGATTCCTGTAAATTCATCAAAGATTACACTCCTTGCATAATTTATCAATATTATCATAACATTAAATATCTTTTTTTTCAAGAAAAAATAATTGTGTTATATTTGACTTGATTCTAATTTATGGTATAATTAGAGAGTTAAAACGGGGAAACAGGTGAAAATCCTGTACGAGCCCGTCGCCGTGAGACATATTTTTATTTTCACTTCTACCCGATGCCGCATTTCGGGGACAAGCCATTGGATTTTTTCTGAGAAGGCGAAGTGATTTGGTGTCAAGTCGAAATATCCGTTTTAATAAAACACCTTGATTTATACCGCGAGTGCCGGGAAAAGGTGAATAAATTTTAGGAGAAATTATTATGAAAATGACAAACCTTAAAAAGATATTGTCATTACTCCTTTGTATTGTGCTAATTGCGGCTACAGCACTGTTTACAATCGGTTGTAATGATAATAGTAATCGATCTGAAAATCCCTTATCTTCGGGCAATGTTAGTGTAACAGAGCTTGGAAGCGGGCAAAATGCCTTTGATTTTACTGTGATTGATAAAGAGGGAAGAGCAACAGCATTTAAAATTAAAACAAATAAAACAACTGTTGGAGATGCCCTTTTGGAGAATAGTCTTATTGAGGGTGAAGAAAGCAAATACGGTTTATATGTAAAGACTGTTAACGGACTTACCCTTGATTATAATTTAGACGGATATTATTGGTCTTTTTATGTTGATGGTAAATATGCCTCCTCAGGTGTTGATTCAACCGATATATCTGCAACTTCAAAATATGCTTTTAAGGCTGAAAAATCGTGAAGATAAATATTAAAGAGCTTACAGTTTTCGGTGTTCTGGGTGCAGTTATATATGCTTCTAAATTAGTTATGGCTTTTTTGCCTAATATACATATTGTGGGTGCTTTTATAGTAGCATTGACAGTTGTTTACCGTATAAAAGCAATTTATCCTATTACAGTTTTTATTTTTTTGGTTGGAATTTTAAATGGCTTTTCTCTATGGTGGCTTCCGTACCTTTATATTTGGTTTTTGCTATGGGGAATAATAATGCTTTTGCCAAAAAATATGCCAAAAGCCGTAGCTATACCTGTGTATATGAGTATATGCGCCTTACACGGATTTGCCTTTGGAACATTATATGCTCCTGCACAGGCAATACTTTTTGGGCTTGATTTTAAAGGAATGATATCCTGGATAATAGCAGGATTACCCTTCGATTTCATACACGGAGTAAGTAATTTCCTTTGTGGTGTTATTATATATCCAATGATTTTAGCCTTTCGTACAACAAATAAATATCTTAGTTAAATTAACTCCTGTCTTTATCAAAAAATACTCTAAGTATAGTAAAGACGGGAGTTTTTTAAAAATACAAATCTTTTGTTGACAAATTAGGTCATTGGCGTTATAATAGGCAAGTACTTAAAAAATGAGTATGAAAATAGGTTAAATATGCGGATATGGCGGAATTGGCAGACGCGCTAGATTCAGGTTCTAGTCGGGGCAACTCGGTGCAGGTTCAAGTCCTGTTATCCGCACCAATCGAGGGCCTTAATACGCAATTCGCGTTGTTAAGGCTCTTTTTTTATATCTAAATTGAAAACTTAGGGGTGTGTTTTATTGGATTGGTTCATTTCTTTTCTTACTAATCCTTTTTTGATAACAAGCCTATCTTCGTGGTTTGTTGCGCAAATTTTAAAAACTTTTATTCATTTTTTTGTTTATAAAAAATTTGATATTCGCCGTTTGTTCGGTGACGGAGGAATGCCAAGCGGACACTCGGCAACCGTTACTTCTCTGGCTGTGTTTTGTGCTTTATCCTGCGGAACGGGATCTGTGCAGTTTGCAATTAGCTTGATTTTTGCAATTATTGTTTGTCATGATGCAATGGGAGTACGTCTTGAAACGGGTAAACAGGCAATTTTGCTTAATGAGATTATCAAATCCTTTGAGGTATTTAATTCCGAAAAATTAACCGAAGTTAAACTTAAGGAATTTGTAGGTCATACACCTATTCAGGTTCTTGCAGGTATGATAGTCGGAATATTAAACGCATTTTTTATGTATTTTATTATTTTTTAGCAAATGATTAGAAATAAAAGAACAAAAGAGCCTTGGTTAGGCTCTTTTGTTCTTTTTAAGACATACACCCGTGCGTGCGGGAAGGTACATTTTGAATCCTATTTCGTTGTTAGTGCTAATTTTTGCTGAATATTTATGCTCTATCTCAATTCTATCCCAACCTCCGAAATATTGTTCATCAGTAGAAAGCAGGGGAGAATATGTTCCTTTCTCAGGCGTTTTAATAAAATAGTCGTAAGAATTTTCGGGGCTAAAGTTAAGAGCAAAAATTACACCTGACCGTTCGTATACAAGTACCTGTTTTTCTTCATCAATATAAAGACTAATCGGCGGCTTATCAAAAAGCTTGTTTTCTTTTGATAATGCAATTAGAGCTTTATCAAAATTATTTAGCCATTCGTATTTAAGTGTAGTATCATCGGCAAGGTGCCATTGTCTACGGCAATAATAATGACTCCAGTTATTACCCTCACGAGGAAAGTCTATCCATTCAGGATGGCCGAATTCATTGCCCATAAAATTAAGGTATCCCTCGCCTGCAAGGGATAAGGTAACAAGCCTTATCATTTTATGAAGCGCAACACCTCTTGATATCACAGGACTATCGGTAAATTTTGACATATGGGTATACATTTGTGAATCACACAGTCTGAACATTATTGTTTTATCTCCAACAAGTGCCTGATCGTGAGATTCGCAATAGCCTATATACTTTTCAAACGGCCTGCGCGAGGTGAGTTCGTACCAGATATAACGCATATTCCATTGTTCATCACTTTGCGTTTTTAAAAGCTTTATCCACATATCGGGAACACCCATTGAAAGACGGTAATCGAATCCAATACCGCCTTCACAAATAGGAACACACATACCAGGAAGCGCAGACATATCCTCAGCAATAGTAATCGCATCAGGCTTTACTTCGCGAATAAGTGCGTTTGCAAGCTGTAAATATGTGACTGCCTCGGTATCGGTATTAAGCGAGAAATATTTAGAATAATCAGTGAACGCGGTGCCAAGACCGTGATCATGATATATCATTGAAGTGACACCGTCAAAACGAAAACCATCAAAATGATACTCGGTAAGCCAAAATTTTAAATTTGAAAGTAAAAAATGTATTACTTCGTTTTTTTCATAATTAAAAAGTTTAGTATCCCAGGTAGGATGGTTTCCGCGGCTTCCTGTGTGAAAAAACTGAAAATCGGTTCCGTCAAATTCATTTATGCCTTCTTCGGTATTTTTTACTGCATGAGAATGAACAAGATCAAGCAAAACGGCAATACCCATACCGTGAGCTGTATCAATAAGCTCTTTTAAATCCTGAGGCATACCGTACCTTGATGATGCTGCAAAAAAAGAGGATACCTGATATCCGAAAGACCCATAATATGGATGTTCCATTATGGCCATAATCTGAATTGTATTATATCCGAGATTTTTTATTCTCGGTAAAATATTTTGTGTAAATTCCTTATATGTAGAAACTTTTTCGTCTTCCTGTGCCATACCGATATGACATTCGTATATGTAAAGATTTTTTTCAGGTTTAAATCTTTTATTGTTCCATTTAAAGGGTTTTTCATCAAGAATTTCACAGGTCCATTTGTATGTAACAGGATCTTGAACAACGCGTCGTGCGTACAAAGGAATTCGTTCCAAGAGACGACCGTTATTTTCAACTACCGTTTTTACCTTACAACCGGAATATAGGCTATTCGTTCCAGGTAAAAAAAGCTCAAATACACCGCCGCCTATTTTAGCCATAGGGCAGCTTTTGGCTTCCCAGTTATTAAAATCTCCCATTAAGTATAAATTATCAGCCCCGGGAGCCCATTCACGGTAATACCAACCGTTTTTAGTTTTATGGAATCCAAAATATTCGTGGCCGTTAGCAAAATCAAGCAGCGAAATATTATTGCCGAGAAGTTCTCTTAACTTTCTCTTATAATTAAATTCCCTTAGTTCAAAATCGTTTTCATATGGCTTTAAAAGATTATCATACTCAAAAATCTTATAGCTCATTTTTTCACCGCCTTTTTTTATATTATACATTATATTATTTTAATAATCAATATTTTCTGTTACCGACAGATGCAACAAGCACTATCCCTGATAATATTAAACTTATTGAAGCTCCATAAGTTAATGTTGAAAATGAATTTGTGAAGTTAATATTATTTGTCATTGTTTGAATTGAAATAGGGAATATTTTAAGTAAAATAAATAGAATAATTACGGAAAGCAACGAATGTATTATCCTTGAAATAAAAAAATATAATTTGTTAAAGCTTAGTATTTTACAAACTGAAAAAATTTGAAAGTGAACACAAAACCCGCCCCAACCAAGCAAAGCTGAAATTAAATATATATTTCTTGTTCCCATAACCCCTGTTGTCACTTCAAGAAGGGGACATAAACCATATGTAAAAAATTCAATCTCAAAACTTTTTACTATATTTATTAGTGTTGAAAAGAGAACAACATATGAGCAAATGGATATAATTGATGCACATGAGTCGGCTGTAGATTCAACAAATATATCTGAAATATTTAATATTGATGTTTCCTTTTCCATTTGTCTGTTTTCTTTTTCTTTAATAAACCTTCCTGCAATCAAAGCGATAACGATAGATGCAAGAATGTGTGCGCATAGAAGAAGAATCCCTGCAGTATTTGAATTTAAAATTTTAGTACCTACCGCTATAATTATAAAAGCAGGGCCTGCATTTATGCAGTAATATAGCATTATTGAAGCACATTTATCGCTGATTTTATTTTCTTTTCTAAGAACTACAATTGATTTTGCGCCTACAGGATAACCGCCAAGAAATGAAAAGAACATTGCAAAAAATGCGCAAGGGGGAATACCAAAAAGTTTAAATGAAAGCGGAGAAACACTTTTTTCAAGAAAATATAGACATTTTGATTTTATAATAAAAATACAAATCACACAAAAAGGGAAAAGGGACGGAATAATTACATTTGCACAAACATTTAATCCGTATATTGCGCCCTCAGATACAACACGCGGATTAAACAAAACTATAAAAATAAGGATTATTGATAACAAAAACATAGGAATCTGCTTTTTAATTTTCATTTTTACACCTCGAAATATTATATGCAAAAAAGAATTATTATAGGTTAAAAAACATATTTTTAATTAGTAATAATTTAGGTGTGAGAAAATGTCAAAAAAAATCAAACTTGAAAAAAGCAATAAAAAAAGAAACGTTAAGCTCTTTGATTTTAACGATGGTGTATCTTCATTAGGATATAAACAGGGGACACATATTGAATTATTTTCAAACAAATATGCTTATATCGAGCACTGTATGGGAGTATACGAATATTCCGATACCCTTATTAAGCTTAATACAGGTAAAGGAAGTGTCGTTTTTTGTGGAGAAAAACTTGAGATAACAACACTTGAAGGTAAAAATTTAACAGTAACAGGCAACATATCATCTGTTGAGTTTTGTATTTAGGAGTATGATTTATGTGGATTATTCGCCTTTTTCGTTATATTTTCGGTTATGTCTTGGTTGCATTTTCAGGGGATTTTTGCGAAAGAATGCTGAATCTATGCGCAAAAAATCACATAACACTTTGGAATATAAAGAAGAAAGATGATAAAATTTTTGCAAATATTTCTGTAAAAAATTTTAAAAACATAAGAAAGGTAAGAGGCAAAAGCAGGGTAAAGATTAAAATAATTAAAAAAATTGGGATTCCGTTCATTTTTAAAAAATACAAATTTCGAATAGGTATACCGGTAGGTTTTGCTGTTTTTATTGGAATTTTGATATTCCTTCAATTATTTGTTTGGCAAATTTATATTGTAGGAAATGAAAATACAAGCCAACAGACAATATTAAACGCCTGCGACAAACTTGGAATAAGAATAGGCACACCCATAAAAAATATAAATACATTAAAACAAAAGGAAGAATTACTATTAAATTTAGATTCTCTTGCTTGGGTCTCCCTTAATATTGAGGGTTGCAGGCTTACTATAAATGTAAGTGAAATTAGGAATGAGAATGCGCATTCTTCTCAGCCAAGTAATCTTTACGCAAAGTTTGACGGAGTAATTGAAAAAATTACCGTTAAATCAGGGGTTGCCTGCGTAAAACCGGGAGATGCGGTTTTGAAGGGCGATTTACTTGTATCGGGTAAAAATGAGCTTATAAATGCAGGTGTAATAGAATATACTCAGTCGCAGGCGCAGGTACTTGCTGTTACAGAACATACCTTTTCAACAAAAATTAAAAAAAGATACATAGAACTTACGAAAACAGGAAAAGAAAAGGAAAAAAAGGTATTGAATTTTTTTGGTATAAATATTCCTTTGTATTTAGGCAATTTTAAGCCGCCGTATATTTATGAAACTACTGATAAAACCCTAACACTCTTTAAAGAAAAAATGCCTTTATCAATAAGAACAAAGAAATTTTTTGAACTTGAATTCAATGAAATTTCATTAACAAAAGAGCAGGCAATTAAGAAAGCAATTAAAAATATTGAAAAAGCGGTTTCAAACGAAAAATATCATAGTACGAAACTTGTAAACGAGGAAATAATTGATGAAAAGGATACAATAAAAATCATAAGACAATATAAATGCATAGAAAATATTGTTTATGAAGAACTTTTACAAGAAAATATTTTGAAATAATAAAGTTTTATGCTATAATAAATAATAAATGAAATTCAGGAGTGTAAAATTTGGCTGAAAAAATTATTTCAATTCAAAATACCGAACAAGCCGCAGCTTTTTTTGGCAGCTTTGACAGTAATATTAAAAAGCTTGAAATAGCTTATAATGTTACAATTACACAACACGGTAATACAATAAAAATCGTCGGGGATGATGCGGGCGTGAGTCGTTGTGCACGGGCGGCAGATGAACTGCTTGAAATAATAAATCACGGTGATGTTTTAAATGACCAAAATATAGATTATACTATATCAATTGTCGATGATGACACAGGTCAAAGTATGAAATCAATAATTGATGCAGACTGCGTTTGCATTACAGCAAAGGGGCAGCCTATTAAGCCGAAAACACACGGTCAAAAGAAATACCTAGATGCAATAAAAAACAATACTATAACTATAGGTGTAGGTCCTGCAGGCACAGGTAAAACTTATCTTGCCGTAGCTACCGCAGTTGCTGCATACCGTGAAAAACTTATTTCAAGAATTATTTTAACAAGACCTGCAGTTGAAGCAGGAGAAAAGCTTGGATTT
>JAZRQA010000029.1:0-5558 GCA_045649505.1 Acutalibacteraceae bacterium
GAGGACGAGCGTTTTTTATCCGATACTGCCCATATATGTTTTAGTCAGGTGTTTAAAGACAACAGCCTGTGCACTGCCGATTTTGCAGAGCTGCCCGAGGCAATTGCCTCAAGAGTGTTGCGCCTTTTTTGTGATGCAATAGGCATTAAGGGCAGCGACAACGGTCATATTCAAACCCTTTATAATATTGCGCTGAAAAACAGCGGTAGGGCAGTAATGCCGGGTAAAATAACTGTGGAATGCGAAAATAATACCCTGAGAATAGCGGAGCCTAAACGGGATACTCGGTTAAAATTCAAGGTTAAAATAACAAAAACAGATATATCTGCTACTGAAAATCAAGAAAAAGTTAATAATTTGTTATTAAAAAATGCTATTGACTGTGATAAAATAGTAGGCGATATAAAAATTCGCACAAGGCTCCCCGGAGATGAAATTTCTCTTTGCGCTCGCGGTGTTACAAAAAGTCTTAAAAAACTCTTTAATGAGGAAAAAATACCTATGCAGCTAAGGGATATTATTCCCGTTATAAGTGATGCAGCAGGTGTTATATGGGTGTACGGCTTCGGTGCAAGTCGACGTGTTGCCGTTACAAAGCAAACAAAAAATATATACATTGTAGATACAATAAAGGATCAAGGGGATAAATAAAATGTCAATGTATGATGATATCAAGGAAATACTTGTAAGTGAGGAAGAGCTGAAGGAATGTGTTGAAAAACTCGGCGCACAGATAACCGAGGATTACAAGGACAAGAATCTATTGCTCGTCAGCGTGCTTCGCGGCTCGGTAATATTTATGGCTGACCTTATGAGGCAAATAAAAATACCCTGTACAATAGATTTTATGTCGGTGTCCTCCTACGGCTCAGGCACCAAGAGCAGCGGTGTTGTTAAAATAGTCAAGGACCTTGATGTTAACCTTGCAGGGTATGATATTTTAATTGTCGAGGATATTCTTGATTCGGGTAATACGCTGTCTTATCTTAAAAAGATGTTGCTCACCCGCAATCCCTCAAGCATAAAGATATGCGCATTGCTTGATAAGCCTGAACGCCGTACCGCGGATATAACCGCCGATTATTCGGGTTTGGCTATTCCCGATGCCTTTGCGGTCGGTTATGGCCTTGATTATGATGAAAAATACCGCAATCTGCCATTTATCGGCGTGCTTGACCCCAAAGTGTATGAATAATACATAAATAATATTAGAAATAATTTTTCGATAGGAAGTGTCCATACTTGAACAAGAACATTAAAAACCTGCTTCTGTATATCGGCATACCGATTATCCTGATTTTCTCGGTTATGGCGGTATCCCAGGTAACCAAAAACAGCAGTGTGCAAAAGGCAAAAGAGTATTCCGAAATAGTCGAAATGGTTAAGACATATGAAATTTCTCAGTTTGAGCTTAACCTGTATAGCGGCGAACTTACCTACAAGCTTCGCGCAGAGGGCGAACAGGGCAGAATCTATCGCTACTCTGTTGCTGACCCGAACATTTTCTATAACGATGTTAATGACTTTGTTTTAGAAGCCAATGCCGCAGGAGAACAGGGTAAAACCTTTGTCTACAACTTTAAAGAGGGTGGCGAAGGTGCCTGGATAATGAGTTTGCTGCCATCGGGAATAATGCTTTTACTGTTCATTGTTGCGTGGATATTTATAATGCGCCGTATGAATCAAGGAATGGGCGGCGCCGATAAAACGATGGGCTTTGGCAAGGCTAAAATCCGAAAGAGCAGTGAACGGAAAAAGACTACATTTGCCGACGTTGCCGGTGCAGATGAAGAAAAACAGGAGCTTGAGGAAATTGTAGAATTTCTTAAAAGCCCCCAACGCTTTAATGAGCTTGGCGCCCGTATCCCTAAGGGCGTGTTGCTTGTTGGCCCTCCCGGAACCGGTAAAACCCTTCTTGCCCGCGCCGTTGCGGGTGAGGCAGGCGTACCCTTCTTTAGTATTTCAGGCTCCGACTTCGTTGAAATGTTTGTAGGTGTGGGCGCATCCCGTGTGCGTGACCTTTTTGATGAGGCAAAGAAAAATGCCCCTGCCATTATCTTTATTGATGAAATTGACGCCGTTGGCCGTCAGCGCGGAGCGGGTCTTGGCGGCGGTCACGACGAAAGAGAGCAGACCTTAAACCAGATGCTGGTTGAGATGGACGGCTTCGGTTCAAACGAGGGCGTTATCGTTATGGCGGCAACAAACCGCCCCGATATCCTTGACCGCGCTCTGCTTCGCCCAGGCCGTTTTGACCGTCAGATAACCGTTAATTACCCCGATGTAAAGGGTAGAGAGGAAATTCTAAAGGTTCATTCCCGCGGTAAGCCCCTTGGCCCTGATGTTACCCTTTCAACCATAGCAAAATCTACTGCAGGATTTACAGGAGCCGACCTTGAAAACCTTCTTAACGAGGCAGCACTTCTTGCCGCCCGTAAAGGACTTAAGGCTATAACTCAGGAACAGATAGAAGAGGCAACCGTTAAGGTGGTTATGGGTACCGAAAAGAAATCTCATGTTGTCAAGGATAAGGATAAAATGATTACCGCCTACCATGAGGCAGGCCACGCCGTTGTTTCTTACTTCCTTCCTACACAGGATCCCGTGCATCAGATATCAATTATCCCTCGCGGTATGGCTGCAGGTTATACAATGTATTTGCCTACCGATGATAAGGGACATATTTCCCGAAATCAGATGCTGGAGCAGATATGCTCGCTCCTTGGCGGCCGTGCCGCAGAGCAGTTAACCCAGGATGATATTTGTACAGGTGCCTCCAACGATATACAACGCGCTACCGAGCTTGCCCGTCAAATGATAACCAAGTACGGTATGAGCGAAAAATTAGGTCTTGTATCCTATGGTAACGACAATAATGAAGTTTTCTTAGGCCGCGATTTCTCATCCACTCCCAACTATTCCGATAAGATTGCCGCTCTTATTGATGAGGAAACCGAGAGTATAGTAATGGCACAGTACAGTAAGGCTATATCCATTCTTGAAAGCGCTATGAGTAAAGTTCACCTTGTAGCTCAAAAGCTCTTTGAAGAAGAGAAGATTGACGGAGAAGCGTTCCGCGCAATTATGGCTGAATAATTTTTGAAATAAGTCTTGTAAATATGCAAGACTTATTTTTTTATTGATTGACTTTAACACTTTGTTGTGTTAAAATCTTTTTAGAAATATGTAAAGGATGTATTATATATGAGAGATATAAAAACACCCTCTGTTGATGAATTTTTTAGCGCAATATTAACCCTTGAAAGCGTTGAGGAATGTTATAAATATTTCAGCGGTGTCTGTACGCCTAAGGAGATAAAGGCAATCGCTCAGCGTTTCACTGTTGCTCGTATGCTTAAGGAAAAAAAGGTTTACAGTGAGATTGTAACCGCTACGGGTGCCTCTACCGCTACAATAAGCCGCGTTAACCGCTCTATGGATGAGCCTGATAACGGCTATGATGTTGTATTTGAGCGTCTTAATATAAAATGAGTATTTATGATGCTTTTTCCCGCTATTATGATGTTTTAACGGGGGATGTGGACTATAAGGAGCGCACCGCGTATCTTTTGCGTCTTTTTGATAAATTTGATAAAAAACCTACTCTGATGCTCGACCTTGCCTGTGGAACGGGAGGTTTTTCGGTTGAATTTTCAAAGGCAGGAATAGAGGTAATAGGTGTTGACATATCGTCAGGTATGCTTGACTGTGCAAAAAAGAATTGCGAAAAGGCGGGGCAAGATATTCTATTCCTGTGTCAGGATGCAACCGAGCTTGAACTTTACGGCACAGTGGACGGGGCGGTTTGCTGTCTTGACAGTCTTAACCACATTACCGATTATGGCGACCTTTGCCGCGCAATTTCCCGCGTGGCGCTTTTTTTGGAAAAGGATAGGCTGTTTATATTCGATGTTAATACCCAGTTTAAGCAGCGTGAAATTTTAGGAAATAATACATTTGTTATTGATGAGCCGCCCGTATATTGCGTGTGGAGTAATTTTTATAACGAAGATATAAAAACTACCGATGTTGTGCTCGACTTTTTTGAGGAGGACAAACAGGGTAAGTATCTGCGCTCGTGTGAGGAGTTTAGCGAAAGAGTTTATTCTGAAGATGAGATTTTATCCGCTTTAAAAGCAGCAGGACTCGAAATGCTTGCCTGTTATGAGGAAATGACCCAAAGCGCGCCCTGCGCCAATACACAGCGCGTTGTTTATATTACAAGGAGAATTTGATTTATGGGAAAACTTATACGCTGTATCACCTCTGACGGTGCCGTTATAGCATCTGCCGTTGATACTACCGATGTTGTTGCTGCCGCTGAGCAGATTCATTCTACCTCTGCTGTTGTAACTGCAGCTTTGGGCAGACTGCTTACCGCCGCTTCAATGATGGGAAATATGCTTAAAAATAAAGATGATTCGGTTACCTTACGTATTGCGGGCAATGGGCCTACAGGCTCGGTAATTGCCGTTTCCGATGCACAGGGAAATGTAAGAGGATATGCCGCAAATCCTGTTGTTGAAATCCCTCTTAATCAAAAGGGAAAGCTCGATGTTTCAGGTGCCGTAGGTAAAGAGGGTACATTATATGTACTTAAGGATATCGGACTCAAAGAGCCGTATAACGGCTCGGTGCCCCTTGTTTCGGGCGAGATAGCCGAGGATATTACTGCATATTATGCAATAAGCGAACAAATTCCTACCGTTTGCGCTCTGGGTGTGCTTGTCAACCCCGATTTAACCGTTAAGGCAGCAGGCGGCTATATTATTCAGATGATGCCCTTCGCTACCGATGAAGAAATTAAAAAGGTTGAGGATGGCATAAAGGATATGCGCCCCATAAGCACAATGCTAAGTGAGGGTATGTCCTTAGAGGAAATTGTTAAAACCGCCCTTAAGTATTATGAGGTAGAGGTTCTTGACGAGACAAATGTATCATATAAATGTAACTGTAGTCGTGAAAGGGTAGAAAAAGCCCTTATAAGTATGGGTGAAAAGGATTTACTCGAAATGGCGGCAGAGCAACAAACTACTAATATTGAATGTCACTTCTGCGACAAAAATTATACATTCTCAGCGCACGAAATAAGGCAGCTGATAAGCAAATAAAATTTTTGAAAATTTTTTAAAAAAAGTGTTGACAAATTAAATTACTTGTGGTAATATAATGCTTGTCGCCGGTGAGTGCACAGAGCGCTCAGCGTGGCACAAATAACGTGGGAGCATAGCTCAGCTGGGAGAGCATCTGCCTTACAAGCAGAGGGTCACAGGTTCGAGCCCTGTTGTTCCCACCATATTTGGCCTGGTAGTTCAGCTGGTTAGAACGCTAGCCTGTCACGCTAGAGGTCGTGGGTTCGAGCCCCATCCAGGTCGCCAATGCCTCTGTAGCTCAGTCGGTAGAGCAGGGGACTGAAAATCCCCGTGTCGATGGTTCGATTCCGTCCGGAGGCACCATACAGTTTGCGGATTTAGCTCATCTGGTAGAGCGCCACCTTGCCAAGGTGGAGGTAGCGAGTTCGAGCCTCGTAATCCGCTCCAAACGGACGCTTAAAAATA
>JAZRQA010000030.1:0-2932 GCA_045649505.1 Acutalibacteraceae bacterium
TTTGCTTTCAATTACGGGTGGAGAGCTTGAAAAATTAAGCGACGATGAGCTTTTTGAAAACATCGAAAAATATTCAGTTTTTGCGCGAGTAAGTCCAGAAAATAAAAAACGTATTGTTACAGCCTGGCAAAGACGCGGTAAAACAATTGCCGTAACAGGAAGCGAAACATTTGATGCTGCTGCACTTCAAGCAGCAGATATTGGTTGCGCTATGGGCTTACAAAGTACAGATGTTGCTAAAGGCGTTAGCGATATTTTTGTTGCTGACGGCCGTTTTTCAGGGTTGGTTCGTTCAATACTTCGTTGTAGAGGCGTATTCGATAATATTAGAAAATGTTCGCATTATTTATTCACCTGTAATATTGCAGAATTGATAAGCGTTCTTTTTGGCGTTTTTATTTTTAAGGTTTCTCCCCTTGCTGCAATTCACCTACTAACCGTTAATTTGCTTACCGATTGCGGACCAGCAATTGCGCTTGGAATGCAACCGACCGATGTAAGTGTTAAACACCAAGCACCGCAACGTAAATACAGCACAATTTTAAGTAGTAAAATGACAATACTGTCAATAATTCAATCAGTTGTGCTTGCAACACTTACGCTTGTTTCTTTTGGAATCGGAAACATTACGGGCGCGGGATTAACTATGGCATTTGCAACACTTACCCTTTCACAGATAGCTATTGCACTTAATATTTCAAGTGACATATCTGTAATCTATGCAAATTTTCTTAGGAATAAATATCTTCTCGCGTGTGCACTTGCTACACTAATATTGACATTTATTATTGTTCTGACCCCTGTTTGTGCTGCATTCTCACTTGTTTCTTTGAATTTTAATCAATTTCTTATTGTACTTCTTTTCTTTATCATAAATCTTTTCGTCGGAGAAGTTTATAAGTTTATAAATAAAAAAAGACAAAAAAATATATAAGAAGTATTATTCTCTTTAAAAAATAAACCCGCCTGAAAAGGTGGGTTTATTTTTTTCATCATTTAATTAAATCTATTGCATCGCTTAAAGTCTTTACAGGAAGAAGTTCGATACCTTTAATTTCGCCGGAAAGCTGTTTTAAAGAAGATTTTGGCAAAATTATGCGTGTGAATCCGAGTCTAGACGCCTCACTTACTCTAGAAGAAATTCTGGACACGGCACGTATTTCGCCGGAAAGACCTATTTCTCCGACCGCCACAGTCTTAGCATCTATCGGTGTATCCCTCAGTCCAGATACAAGCGATAAAGCAACTGAAAGGTCTGCAGCGGGCTCATCAAGCCTTAGTCCTCCCACTACGTTAAGATATGTATCAAGATTAGAAAAATACATGCCAATACGCTTTTCAAGAACAGCGAGAATTAAATTCATCCGATTATAATCAAAACCTGTTGACATACGCCGTGGATTGCCAAAACCTGTTGTTGTAACAAGTCCTTGTACCTCTGCAAGAATCGGACGTGTTCCCTCGATAACACAGGTAATACAGGAACCGGAAACACCGTCAAGCTTACCGGATAACAGCATAGCCGAAGGATTCGGCACTTCAACAAGTCCTTTATCTCCCATTTCAAAAACGCCAATTTCGTTAGTTGAACCAAAGCGATTTTTTACGCCGCGTAAAATTCTGTAGGACTGATTTCTTTCACCTTCAAAATATAAAACAGCATCGACAATATGCTCAGTAATTTTGGGTCCTGCAATTTCGCCGCCCTTGTTTACGTGACCAACAATTATAATAGGAATATTATATTTTTTACCTGTACGAAGAAGTAGGTTTGTGGACTCTCTTACCTGCACTACACTTCCTGCGGACGATGATATTTCTACAATATGCATCGTCTGAATAGAGTCAACCATTACGAGGTCGGGTTTTTCATTTGAAATATAGTCACAAATAGCTTCAACATCGGTTTCTGTCATTATAAAAAGATTTTCATTGTCTACACAAAGCCTTTTTGCACGAAGTTTTATTTGCCCCGCTGACTCCTCGCCCGATATATATAATATTTTAAGCTTTTTATCAATATTATTTGCTATTTGTAAAAGTATTGTAGATTTACCTATACCGGGATCGCCGCTTAAAAGTACAACAGAGCCTTTAACTATTCCCCCGCCAAGCACACGGTCAAGTTCTTTAATATTAGTGTGATATCGTGGCTCATCGCGCATAGAAATTTCATTTATAGGCTTAGCCTGAACACTTAAAGCACTACCCGCATTTTTAGATGCATAAGCAACCTGTGCCGAAACTATTGTTTCCTCCATCGTGTTCCATTCGCCACAGCCAATACATTTTCCCATCCATTTAGGGCTTTCGTAGCCGCACTCACTGCAAACATATGTAATTTTATTTTTCCCTGCCATTTTATTCATTCCTCATTAAAATAATCATATATTCCCGAAAAAATGCAAAAAGCCATTTTTGCCTGATAAACAGGATCCTTAAGAGCTTCAAGCTCCTTTTTGTTACTTAAAAAACCACACTCAACAATAACTGCAGGAACAGGCGCATTATAAAGCAAATAAGTATCTTTTGTTCCTTTTTTTACTACTCTGGAATTATCTTGCTGAATATTTGATGCTATTTTTTGTTGAATGCTTTGTGCTAAGGTATACGCCAACTCATGACCAGGAGAATAAAATACTTGTGCACCATTAGCAGAGGATGTTGTAAATTTGTTAAGATGAATGCTTACAAAAATACAATCGGGATTTTCCTCCATAAGTTTTAAGCGATTTTGAAGATCATTTTTCTTTTTTTTGCGTATTTCATCACTGTCTACTGTATCGGTGCCTGTATCATCGGTTCGCGTATATATAACATTCGTCCCATTTAATGATAACATATTACCCAGCATCAATGCAATATCTAAATTTATATCTTTTTCAACAGTTCCATCACTCGCAACCGCCCCACCATCAAACCCGCCGTGGCC
>JAZRQA010000031.1:0-7036 GCA_045649505.1 Acutalibacteraceae bacterium
TTTTAATATTATTTTAGTTAATGATGGGTCTACTGATAATAGTGGTAAAATATGTGATGAATTAGCATATACGGATAACAGAATACGTGTTATACATCAAGAAAACAAGGGCCTTGGAGGCGCTCGAAACACCGGAATAAGGGAATGTAATACAGAATATATTTTCTTTCTTGACAGCGATGATTATATCAATCCAACACTTATCGAAAAGTGTGTTAATGCTGCCGAAAAAAATGATTGTGATATAGTGCTTTTTGACGGTATTAGTGTTTACCCTGATGGAAAACCGGGGGTTATTTATGGTTCCCCTGTAATTTCAAATAAGATTTTAACTAAAAAAGAAGTAAGTATAATTTCTAAATATCCATGCGCATGGGATAAGTTCTATAAAACCTCTCTTTTCAAAAAAAATGATGTTTATTTTCCCGATAGAGTTTGGTATGAGGATTTAAGAACTACGCCTAAGCTTTTTTTGTTTGCTGAAAAAGTAATGAAAATTGAAAGTGAACCCTTGTATTATTATTTACAACGCAGTGATTCAATAATGCATACGATAAATTATGCACGTGTTGTTAAAGACAGAACGCAAGCGGTTGACGATTTAATATCTTATTATAAGAAACTTGGTAAATATGAAGAATATAATGATATGCTATCATTTATTGCTGTTTATCATGCTTTTTTGCTTCCTTGCCTTGAATTTTATAGGACGCCGGGTAACCATAGCGAGTATATGCTCATATTGTTGGAGAATTTAAACAATATTGTTTGCAAACCGCTTGAAAACCCATATTTGTATTTGTTAAACACAAATGAGAAAATTATACTTTCTCTTGCTCTTAGAAAGCAATTTTTTATTATAAAAATTGTCATAACAATTAACCGAACACTTAAAAAGTTGAAATGCAACAAATAAGAATGGAGACCCTTATGTCAAAGGTATTAACAGTTACTATTCCCTCTTATAATGTGGAAAAGTTTTTAAAAACCACTTTGGATTCCTTTATCTGTGACAGGGAAGTTATGGATAAATTCGAGGTAATAGTGGTTGATGATGGCTCAAAGGACAGTACTGCTGATATTGGAAAAGAATATGAACAAATGTATCCGGATACCTTTAGAGTTATTTCTAAAGAAAACGGCGGTCATGGTTCTGCCGTGAATTGCGGAATAGAAAACGCCACAGGCAAGTATTACAAAATTGTGGATGGTGACGACTGGGTTAATACCGAAGATTTTACAAAGCTAGTTTTAGAACTTGAAAAATGCGAATGTGAATATGTATTTACAAATTATTGTGAATATTATGATGATATCAAAAAAAAGGAATTTATTGAATACAAGCAATTTAGGAATAAGGAAAATTATACCTTTAAGGATTTTGAAAAAGACTTTCATATTCCTATGCACGCACTTGTTATCAGAACAGATATACTTAAAGATAACGGTATAAGGTTAGATGAAAAGTGTTTTTATGTGGATACGGAGTATATAGCTTTTCCTGTGCCGTATGTTAAAAGCATAACCTTTTTTGACCTTTATGTATATATGTATAGGCTTAATTTATCGACACAAAGTGTAAGTGTGCAAGGATTTCAAAAACATATAGATGATCATATCAAAGTGACATTGCATCTTGTGGATTTTTATAGAGAGTATTCACAATCTGATGACGCGGACGAGTATAAAAGGGCTTATATTAAATTAATTGCAACTAATACCGTACTTTCACAATCCAGAATTTTCTCAAGCTATCCATTTAGTGATAAGGAAAACAGAAAACGTTTTGCTCGGTTTGATGCTGAACTTAAAAAGCGCTCTGAGGATATATATAACGAAAGCAGTAAGAGGAGCAAAAAACTTCAGTTACTCAGAAAATTCCATTTCAAATACTATACTATTATTCAGCTTTTATCTGAGTTGAGAAATAAATGATAATGAGAAACAAGTCGATTAAGTTTAATTTTATAATGAATGCCTTGCTCACGGCATCATCTTTTATATTTCCCCTTATAACTTATCCGTATGTTTCGCGCATACTCGGTCCCGATAATATCGGAAGGGTATCATTTGCAACATCGGTTATATACTATTTTGCTATGTTCGCCCAGCTCGGTATACCAACATACGGTATAAGCGCTTGCGCGCGTGTGCGAGAAGATAAAACAAAGCTTTCCCGTACTGTTCAGGAAATCTTGATTATCAATACTGTGATGACCGTAGTGGTATATGCGGTGTTTTTCATTGCTCTGTTTTCGATGCCTAAATTAAGCGCTGAAAAACCTCTGTTCCTTATTATATCACTCACTATTTTCTTTAATACAATAGGCGTTGAGTGGCTTTATAAGGCACTTGAACAGTATTCGTATATCACCGCTGTATCAATTCTTTTTAAGATTGTATCAATTGTAGCAATGTTTGCTTTAGTTCATTCTACTAAAGATTATGTGATATACGGAGGCATTTCAATTATCGCCGCAACAGGTTCAAGTATTATGAACTTTATAAGGCTTAAAAGGTTTGTTTTTATACGTCCATTAGGCGGATATGCTTTTAAGCATCACCTTAAAGCAATAGGGGTCTTTTTTGCTATGTCCGTAGCGACTACGATTTATACTAACCTTGATACCGTTATGCTTGGTTTTATAAGGACCGATGCTGATGTTGGATACTATAACACTGCGGTTAAGGTGAAAAATATTCTTTGCTCGCTTGTTACTTCTCTCGGTACGGTGTTGCTGCCGCGTATGTCCTGTCTTGCGCAAGAGAAAGATTGGGAGAAATTCTATGAGGTTGTAAGAAAAGCACTCAATTTTGTGCTTTTGATATCATTACCGCTTACTGTATTTTTTATGCTGTTTGCAAAGGAAAGCATATTGCTCCTTTCGGGCGCCGAATTTTTACCGTCGGTTATTCCTATGCAAATAATAACGCCCACAATAATTTTGATAGGTATAACTAATGTGCTTGGTATTCAAGTATTAGTGCCATTAGGCAAGGAAAAGTTTGTGCTTTATTCGGAAATAGCCGGCGCGTTAATAAATTTAGCGGCTAATATGTTGTTGATACCGCGTTTTGCTGCTTTGGGTGCTGCCATGGGAACTCTTATTGCAGAGGCAGTCGTGCTTATCGTTCAGTTTTATGTACTCAGAAAGGCTGTCAAGCAGAGTTTTGTTAGACTTCCGTATATTAAAATTGCATTTGGATTAGTGGTTGCCCTCGCAGCTACTGCCCCGATAAACCTGTTTTGTGATTTTGGTTTGTTTTTAAATCTCGCTGTAAACGCGGTTGTGTTTTTTGGAGTTTATGGTTTGGTCCTTTATTTAACACAAGAAGCCTTGGTTAAACAATTATGTGACCAATTTTTAAGTAAAGTTATGAAAACGCTCAGATAACGATGCCTTCCACATTGAACGCATCGGTGTCAAAAATTGGGCTTTTACATATTTTCAGGAGCGGAGAAATCTGCTCCCTTTTTCTATTTATATGGGAATATTGACTTTTGGGGTGTGGTGTGGTAAAGTATTTAAGCCAAACTAATTGAGTATAATGATAAAAGCATTATTACAAAGGGGATAATGTTTCCCTTTGTTGCGCTCTTCGAAATAGTTTATAAATAGTTGTAGCCAACTCGAATATAACCAATAAGACAAAGTGTCATTAAGAGGAGTTTGTAATGAAATTTGGTTTCTTTTCTTTTTTCAAAACCTTGTACGGTATTATTTTCTCAATAATTGTAGCCATACTGTTGTTTTTTAATAACATTTCGTATTCTTGCAAAAAAGAGTTTATTTTATCTAATGGTGTAATTTTTTGTATAGTTCTCATGATTCTTTTGGTAGGATTTGGTTTTTATTATTGGATAAAAAGTAAAAATCGGTTATTAAAGAGCTGTTATACACTTAATATAGACAAATTTGTCCTTGTGGCTACTGTAATTTTGTTTTTAGGGCAATGCTATGTGTTTTATAACACATATTTCCTTTCAGGATGGGATACGGGAGCGATGCGAGATTTTGTCGATACAATTATGAATGGTGGAGACAGGGGCGTCATTAACAATTATTTCTCATGTTATCCCAACAATTTGTTTATTTCATATTTATATTTGTTAATTCAAAAAATAAATAATGGGTTGGGAGTTTTTAATGGCGTTTACAGTTATATGTGTATTGTTGTACTTAACTGTGCCATTAACGCTTTCTCCTGTTGGTTGTCGTATAAGACAGCGAGAACATTTGTATCACCTGTATTTGCACTTGTCGCATATATTTTTTGTGTCTTTTCTGTCGGAATTTCGGGATGGTCGATTATTTGCTATTCGGATTCTCTAGCGTTGTTTATCCCTATTTTAAGTGTGTATCTTTATTGTAAACAGTATAAAAATGCACGGATGAAGATGGTTGGTTTAATATCGGCAGGTTTTGTATCCGCGGTAGGTTATTTTATAAAGCCGCAATGTTTATTTGTATTAATTGGCATATTAATTTTGGAAGTTTTGAACTTGGTGGGCAAAACTTCTTTAAGGTCATTGCTTCGCCCTATAACATTATGTTTGGTTGTAGTTATAGTTTTTAGCATAACAAACATTGGACTGGAACATCTGAATAATAAATATAACATAGAGATTGATAAGGAGCGAACTTTTGGGTATTCACATTTCTTGATGATGGGTGCAAACCAAAAAAATAATGGGATTTTTTTGCCAGAAGATGTTTATTTTTCTAATTCGTTTGCCACCTCTGAGCAACGTAAAGAAGCCAATATGGATGTTTTTGTGGAACGTGTTACTTCGATGAAGAGTGGTTTACTTACACATCTAACAAAGAAAATGCTTACCACTTTCAATGATGGAACTTTTGCGTGGGGAATAGAGGGTAACTTTTTTGCGGTTGTTCCTGAAAACATTAATAATAAGATGGCACCTTTTCTAAAATCAATTTATTGTTTTGGAAATAGAGTTGCTTATTTTGCAACATTTCAACATGTCGTTTGGCTTTTTATTTTGCTGTGTTCATTATTAACAGTTTTTTCGAAGAAGGCAAATTATGACCAAAATAAACTTTCTCTGTTATGGATTGTACTTTTAGGTTTTGTGTTATACGAAATGCTTTTCGAGGTGCGAGCAAGATATGTTTATATTTTTGTTCCACTCTTATGCACTTTGGTTCCTATAGGCGTTAGAAATGTCGGTATGTTAGTATGTGATTTTTTGCCTCGTATCAAAAAGAAATTAAAAGGATAACAAAAAATGAAACCCACTTTATATATAGTAATTCCTTGTTACAATGAAGAAAAGGTGCTACCAATTACAGCACCGTTGTTTTTAGAACAACTTAAGACCATGCAAATAAAAGGATTAATATCTTCTGCAAGCAAAATAATGTTTGTAAATGACGGAAGTAAAGACAGCACCTGGGAAATAATTAAACAGTTAGCGGAAGAAAATGAATCGTATATTGGTATTTCTCAAAGTCGCAATCGCGGACACCAGAACGCCGTCTTAGCAGGACTTATGGAATCAAAAGATAAATGCGACATTACCATTTCAATTGATTGCGACGGACAAGACGATATCTCTGCCATGACGCACATGGTAGAAGAATATTTGTTAGGTTCAGAAGTGGTCTACGGCGTTAGAAGTAGTCGTAAAACCGATACTTTCTTTAAGAAAGTTACTGCCGAAGGCTTTTATAAGTTTGTAAATTTTATGGGAGCGGAAGTGATATTTAACCACGCAGATTATCGTTTAATCTCCTCTCGCGTTTTAAAGGAATTTGCTAACTTTAAAGAAGTGAATCTGTTTTTGCGCGGCATGATACCTTTGGTTGGCTTTAAATCCAGTTCCGTTTATTACGAAAGAAAAGAAAGGTTTGCTGGAGAATCTCATTATCCATTAAGCAAAATGATCGCGTTGGCTTTTGATGGAATAACGAGTCTATCTGTAAAGCCGCTACGTATGATTGCCATTGTTGGTGCAATAATTTCCATTATCAGCTTTATCGGCGTGATATGGGCAGTTGTTACTAACCTTGTTGGTAAAGCGGTGACCGGTTGGTCAAGTATGATTGCTATTATTTGTTTCGTTAGCGGAATTCAACTCATATGCCTGGGCGTTTTGGGAGAATATATTGGAAAGATTTATATAGAAGTTAAGGGCCGCCCAAGGTATATAATAAGCGAAAGAACAGAAGATTATGAAAACAAGTGATATCAAAGATTTTTTGCTATATTTAATTGTAGGCGCAGTTGCAACCGTTACCGAATGGTCATTGTTTTTTGTTATGGACAAATTATCGTTCCATTATACTCTTGCAACTGCAATCGCCTATATAATATCTACCTTTGTAAACTGGTTGGCGGGCCGTGTGTTGGTTTTTAAAGAAAACCAACAGTCTGTGTTAAAAGAAATCTTTGAGATTTATATAGCAAGCATTGTAGGTTTCTTGCTGAATCTGGCTATTATGTGGTTGGCGGTCGACCTGTTAACCTTTAGTGAAATGCCTTCTAAAGTCGTTGCCACAGCAATAGTCTTCTTTTACAATTTTATTGTGCGCAAAATTTTAATTTATAAAAAACGCTAATACGCTTATTTCGGATTCAAAATTCAATATAAAACTCCTTTGTTGACAGATAATAGAAATGTTATCAAATCAACAAAGGAGTTTTTATTACGAGGGTACCGAGTAACAAGGTTCTCGGCACCTTTCCAAAATCTCTGATTTTGTAGAAAGGTGAGGTTCTTATATATGAAAGCAACTGGAATTGTGAGAAGAATCGAGGAATGTGTTATAATAGGACAAAAGTTGAAAAAGCCGCATAAAAACTAGGGCTTTCGCTGATTTTTGTTGGGCTTAATTTGCATAAAATCCAGTAAAAATTGGTTTTTTGATCAAAAAAGCGAGGTGTAGCTTACATATTATGATACCGGATGAGCGATATGTTCATCCGGCTTTTGTTTTTCATTTACCCTACAACAAGAGGTGGCATATCGCACTATCAATCTTGCAAAAAGTGTATACCCACTATTTCGGAA
>JAZRQA010000032.1:0-61101 GCA_045649505.1 Acutalibacteraceae bacterium
TATGTAAATAATCCTTGATTATTTACGCCGACATCATTGCAATGAAATAGGTGAAATTATTTTTATAATTTCACGGACAAATTAGAAATTTGTCCGTGAAAAAGCGCAAGTGCGCTTTTTCACCAACCTATATTCATTATATCGATGTTAAGGAGAAAATATTGTGAAAGAAAAGGATATCAAGCTTTCAATTGTATGCACTGCCTATAACCATGAAAAGTATATAAGAAGTGCGTTGGACGGTTTTGTTATGCAAAAAACGAACTTTGCTTTCGAAGCAATTGTTCACGATGATGCTTCTACCGACGGTACAGCAGATATAATCAGAGAATATGCAAAAAAATATCCCGATATAATAGTTCCCATTATTCAGACAGAAAATCAGCACTCAAAAAAGGTGCAGATAACAAGGGAAATTATTTTTCCTATGGTAAGGGGAAAATACATCGCCTTTTGCGAGGGCGATGATTATTGGACTGATGAAAACAAGCTTCATTTACAGGTAGATTTCCTTGAAAACAACCCCGATTATATTGCCTGTGCGCATAATACAATATTTCATTCCTGCTCAGGCAAAAGAAAAGATGAGTTATTGGTTGAAAGAGACGATGAGCACGATATTGAGTTTGAAGATGCTATAAAAGGGTCAAAGAATTCATATCACACAAGCGCATTGGTAATTCGTAAGGAATGGTTCTATAATATGCCTGATTTTTATTATGAGGCATTAAAATACGGGGTTGGCGATCTTCCCAGATCTATTTGGTATACAATAAAGGGAAAGGTAAGATTTTTCCCGTATAATATGTCAACCTACCGATTTATGAGCACGCCCACATCTTGGTCAACCTTAACACTAAGCGGTGATAGGGAGATGCGTCATATAAACGGTATGATTAATATGTATGAGGGCATAAAAAAACACGTATCAGACCAACGTAAAGAGTTAGTAGATAAAATAATACTGGAACATGAATTCCGTAAGCTTGAGTTGGAAAACAAATACTCTCAAATGAAAAGCCCTCCCTATTTGGAAATTTGGAAAAAATATCCCAGGGACAGGAAATTTAAAGCCTTTCTTAAAAGCCGTTGTTATTGGGTTTATATAATTTTAAGGACTATAAAAAGAACTTTAAACTTTTAAAAGAAAAATTATTTACCACAAAGGATGATTGATTGTGCCTAGAGGGAAAACATCAAAAGCGCTCTTTTGGAAACTTCTTGAACGCTTCGGTGTTCAGGGCGTACAGTTTGTTTTACAGATAGTACTTGCGAGATTACTTGATCCGGAGCATTACGGTGCGCTTTCTATAATGATTATATTTACCACATTGGCAAATGTTTTCGTACAATCCGGATTTAATACGGCGCTGATTCAGAATAAGGATGTAACGGAGGACGATTATTCCTCGGTTTTCTGGCTTACTTTTGGTATTGCAGGCTTAATGTACGCTGTTTTATTTTTTACCGCGCCTGTAATTTCGGATATTTACAATATGCCATATATTGTAACCCCTTTTCGCGTGTTGGCGTTAATGCTGTTCCCCGGTGCGTTTAATTCGGTGCAGCTTGCAAAGGTCAGCCGTAAATTGGATTTTAAAAAGATATTTTACAGCAGTATAGGCGCTGTTATCCTGTCGGGCGCTGTGGGTGTTGTAATGGCGTACCTGAATTTCGGCGTATGGGCTTTGGTTGCGCAAAATCTGGTTAGTACTGCAGTTGCCGTTGTTATTATGCTATTTACCGTTAAATGGTATCCCAGATTTGTATGCGACCTTGGTCGAGTGAAGATTCTTTTTAGGTTTGGATGGAAACTTCTTGTATCCGGTCTTATGGATACGTTTTATCAGGATATACGCAGTCTTGTAATCGGTATAAAATACAATTCAAGCACTTTGGCGTTTTATAATAGGGGAAAGCAGTTCCCTCAGTTTATAATAAACGGAGTAAACGGCGCCGTTCAGAGTGTTATGCTTCCCGCAATGTCGCAAAGGCAGGAAAACCGTCAACAGGTGAAGGCTATGATGCGAAGCTCCATTATGCTTAGCTCCTATATTATATTCCCGATAATGGCGGGTCTTGCGGGTGTAGCAGAGTCAACGGTCAGATTATTGCTAACGGAAAAATGGCTGCCCTGTGTTCCGTATATGCAAATATATTGCTTTACATTGGCGTTTTATCCCGTTCATTCCTGCAATCTTCAGGCGATAAATGCGATGGGCAGAAGTGATATATTTTTAAAGCTTGAAATCATTAAAAAAAGCTATGGACTTATAGCTATCATAATAGCAATTGCGTTTTTTGACTCTCCCATAGCAATAGCAATGACCGGAGCGGTAACCACTCTTATCAGTTGCGTTGTTAATGCATTTCCCAACAAAAAGCTTATAGATTACTCCTATTTAGAGCAGATGAAGGATATTTTACCGTCCTTTGGCGCATCTATCCTTATGCTCATTTGCGTACTGCTTGTGGGCGAGATAGGCTTTAATCCCATGAGTACGCTTGTGCTACAGATGTTAGTGGGAGTTATCGTTTATATGGGTATTTCCGTTGTCTTAAAGATGTCGCCCTTTATGCAGCTTTTGGATATTTTAAAAAGCAAAAAAGAGAAAAAACAATATGCAAAACCCGAGATTTGAAGAAATTTTTGATTTTTTGAAAGCAGTCGATACTGCTTTCCCCGTGCCTCTTTCCGAGAAGCAGTCGCTTGAAGCGTTGGCGCGCAAATTCTGCGAAAAAGCAACTGTGTGCTACGAAAAGGAGCAGGGTAAAATTGTCTGCCTTGTTGCAGGATACACAAAAGAAATTACCGACAATATGGCCTACATCTCTGTTGTAGCAACCCTGCCTGATGTCAGGGGAAAGGGCTATGCTCAAAGGCTTGTAAGGCAGTTTTTGGAAATTTGCGAAGGTGAAAATATCGCCGCTGTACATTTATATACAGATAAAAGCAATGCCGCCGCTATTGCGTTATATAAAAAGCTTGGATTTGTTTTTTATACCGCAGATAACGAGCCAAGGCCTGAGGATGTTCACCTGATATATTATATAAACGGAGAAAAAGGATAAATGAATGTATTATTAACCTCGGTAGGACGCCGAGCGTATATGGTTAAGTATTTTAAGGATGTTTTAGGGGAAAACGGACAGGTGCATGTATGCAATTCCGACGATAAAACCGTTGCTTTCCACTATGCAGATAAAAGCGTTATTTCACCGCTTATTTATGATGGCAATTACATCCCCTTTCTGCTTGATTACTGTAACGACAATAAAATCGATATACTGATTTCTATTTTCGATATAGACTTAATGGTACTCGCAAGAAATAAGGACAAGTTTGCAGATATAGGAACAAAAGTTATTGTTTCCGAGCCTGAGCTTATAGAGGTTTGTAACGACAAATGGAAAACCTATCAGTTCCTTAAAAGTAACGGATTTAATGTGCCGAAAACCTACCTTTCCTTGCAACAGGTATTACTTGCTATAGATAGCGGAGAGATTAGCTATCCTATAGTCGTAAAGCCCCGTTTCGGTTGCGGCTCAATTGCGCTTAGTATCGCAGAGGATGAAATGGCACTGCTATACTTCTTTCGCAGAAACACCCGTACTATAAGCCGTTCCTATCTTAAATATGAGTCGGCCGCCGTTTCGGATGACGAACAGATAATTTATCAGGAATGTCTTAAGGGACAGGAGTATGGCGCGGATATTATAAATGACCTTGATGCAAAGCTAAAGAGTGTTATTGTTAAGAAAAAAATTGCTATGCGCGCGGGCGAGACCGATATTGCCGAGCTTGTTGAAGAGCCTGTTATAGAGGCGGAATGTGAGAGACTGGGAAGACTTACGGGACATATAGCCAATATGGACTGCGATGTTTTCTTGGTAGACGGCAAACCATATATTCTTGAAATGAATGCTCGCTTCGGCGGCGGATACCCCTTCAGTCATATTGGTGGCTGCAACCTTCCAAAAGCAATTGTGTCCTGGTGCAAAGGCGAAAGTGTGTCTGATGAATTATTAAAATCGGGCAAAGGTCTTATTGCGTATAAGGAACTAATAATAACAACAAGCACTTTTAAATAGGAGGCGGAAAATGAATACACTTAAAGGTAAGAAGTTGCTCATTCTCGGCGGCGCATTTCAACACTGTAAATTGGTTGAAGCGGCAAAGGAATTAGGGGTTATTACCTATGTGACGGATTATTTACCATTAGACAAGGCTCCTGCAAAGCAAATTGCCGACCGATATTTTATGTATAATATTACAGAATATGATGCAATCGCGCAGGCGTGTAAAAATGAGCAGATTGACGGTGTCATTGCAACAAGTCTTGATGCCTGTCAAAGACCGTACCAAAAAATTTGCGAGATGCTTAATAAGCCTTGCTTTGGAACGGCAGAGCAGTACCGAATTCTTACCGATAAGAATGTATTTAAGGAATATTGCCGAAAAAACGGCGTTGATGTTATACCTGAATATTCGACACACGATTTTGAGAATGAGGAAATCTGCAATAAAAATGTTGAGTTTCCTATTCTTATTAAACCTTGTGACAGCCGCGGTTCAAGAGGACAAACTATATGCGAAAATTATGAACAGGCAAAAGAGGCAATTGTTTTTGCAAGGAGCGAAAGCGAAACAGGGAAAATTGTTATCGAAAAATATATGGGACAAAATAATGATTTTTCTATGACAATTATTGTTGTCAACGGTAGGGCATATCCTTTCCGTACGGTGGACAGAATTCTCGGTAAATATGAGGACGGGCTTGACAAACTGGCAGTTGGCTCCTTTTCGCCGTCTGTTTTTACGGATATCTATATGAAAAATGTTCACAGCAAGGTAGAAAAGCTTATAAATGACATTGGCCTTGTCAACGCGCCCGTATTTATGCAAGGCTTTGTTGACGGCGATACAGTACGCTTTTACGACCCCGGACTTCGTTATCCCGGCGGCGAATATGAGCGTATGTTTAAAGCGGCAACAGGCAAAAATCTATTTTATCCTTTAATAGAATTTGCGCTTACCGGAAAGGTGTCAGACAAAACGGTTGAACTTTCGCAACAGGATATATGGCTCGGCGGAAAAGTTGCATCACAGGTATTACCTACGCTTCGCAGCGGCAAAATATCGAAAATTATAGGAATGGACGAAATAAAAAAACATCCTTCGGTAGTATCCGCCTTTGAGAGATATAGCGTGGGCGATGTTATTTCGCAAACAAAGAATGTTAATCAACGCTTTTGCGAGATTGATATTGTGTGCGATAATGTTAAGGAGCTTAAAGACGTTGTTCGTTTTGTATATGAAAATTTAAAAATCTTAGATGAAAACGAAGAAGATATGAAGGTTTCTTGCTTTGATCCAAACGTTTTTAAGGACATTTAAGGAGGAGAAAAAATGCCGATAGAATTTTTGTATTTAGCAGTAGTTTTTGTTGTTGCAATCATAGGCTTTTCCTTGCTGAAAAGACCGCTTTATGAATGTATGCTTGCAGCGTTTGTTGCGCTTGTTCTTGTTACGGGAACCTGGGCGCAAACGGGTACGTTTATTTGGAACGCGCTAAAAGAACCCACATTATATGTTATTTTTGTGTTCATTGTATCTGCTTCCCTGCTTTCTAAAACCACTGTAATTGATGACTGTATCGCTATTATACTATCCATTTTCGGTCGCCTTAGAGGCGGCGCAGGCTTTGTTGCCATAATCGGAAGCTCATATATGGGCTCTTTATCGGGCTCAGGCCCCGGAAATGTGGCCACAACAGGCGTTTTTACAATTCCCGCAATGATTCGTTCGGGATTCCCGCCCCATCTTGCCGCCAATGTAGAGGCGCACGCGAGCACAATGGGTAATATGATTCCCCCTGCAGGAATGATAGCCATTGCTTTTGCAGCATTGGATACCCTTTATCCTAACACATATACACTTTCTCAGTATTGGCTTTTGCTTTGGGGCATAGCTATTTGGTTTATAATTCAAAGAATAGTTACACTTTATGTAATGTGCAGGCATTATAAGGTTCAGCCTATGCAAAAGGAAGATATTCCAAGCCTTAAGCAATCCCTTAAAAATGGCTGGAAGGCAATCTTTTTACCTATAATTGTTTTTCTTCCCTTCTTAATTACAAGCAAGTTTGAAGAATTCTTCCAGTCAAGACTCGGAGTGGCAGGAACGAAGGCTTTAAATAACAGCCTGCTTTTATTTATTCCGTCACTTATAGTTATTTGCGGAATATTCCTTTCGGGCAGAGAAACGGTTAAAAAGATGACCCTTAAGAATATGTGCGAGGATATTCGCGAGAGCATGCTCAAGGTTGTTCCAACAGCGGCTCTTGTTATGTTCGCATATTTTGTAAGCAATGTATTTGAAGTTCTAAAAGTTGAGGTCGCAATCGGAGAGTTTCTTGCCAATTTAAATTTAAGCAGAATTGTCTTGTGCATTATCATTCCGCTGTTTACTGCTATTTTGGGAATGCTGTTGCCGGGTTCTACTCAGGTAAAGATTTTCGGCGGAATTATTATTTCGGTTATGGCCGCCTCAGGCAGCAATCCTATGCTTATTGCAGCAATGCTGCCGTGTATCTGCGGCGCAATGCATGGTGTTACACCGCCGTACTGCGCATGTGTTTATACAGGTATGGGTATTGCCCAGTCAGAGCTTAAGCCCACACTTATTAACTGTGTAATTTGGGTTGTTATACATTATATCTTGTCGGTTGCTATTATGTTTGAAATTCTCCCTGTTTGGGGATTGATTAAATAAGGAGAACTGTTATGCGAGAAAAAATTTATAAGGTTCTTAATAAAATTTACGCAGTTATGATGACGGTGTCTTTCTTTGCAGGATTTATTCCGCTGATTCCCTTTATAGCGGCAATCATTATAGGCGGAAATA
Source organism: Acutalibacteraceae bacterium (assembly GCA_045649505.1). Taxonomy (GTDB): domain Bacteria; phylum Bacillota; class Clostridia; order Oscillospirales; family Acutalibacteraceae; genus SIG587. The sequence continues at coordinate 6,908 of JAZRQA010000032.1, forward strand.
TAGGTGAAAAGGTAGCCGTTTTCCTTTATAGTGAATATTATCCTTGGGTTATTATAGTCGGTTCTTTGGCTATTGTGATAGGCTTAATAGCAATGTATGTAGGTAAAATAGAGGGCTTGTCTGTTAAAAAGACCGATGCAAAAAAGCAGTAATAATTCCTTTTGGGAGGACATTAGTTTATGATAAATGTAACTCGTTCCTCAATGCCTGATTTTGAGGAGTATTGTGAAGAAATAAAGGAGCTTTGGGACAGTCATTGGCTTACTAATATGGGCGCAAAGCACAAGCAGCTGCAAAGTGAGTTGGAGGCTTATCTTGAAACGCCGCATATTGCACTTTATACAAACGGACACTTAGCCCTTGAAAATGTTATTTCGGCTTTTGGTTTTCCTCAGGGCGGTGAGGTTATTACAACTCCGTTCACCTTTGCTTCCACTGTTCACGCTATTGTAAGAAACGGTCTTTCGCCTGTTTTTTGTGATGTAAACAGTACCGATTACACCATGGATGTTACTAAAATAGAGGCGCTCATAACCGATAAAACCTGCGCTATTATTCCTGTCCATGTTTACGGAAATATATGCGATGCCTCGGCAATTAAGAAAATAGCCAACAAGCATAAGCTTAAGGTTATATACGATGCCGCTCACGCCTTTGGCGCAAGTAAGGACGGAGTAAATGTTGCCAATTTTGGTGATGCTTCTATGTTCAGCTTCCACGCAACAAAGGTTTTTAATACCATTGAGGGCGGCGCGGTTTCATTTAGTGACAATAAGCTTGTTCAGTTGCTTAATGACCTTAAAAACTTCGGTATCCGTGGTACTGAAGATGTTGCGTATGTAGGCGGAAACGCCAAAATGAACGAATTCCAAGCGGCAATGGGTATTTGTAACCTTCGTCATATTAAGGATGAAATACAAAAGAGGAAGGCTGTTGTAGAGCATTACCGCAAGCGTCTTTGCGATGTGGCGGGAATAGTGCTTTGCTCCGAGCAGCAGGGCGTTACCTCCAATTACGCTTATTTCCCCGTTGTCTTTAAAGGTTATAAATATACCCGCAACGAGGTGTTTGAGAAATTAAAGGCACAGGATATAATTGCCAGAAAGTATTTTTATCCGCTTGCCAATGAATATGAATGCTATAAGGATTATCCTTGTGCGGGCACAGAAAAAACGCCTGTGGCAAAATTTATTGCCGACCGTGTACTTACCTTACCTTTGTATGCCGACCTGAGCATAGAGGATGTCGATAAAATTTGCGACATAATTTTAGGATAACAAAAACACCTGACACAAAACTTTTGTGTCAGGTGTTTTTTTAGTTTAAGATATTACTGAAATCTAAGCTGCGCATCGAGCTGTTTTTTCAGCTTTTTACAGGTAGCGTTGGCGCATGCCTCAATTTCCTCAGCCTTAAGAGTTCTATCAAGAGAGCCTATAACAAGGCGGATTGTAACCGATTTCTTGCCCTCGGGTATCTGTTTGCCTTTATATTCCTCAACAAAAGAGGCGCTTCTAAGCAACTCGTTTTTGCTTGCGGTAATAACCGAATATATATCGTCCCAGGTGGTTTCACAGTTAAAGAGCAGGGAAACATCGTAATCGGTGAGAGGATACTCTGCAAGATGCTCGAACTGATTTGTTCTTGATTTTAAGGGCTTTAGAAGGTCAACATCAAGCTCAAAGAGCATAACGGCACTATTCTTTATACCGCAGCCAAGAGCAGCCTTCTTTGAAAGCAGACCCATATTACCGACGCGAGCTTCACCCACATAAACATTCAGCCAAACGGTATCATCTGCCCAGACGGGCTTTTGCTCCTTTTTGAAGCTAAAGCTCTCCATATGTGTGATGCGGGGCATAAACTCAAGCACGCCTTTAACCTTGCGGAACAGAGTAACAACATCATCAGCCGAGCCGACAAAGGCACCTGCAAGATTCCTTTTCTGTTCGGGAAGCTGTTCAATTTCGTAATAGGGTGCAGTGTAGTTGCGGTCACTGAATACCTGTGCCGCTTCAAAAATTTCAAACTCACCAAAGTAACGCAGATTAAGATTTACCGCTTTACAAATATTGGGCAGCAGTGAACTCTTTACATACTTTTCGGTAGGTGAGGGGGGAGTTGAGAGCGCCAAAATACCGTCGGTGCTTTGAAGCACGGCGTTCACATATTCATCGCTCATCCAAGGATAGGTAAAAATTTCCTGCATACCGCAACGAAAAGCAAGATATTCCTTAATTTTACGCTCAATATCAACCTCAAGCTGATTTATTGCGCCTGTGAAAGAGGTTGTAATGGGCGCGGGGTCAAAGTTTTCGTACCCGTACATTCTTGCAACCTCTTCCATAATATCAGCCTTAATGGAGATATCACCTGTCGAACGCCAAGAGGGAGCGGTAACATGCATATTATCCGCGTCAAAGGTAACGGTATAGCCCATAGCACCGAACTTTGCGGCAATAACCTCGTTTGGTACACGCTTACCAAGACGGCTTTCAAGCCAGCTAAGAGATACGTCTATCTCACTGCATTTAAGTTCATTTAAATAGTTGTCCGAGAATGCGGCAACCTTCATTTCGGGATAAAGCTTGTTAAAAAGCTCCATTGAAAGGGCAAGTGCCTGTTCACAGCGTTGGGGATCAATACCCTTTTCAAAGCGGGCAACCGCCTCGGTGCGGTTTTCGTGGCGTAATGCTGTGCGACGAATACCTGCCGCTGTAAAGTTTGCAATCTCAAGGATTACACTTTGTGTGGTCGGTAAAACAGAATCCTTAGCTCCGCCCATAACGCCTGCAAGACCGACACTGCTTTTCTCGTCAGCAATAACAAGGTCATCTTCGCTGAGCTTTAAGGTTTTTCCGTTGAGGAGTAAAAGCTCCTCGTTTTCCTTAGCGCGGCGCACCGAAATATGGTCCTCGATGCAGTCACAGTCAAAAGCGTGGGTAGGCTGACCTACTGCCAGCATTACATAGTTTGTAATATCAACAAGGGCGTTGATGGGACGAAGCCCTACACGCCACAAGCGGCTTTGCATCTTAAAGGGTGAAGCCTTAACGCTTAGGTTATCAAGCTTTACGCCGATGTAACGGGGACAACGCTCGCAGTCCTTAACCTCAATTTTAAGCTCAGGCGTGTTTTCGGGCATAAAGTAGGGCTCGATAGGCGCAAGGGGTAGGTCATAAAGAGCGGCAAGCTCGCGGGCTATGCCGTAGTGACCCCAAAGGTCGGGGCGGTTGGTAAGGGATTTATTATCTATTTCAAGGATCATATCGTGAAGGTCAAGCGCATCTGCAAGCGGTGTGCCTGCAGGCGCATCGAAATCAGAAAGGTCAACAATTATTGCCTCCTCCTCGGTGGGGAACAGGTCGGCAAGACCTATTTCGCTTGCGGCACATATCATACCGTAGCTCTCCACTGAGCGAAGCTTGGCAATCCCGATTTTAACAGGTTCACCCTCACCGTGCCAACGTACCATAGCACCAGGGCAGGCAACGGCAACTTTTTGACCTACGGCAAGGTTTTTACCGCCGCAGACAATATCCTTTATCTCACCGCCGATATCGGTTTTACAGATACGTAGCTTATCGGCGTTGGGGTGAGCGAGAAGCTCCTTGATTTCGCCCACAATAATATTTTCAAAGCTTTTTGAAAGGTCGTCAATACCCTCAACCTCAACGGTGGCCATTGTTAGGTCGTAGGCAAGGCGCGAAAGGTCCAAATCCTCAGGGATAGGAACATATTCTTTTATCCAGTCGAGTGAAATCTTCATTTATGTTTCCTCCTATCTAAACTGAGTTAAAAATCTTAAATCGGCGCTATGGAAAAGACGTACATCGTCAACGCCGTAGCGCATCATAACAAGTCGGTCAAGGCCGATGTTAACATAAAAGCCCGTATACTCATCGGGGTCAAGACCTGCGGCACGCAGAACATTGGGATGAGGTGTGCCACCAGGCATAATCTCTATCCAACCAACGTGCTTACAAACGCTGCAACCCTTGCCGCCGCACACAAGGCAACCCATATCAATTTCAAAGCCCGGCTCAACAAAGGGGAAGAAGCCCGCGCGCATACGAACGGGAACATCCTGACCGAAGACCTTTGAAAGAATACTCTTTATCATAACCTTACCTGCGGTAAAGGTTAAATCCTTATCAACTATAAGTGCCTCATACTGGAAGAAGGCGCGTTCGTGTCTTGCGTCGGTGGTTTCGTTTCTGTAAACTCTACCAGGATATACAAAGCGGTAGGGCGGCTTATGTGTACGCATATAGCGAACGCTTTCGCCCGTAAGGTGCGGTCTCAGACACAACTTCTTGTTTGCCTCGCCCTCGTCATGGCCCTCAAGCCAGTAGGTATCCATACTCTCTCTTGCAGGGTGTGCAGGGGGAAAGTTAAGCGTATCGAAGGCCGAGAATTCACTGGTTATCTCGGCTCCCTGAAATATTTCAAAGCCCATTGAACGGAAGGCATCATTCAAATCGTAGCACATCTGCATAATGGGGTGGAGTGCGCCGCCTGAAGGCATAATGCCGGGAAGCGTGCAGTCAAAATCGGCGGGAATTTCGGCACTTTTAAGGGTAAGCTCCTCCCTTTGAGCCTCAATAAGCGCGGTAAATTCGCCCTTTAATTTGTTAACGGCCTGTCCAACCTCACGACGCATTTCAGGCTCTAAGGAGGGCAGTTCCTTCATAAGCGAGGTAAGCTTACCCTGTTTACCCATAAGGGATGCCTTTATTTCCTGTAGCTGCGCCTCGGTTTTGGCAGCCTTAATTTTTTCGGTTCCTTCCTTTAGAAGAAGGTCAAGTTTTTCCTTCATAATTTATCCTCCGCTTAAAAGATAAAATGTCTATTAAAAAATTTTATCACAATGCATTATAATTGTCAAATATTTATATATAATTATAGACCGCTTTGGTCCCAACTCAGGCGGTGAAGCTCACCCTTGTTAAGAAGCTTTACGAAATCCCATTGTCTCAGTATTTCGTAGACGCCTATGGCGACACTGTTTGAAAGGTTAAGGCTTCTTGCATCACTTATCATCGGTATGCGCACACAGCGTTCGGGATTTTTAATAAGCAAATCCTCGTTGAGTCCCGCCGTTTCCTTGCCAAAAAATATGTAGCAGTTATCGGGATATTTTATCTCGGTGTAGCTGTGTTGCGCTTTGGTGGTAAAAAAGTAAAATTCGCCCGAATTTTTTGAAAAAAAGTCCTCTAAATTATCATAATAGGTTATGTCAAGCAGGTGCCAGTAATCGAGCCCTGCGCGCTTAAGCTTTTTATCGTCGATCGTAAAGCCCATCGGTCCAACCAGATGAAGTCTTGCCCCCGTTGCGGCGCAGGTACGCGCCACATTGCCCGTATTCTGGGGTATTTCGGGCTCGACCATAACAATGTTGAGTGTTGCCATTTTAAAAATCCTTTCGGGTTGAATTTTTGTTTTTTGTATGTTATACTTTTTTCGGTGATGTATATGAAGATGCAGGAAAGCATTTTAAAGCGCGTATATAAGATGGAGCAAAAGCATAATATCAGCTACGCAAGGAAGGACGGGAAGGCATACTCGTGCTGCCGTGCGCTTTTCTTTGTTTTCGCGGCGTGGGCTGCCTTTTTTGCTGTAATATTGACTATGGGAATGTTAATAGACCGCGGAGCTTTTGAGGCAGGAAGCAGCGAGTATATTCTGATTACACAAAAAATGGTAGGCTCCCTTTGCATTGCTTTACTTCTTGCTGTAGGCGCAGTGTTTAATGCTCTTAAAAAACCTGTTTTCACCTTTGTGCCTTCGGTTGCGGTGGGCGTTTACGGTATAGTTTTTTTCGCTTTAGCAATAAATTTTGACCCCAATATGTTTTTAGGATTGCCCTTTAAATATTACTGGGCGCACCTTATTCCCCTTATCGGTGTTATGATATGTAGCATAGTTATGTTTGTAATTGGGGTCAGGCAGTGGGCGATACTAAGGAAAGAATATAAAAATGTTTCTGAGCGGCTGTACGAGGAATACCGTGCGAGTGCTGATGAGTTGGACGAGGAGCAATGGGAGAATTTTCTAAATAATTATACTCCAAACAGTTATAAAAAGCAATTTAAAAAACATAATAAAGAATAAAAATCGGGCTGTCTGCATTTTATTAGGGCAGCCCGTTTGATATATATTGCATAAATTTATCTTTTTTTTATTTACTTGACATAAATGGCAAATACTTATATAATATTAAAATATGTGGCATAGTGACCACTAAGAATGAAAAGGAGTTTTATCGCAATGGCTAAAGCAATTAAACTTACAGATGACGGACTGAAAAAATTACAGGACGAGCTGGAGTACTTAAAAACTACCGGCAGAGCAGAAATTGCCGAAAAAATCAAAATTGCCCGCGGCTACGGTGACCTTTCCGAAAACAGTGAATACGATGAAGCCAAGAACGAGCAGGCAAAAATCGAAGCAAGAATAGTAGACCTTGAGGTTATGCTTAACAACTATGAGCTTATTACCGACACTAAGGGCAGAACAAAGACTGCGCAGGTTGGCTCTAAAGTAAAGGTGCTTGATGTGGAGTTCGAGGAAGAAATGGAGTTCCGTATCGTAGGCTCCTCTGAGGCTAATCCCGACGGCGGCTATATCTCTGACGAATCTCCTGTTGGCAGTGCGCTTATAGGCGCTAAAGCAGGGGATAAAATAACCGTTGAGGTTCACGGTGAAGAAATCCACTACCAGGTAATCAGCGTTAGCAAATAATAGCGCACAAACACACATTAAGGGATGTGAAAAGAATGGCAGAAAACAACGTTCAAGAGGTTAACATAAGCGAGCTTTTACAGGTGCGCCGTGATAAACTTGCGGCCTTAAAGGAGGCGGGGAACGACCCCTTTAAAATCACCAAGTTTGATTTTGATGCCTATGCCTTGGATATTAAGGAAAAATTTGAGGAATATGAGGGCAAGACCGTAAAAATTGCAGGCAGAATGATGAGCCGCCGTATTATGGGTAAGGCAAGCTTTGCAGGCGTACAGGATACTACGGGCAAAATCCAGCTTTATGTTAAGCGTGATGATATCGGCGAAGACGAATACGCTGCTTTTAAAAAGTTTGATATAGGAGATATTGTAGGCGTTGAGGGCTTTGTGTTCAAAACCCAGACAGGTGAAATCTCCATTCACGCCAAAGCTATAAAAATGCTTTCGAAATCCTTGTTACCCCTGCCCGAAAAATTTCACGGCCTTAAGGATAACGATTTAAGATTCCGTCAGCGTTATGTTGACCTAATTATGAATCCTGAGGTTAAGCGCAATTTTATGATTCGCTCAAGGTTTATAAAGTTTATGCGCTCTTATCTTGATGATATGGGGTATACCGAGGTTGAGACCCCTGTGCTCAATACTATTGCAGGCGGCGCGACTGCACGCCCCTTTATTACCCACCACAATACGCTTAATCTTGATATGTATATGCGTATTGCCACCGAGTTGCCCCTTAAACGCCTTATTGTAGGCGGAATGGATAGGGTGTATGAAATAGGCAGAATTTTCCGTAACGAGGGTATGGACCCAAAGCATAACCCCGAGTTTACCAGCATTGAGCTTTATCAGGCTTATGCCGATTTCCACGATATGATGGATATTGCCGAGGGCATTATCTCAGGTGCCGCTAAGGAAATTCTCGGCACATACGAGGTTGAGTGGATGGGTGAGAAGATTGACCTTGCGCCCGGTTGGCGCCGACTTACTATGGTTGATGCCGTTAAGGAGTATGTAGGTATCGACTTCGGCGCAATAACCGATGATGCGCAGGCAGTTGCGGCGGCAAAGGAAAAAGGCGTTGAGCTTGCCGAAACCGCAGATAAGACCTGGGGCAACGCGCTTTATGCCTGCTTTGACCAGCGTGTAGAGGAAAAGCTTATTCAGCCTACCTTTATAACAATGTATCCTGTTGAAGTTTCTCCGCTCACCAAGGCAAGCCCTGAAGATCCCCGTCTTACCGAGCGTGTTGAGTTATTCATCTGCCACAGCGAGCTTGCAAATGCTTATTCCGAGCTTAACGACCCCATTGACCAGCGCGCACGCTTTGAAAAGCAGCTCGAACTTAGGGACCGCGGCGATGATGAGGCTGAGATGCTGGATGAGGACTTTTTAACCGCTCTCCAGTACGGTATGCCCCCCACAGGCGGTATGGGTATAGGTGTAGACAGAACAGTAATGCTTCTCACTAATTCCGATACAATACGAGAGGTAATACTTTTCCCCACGATGAAGCCTGTGTGTGAGTAATCGCCTGCAAAAATTGGATTGTTGATATTATAAAGTATCAACGAATATAGTATCGAAAAATACCTATATACTATTTTCGCAGGAGGTAAAGAAATGTTTATAAGTGAATATTACAAAGCCCCCGAAATAATTACGCCCGATGACGGAATGCATTATTTCTTCGGCTATTATGATATGCGCGCAGTCAGTGAAGGCAGACATCTTGCATTGCGAGTGCCGTTTATGGACCGTCTGCCTGAGAAGGATGATGAGGCCGAGGTAGGTTATTTGAAGGATAGGGTATTCACTCCTATTGCAAAAACCACCGCCTGGAACTTCCAGCAGGCTGCTATGCAGCAGTGGCACCCTTACGACAAGAATACGGTATATTACAATGCCTTTATCGATGGAAAATGTGTTGCTGTTACCCATAATATTTTAACGGGCGAAAAGAAGTATGCACAAAAGCCTGCTGCATGTATTTCACCCGACGGTAAATGGGGACTTTCGGTGAATTTTGGCCGAATTTTCGCATTTCGTCCCGGTTATGGCTATGCCGGATATGTTGATGAATATGCAGATATTGCCCGCCCGCAAGAGGATGGCGTGTTTCTGGTTGATATGGAAACAGGTAAGGCAAGGCTGCTCGTGAATTATGTAGAAATAGGCAATAAAAGCGGCTTTGCAGAAGATGAAAAAATACTTGTAAATCATATTACATTTAATACTAAATCCGACAAGTACTGTATGCTCGTTCGAAATTTCGGTGCTTGGTCCACCTCACTCATGGTGGGAGATTTGGAAGGAAATGTTCGTACGGTATTGGAAAAAACCTATGTTTCCCATTATGTATGGCAGGATGAAAAACATCTTATTGTACATTGCACAACGCAGGGCGACGAAAAAAATATGTATATTATAAATATGGATGACGGTACATACGAAAAATGGGATATGCCTTATTTCCATGAGGATTGCAATCCCGATATTCATTGCAATACAACCGACGGTTGCGATTATGTTATCGGTGACGGATATCCGAGAAAGGGCTATCGATATCTTATGGCATACAATAAAAAAACCGGTGCGCACCGCGAGCTTTTCCGTTGCAAAACGGTTATACCGTCTAACGGAGATATCCGTTGCGACCTGCATGCGCGTTTTATTAACGGCGGGAAGGCTATTTCATTTGACACAACGATGAACGGATGTCGTCAGATAGCTGTAATAGATACTTGTGCATTAAACTTTTAAAATTTATAAGACCGCGGTATCGCAAATGCGATATGGCGGTCTTTGTTTTTTGCGAAAAAATAATTCTTCCTCTTTTTGACAAAATGTGATATAATAATTAAAATATTTTATCTGAGTTTTTGCGGAGGCTATTATGAAACAGGTTTTTATAAGTTACCCCTCGCCAAGTAAAGCGGCGGCATATGAAATAACGGAATATCTTGAAAAAAACGGAATAAAATGCTTTATCGCACCAAGGGATATTGACGGAGGAAAAACCTATGCATCGGCGCTTATGACGGCGATTAACGAATGCGGAATCGTTTTGTTGATAGCGAGCAAGGCGATTAACGAATCGGAACACGTTTTAAATGAGGTTGACGCAATTGTTAACAAAAAGAAACCGCTTCTGCCCGTATTCATTGAAAATTTTGAAATGAAGGATGAATACAGATATTATTTAGGCAGAAAGCAGTGGGTTACAGCATACCCCGATTCACTAAGCAGTTATTATACTCAAATATATGATGCGGTTATGGAAAATCTTCCTGCGGACAAGCGTCCCGATTTAATGCACTCTCAAGAGCCAAAGGAAGCTGAGGCCGTAAACAAAACAACTGTTTTTGAATACAATTCCGAAAGAGGCGTTATGATAAACCCTGAGGACCATCAGCGAAATGTAAGCTTTAGAACAGATACCTTTGTTAATATGATGGGTGGTATCTTTGAGAAGGTAAAAGAACTTGTGGGCGAAACCGATGCAGAAAATATCTTCTACGAAAGCGGTTACAGCAGCGGCAGAAATTTTGCTGAGCGAATAAACAGCCAGTGGGATACAGGTTTCAGCGCTCAGGGCGTTCAGATGAAGTTTGATAAATGGTGCCGCTTTGATTCGGCGGTGGGCTGGGGCAAGTTCTCCGCAACGGTCAACTTTGATGAAGAAAAGGATACCATAAACGGCACTATCTGCATAAACGAGGCTTTTATTGTCGACAATAAAAACAAAAGAAAGATATGCGCATTTATCAAAGGTTATTGCACGGGTGTAGTTGAAATACTGCTCAATTCCGCCGATGTAGAACTTGTTTGCCACAGTTGCCCGATGCTCAGCAGACTCAGCACAAAGTGTGTTTTTGAGTTCACGCTTAAATAATAATTGCGCGCATTGAATAGCATGGGAAGAGGAACTGTTATGAATATATCAATTATTTTTACGGGTGGTACCATAGGCTCGCTTACAAAGGATGAGTGGGTTGGAATAGACAAAACCACCAATTATATGTTGTTGAGGGAATTTGAGCACACATATTCCGATATCAATTTTGACACAAGCTCACCCTATAGTGTACTCAGTGAAAACCTCTCGGCAACCCAGCTGAATGTTTTACAGGAAGAAATATCAAAGAGGCTGGCAGATAAGCCTGACGGTATTATTGTAACCCACGGTACGGATACCCTTCAATATACTGCTGCGGCAGTGGAGTATGCCTTTGCCGATACAAGTATCCCGATAGTTTTTGTATCTGCTGACTATCCTCTTGATAATCCAAATACAAACGGCTATATAAATTTTGAGGCGGCAGTTGAGTTTATAAAGAGCGCAAAGGCAAAGGGCGTTTTTGTAAGCTATAAAAATGAGAATGATGACGAGGTAAAAATACACATTGCATCGCGGATGCTGCAACACAGCGAAAATTCATCCGATATGTATAGCATAGGCTCATGTGTCTATGCGGGCTATGCTGATAAGCAGCTTAAATTTTACGGCGCAAGTATTGCCAAAGAGTATAGCAGTATCGGTACCGTTTGCTATACGCAAAGCTCAAATATTCTATCAATTGAGAGCGCACCTGCAAACAACTACGCATATTCACTTGAGGGCGTTAAGGCTATTATACTCAAGCCTTATCACTCAGCAACGCTGAATACAGCCAGCGCGGCTCTTAAAGACCTGTGCCAAAAAGCAAAGGAAAAGAATATACCCGTGTATGTATCAGGCGTGAGAGAGGGTATAGGCTATGAAAGCTCAAAGCTTTTCGAAGAACTGAATATACGCGTTGCGCCGTACAGTACCTATGTTGCGCTGTATATGAAGTTATGGGCGGCAATAAGCTTAAAACGCGATATTAAAACCTATGTGCAAACACAAATTGCAAACGAATTTATATAGGAATATAAAAGCGAGGTGAAAAATTTCACCTCGCTTTTATTTAATCCTTTTCTTCGTCAATTTCAAAAAGTCGTTCAACCTTAACTCGCTCAATTCGGCGGTCTTCAACCTCTAAAACGGTGAAGGAATAGTTAAGAAACTGAACTTCGGGGTTTTCGTCCTCGCCTGGGATTCTTCCAAGCTCCGACATAATATATCCGCCGATAGTATCATATTCACCGTCGGGAAGGTCAACACCCAACTTTTCCTCAACCTCTTCAATATCGGTAGTACCGTCAAAGGTGTAGGTTGTTTCATTTACCTGCTCGAATTCATCTTCCTCGTTATCGTATTCGTCCTGCATATTACCTACGATAGATTCAAGAAGGTCCTCAATAGTAACAAGACCTGCGATTCCGCCGTATTCGTCACAGACAAATACCATCTGAAGTCGTTTCTCGGTCATCTCACTGAAAAGGTCGCGGCAACGCTTTGATTCGGGAACGAACTCTGCCTCACGCATAAGGTCGGCAAGCTTTATTTCCGAGGGGATACGCTTGCCTACATAGGGGAGCAGGTCCTTAACGTATATAATTCCTTTAATGTTATCAAGTTCTTCCTCGTATACAGGGATACGCGAATATCCTGCTTCAAGGGTTTTTTCGATAACATCGGAAAATTTATCGGTTATTTCAACCGCCTCAATATCGGTGCGGTGGGTCATAACATCGGCTGCAACAATATCGTCAAACTCGAAGATATTGTTTATCATTTCCTTTTGGCTTTCTTCGATAACGCCTTTTTCCTCACCTGCGTCAACCATCATTCTGATTTCTTCCTCGGTTACCTCTTCTTCGCTTGCATTGGGGTCAAAGCCGAAAATTCGAACAACTATGTTGGTTGAAACCGAAAGAATCTTAATAAAGGGCTTCATAGTGCTCTTAACAAAAAGCAGAACGCCTACAACGGCAAAGGATATCTTCTCACCGCACTGCATTGCGATACGCTTGGGAGCAAGCTCACCAAGAACAAGGGAGAAGAAGGAAATAATTATTGTAACAAGCACAAGAGAAAAGCCTTCAATAAGAGAGTAGGGTAAATTCGGCAGCCATGAGCTTATAACATTTGCAAGGGGCTCAGAGAAATTTTCCGCAGCGGATGCGGAGGTTAAGAAGCCCGCAAGAGTAACGCCTATCTGTATTGTGGAAAGGAAGCCTGAGGGGTTTTCGGTAAGCCTTAAAACCTTTTTTGCTTTTTTGTTTCCTTCCTCCGCCATTTTTTGCAGCTTTACATCATTGAGCGATATTATGGCTATCTCACTCATCGCAAAGAAGGCGTTAATAAGAATAAGAACAAACAGTAAAATAATTTTGGGGACTAAACTTGATGCTTCAATACCTGTGGCAGAAGCGTTGGCAGCGAGATTTGTAATTAAATTCGCGGGCCCGGGGTCGTCTAACATTTTGACATATCTCCATTTCATTTTTGCAGATAAAAACTGCTGATTTTGAAAGCAGCCTTTTTAAGGCATATTTTCAATAATATAATAATATAGGTAAACTTATAAAATGTCAACACCCGAATTAAGCATTAAGGTCCCGAAAAAACACAAAAAACCTGCACTTACCGTAGAAATTCCAAAAATCAGAACCACACGGCTTAAAAGGGGCAAATTTGCGAAGAAACGGCATAATTCGAAGAAATTTAAAAAAACGCCCCAAAAAACCTTTTTATTTTCCATATTTTTTTGCATTTTTACTCTTTACTTATTGACGGTAAAGTATTATAATATATGCGTATAGGTTTGCCGTACTTATAAATTTACGGCAATCCAAAATTTAAAGGAGGATAAAATCCATGGCCAGAAAATTCAAAACGATGGACGGTAATAACGCTGCGGCTTATGTTTCCTATGCGTTTACCGAAGTAGCAGGTATTTATCCTATTACTCCGTCCAGCCCTATGGCAGACTATGTTGATCAGTGGTCGGCTCAGGGCGTTAAAAACATTTTCGGTACAACTGTTAAGGTTTCCGAAATGCAGTCCGAAGCAGGTGCTGCAGGTACAGTTCACGGTTCGCTTAATGCAGGTGCATTAACCACCACATACACTGCTTCTCAGGGTCTTTTACTTATGATCCCGAATATGTATAAAATCGCAGGTGAACTTCTTCCCAGCGTTTTCCACGTGTCTGCTCGTTGCGTAGCATCTCACGCTCTTAACATTTTCGGTGACCATTCTGACGTTTATGCTTGCCGTCAGACAGGTTTTGCAATGCTTGCAGAAACCAACACTCAGGAGGTTATGGATTTAGGCGCAGTTGCTCACCTTGCAACCATTAAGTCACGCGTTCCCTTCATTAACTTCTTTGACGGTTTCCGTACCTCTCATGAAATCCAGAAGATTCAAGTATGGGATTACAAGGACCTCGCCGAGATGTGCGATATGGATGCTGTTGAGGCATTCCGTAAGCGCGCTCTTAACCCTGAGCACCCCGTAATGCGCGGTTCTCATGAAAACGGTGATATCTTCTTCCAGCATAGAGAGGCCTGCAACAAGTACTATGATGCAGTTCCCGCTATTGTTGAGGAGTATATGGATAAGGTTAATGCCAAGCTTGGTACCGACTATAAGCTCTTTAACTACTACGGTGCACCCGATGCCGAGAAGATTATCGTAGCAATGGGCTCAATCTGTGACGTTGCAGAAGAGGTTATTGACTACATGGTAGCTGCAGGCGAGAAGGTTGGTCTTGTTAAGGTTCGCCTTTACCGTCCTTTCTCTGCAGAGAAGTTAGTTGAGGCTATTCCCGAAACCGTAAAGAAGATTGCTGTTCTTGACAGAACTAAGGAGCCCGGTTCTCTGGGTGAGCCTTTATACCTTGACGTTGTTGCTGCTCTTGCCGCTACAGGCAGAAAGATTGATACCGTTATCGGCGGTCGTTACGGTCTCGGCTCTAAGGATACTCCTCCTTCCAGCATCTTTGCTATTTACAAAGAGCTTTCTAAGGATGCTCCTAAAGCTCAGTTTACTCTTGGTATCAACGATGACGTTACCGGTCTTTCCCTTGCTGAGGAAGAGGCTCCCAACACTGCTGCTGCAGGCACCATTGAGTGTAAATTCTGGGGTCTCGGCGGTGACGGTACCGTTGGCGCTAACAAAGACTCTATCAAGATTATCGGTGACCATACCGACAAGTATGTTCAGGCATACTTCCAGTATGACTCTAAGAAGACAGGCGGTATCACCATTTCTCACTTAAGATTCGGTGACAAGCCCATTAAGAGTCCCTACTACATCAATAAGGCTGACTTTGTTGCCTGCCATAACCCCTCTTATGTAATCAAGGGTTATAAGATGGTTAACGATGTTAAGCCCGGCGGTGTATTCCTTATTAACTGCCAGTGGAATATGGACGAGTTAAACGAACATATGCCTGCCGAAGCTAAGCGTTACATCGCTAAGAACAACATTCAGCTTTACACAGTTAACGCTATTGACCTTGCCGCTCAGATCGGTCTTGGTAAGCGTACTAACACTGTTTTACAGTCTGCGTTCTTCTCCCTTTCTAAGGTTCTTCCTGCTGAGGATGCCATCGGTTATATGAAGGAAAAGGCACAGAAGTTCATGAAGAAGGGTAAAGAAATCGTTGAAATGAACGAGAAGGCTATTGATGCCGGTGCTACTGCTTACGTTAAGATTGACGTTCCCGCTGATTGGGCTAACGCTGTTGACGAGAAGAAGGCTGAGGCTGCTGCCGATACCTCTAAGCTCGTTAAGATGGTTGATAACATCATGAAGCCCGTTGGTCTTATGGACGGTGATTCTCTCCCCGTTTCCGCATTTATTGACCATGCGGACGGTACATTTGAGCAGGGTGCTTCCGCACACGAGAAGCGCGGCGTTGCAGTTCTTGTTCCCGAATGGAATAACGAAACCTGTATCGGTTGTAATAAGTGCTCCTTCGTTTGCCCCCATGCTACTATTCGTCCCTATGCATTATCTGCTGATGAGAAGGCAGCTGCTCCTGCAAACCTTAAGGTTGCTACTAAGGAAAAGCTTGCTACCAATAAGGGCTATGCTTACACTATGACCGTTTCTCCTCTTGATTGTATGGGTTGCGGCGTTTGCGTAGGCGAATGTCCCACAAACTCTCTTAAGATGGTTGCTCAGTCCAGCCAGCTTGCACAGCAGGATGTATTCGATTACTGTGTTGCTAATGTTACCGAGAAGGAAGGCCTTGCATCCGATGCAAATATCATTTCTTCTCAGTACAAGAAGCCTCTGCTTGAGTTCTCCGGCTCCTGCGCAGGTTGTGCAGAAACTGCTTATGCACGTCTTGTTACACAGCTCTTCGGCGATAAGATGTACATCTCCAATGCTACAGGTTGTTCCTCTATCTGGGGCGGTCCTGCTGCTACATCTCCCTACACCGTTAATGCTAAGGGCCACGGTCCTGCTTGGGCTAACTCCCTCTTCGAGGATAACGCTGAGCACGGTTACGGTATGTACCTCGGCCAGAAGGCTATTCGTGACGGTCTGATTGAGCAGATTAAGGAAATGGCTGAGTCTGATAAAGCAAGCGATGAGTTCAAGGCTGCTGCTGAGGCTTACCTTGCAACTGCTGATGATACCAATAAGAATGCTGCCGCTACCACAGCTTTAATTGCTGAGATTGAAAAGGCTGCCGAGAAGGGTTGCCCCACTGCTCCTGCAATTCTTGCTAAGAAGGAATTCCTCGCTAAGAAGTCCATCTGGATCTTCGGTGGTGACGGTTGGGCATACGATATCGGCTTCGGCGGTGTTGACCACGTTCTTGCTACCGGTGACAATGTAAACATCATGGTATTCGATACCGAGGTTTACTCCAATACAGGCGGTCAGGCTTCTAAGGCCTCCAACATCGGTCAGGTTGCACAGTTTGCCGCTGCCGGTAAGGCTATCAACAAGAAGAGCCTTGCTGAAATTGCAATGTCCTACGGCTATGTATATGTAGCACAGATTGCTATGGGCGCTGATATGAACCAGACCTTAAAGGCTATTAAGGAAGCTGAGGCTTATAACGGTCCTTCAATCGTTATCTGCTATTCACCTTGCGAAATGCACTCCATTAAGGGCGGTATGGTTAACTGCCAGAACGAGATGAGAAAAGCCGTTGCTTGCGGATATTGGGATCTGTTCCGTTACAATCCTGCTCTCAAATTACAGGGCAAGAATCCCTTCTCTGTTGACAGCAAGCCTGCAACAGCAGATTATAAGGAATTCATTATGGGCGAAGCTCGTTACTCTTCTCTTACCCGTTCCTTCCCCGATCGTGCACAAGAACTCTTTGATAAGGCAGCCGAAACTGCAAAGGCTCGCCGTGCTCACCTTGAGAAGCTCGTTGCTCTCTATAGTGAGGACTAATTCAAATTATAAAAACTTCCCGCAAGATAAACTCTTGCGGGAGTTTTTTTAAAAAATTTGGCAAATAAAGTATTGACAAATCGGGAATACTCATATATAATAACTTAGTCGCAACAATTAAGTGCGATAAAATATGGCGGCGTAGCTCAGCTGGCTAGAGCATTCGGTTCATACCCGAAGTGTCGTAGGTTCAAGTCCTATCGCCGCTACCAGGCCCGGTGGTCAAGAGGCCTAAGACACCGCCCTTTCACGGCGGTAACACGGGTTCGAATCCCGTCCGGGTCACCAAAAACAAAAAACCAGTCCAACAGGGCTGGTTTTTTGTTTTTCGTAACTTGAATAGGCAGGGCTGGTTTTTTGTTTTTGTGTTTGTGTATGCAGGACACAACAGCGTTTTGCGGTGAAACCGCAAACATCATTTAACCGTTAGGTCAACATCATTGTTCGCTTACCGATACAAAACGATGTGGTCTTGCCAACGATGTTGCGTCTATGACGCAAATACACGCTTTTGGCTTATTATCAACTATTATTAAAATATATACCTCATAGCAAGCTCGGCAACAAGTGCACCCGTGCAGGCTACCGCTGCAACAATGGGAAGTTCCTTTCCTTTAAAGGCGAAGATAAGAGCAAGAACGAAGCCCATTGCAGCGGGAATTATGTTGCCTGTGGAGTAGAATACGGCAGGCACCGTCATAACAGTTAAAACGGCGTAGGGTATGTAATACAAAAAGGAAAGAATAAACCTATTTTTTATCTTTTTCTTTATAAGAACAAGAGGCAACATTCTTATAAGATAAGTTACGCCCGCGCAAGCAACAAGATAGACGACAAAAGGATAATTATTCATTTGCCGTCACCTGTGATTTTTGCAAAGGATTTATCGGCGCAAGCACAGCCAGAATGAGTGCAGCGGTTACCGCACAGATTATAATAACAAAGCCGCTTGGTACTTTTTTTAATACAGGAATATAGTAAAATGCGCAACTAAGCGCAGCACTAAGCAGTACACAACCTGCCGTTGCAAGGCTCTTTTTTGCGGCGGGTGTAACTATAGCGATAAACATTCCGTAAATTGCAATGCCCAAGGCGTTGGTTATAATTGTGGGAAGTATATTACCCGCTAAAGCACCAAGCAAAGTACCGCTTGCCCAACCGAGGTAGGGCGTGAGAATAAGTCCGAACATATAACTTCTTCCAACATTTTCGCTTTTTGAGGCGGTAACGGCAAAAACCTCATCGGTGTTTATAAAGGCAATTAAAAACCTGTCTTTGAGCCTTACGCTCGAATTGAATTTTTGGGAAAGGGATACCGACATAAGCGCGTACCTTAAATTTATTACTACCTGAGAGGTAATGAGCTCGCTTAACATTCCGCCCGAAATTATTATAGGCACAGCGGCAAGCTGACCTGCCGAGGTGACATTTGTCATTGAAATAAGAACTGCTTCAAAAATATTCAGTCCGCCCGACACGGCAAATATTCCAAAAGCAAAGGCAACCGAGAGATAGCCTATGCAAATGGGTAGTCCGTCAATAATGCCGCGTCTAAAGGAATTGCTCATTATCTCACCACGCTTTATACTTTTTTCTGAAAAGTTATTTTAGCATAAAAGCGTGGTAAAGTCAATTATTGAGCGTTAGTTTTTTGCTTTTTCGTATTCCTGTAAAAGCTCTAAAAAAGCCGCGGCGTGCTCACCTTCGTCAACGGCAAATTTCTCAAAAAGCTCCTTTGCGCGGCAAGGCTCATCTATCTGTTTTGCAAAAATTTTAAAATCACGTGTCATCTGAACGGAATTTTCCCATGCCCTCAGCACCCTGTCTCTCGTATCCACGGTGAAATTCATTTTAGTTTCCATTTGTTCGCTCATTCTATTTCCTCCTAAATAGCGTTTTTACATTCTTTTGAGTCAAAAAAATCATCTAAATTTTCAAGTGTTGTCTTTGCAATGCCCGAAAGCGCCTCTTTGGTTAAAAATGCCTGATGTGAGGTAACAATAACATTGGGCATAGCAATAAGGGTTGTAAGCAGGTCGTCGGATATAACCTCGTCAGAAAAATCCTCGAAGAAAAGGCTTGTTTCCTCCTCATAAACATCCAGCCCTGCGCCCGCTACCTTGGCGGATTTAAGTCCCTCGGAGAGCGCGGCAGTATCGATAAGCATACCGCGGGAGGTGTTTATTATATAGACTCCGTCCTTCATTTTTGAAATGGTGTCGCGGTTGATAAGGTAACGGTTTTCCTTGGTGAGCGGGCAGTGCAGTGAGATAATATCACTACTCTTGAACAGCGTGTCAAGGTCGACATAGTCACCCTTGAATTGGTCTGAGGGGTATGGGTCGAAGCCTAAAATATTCATACCGAAACCTGCGCAGATATCGGCAAAGCATCGCCCTATTTTACCCGTACCTATAATTCCTACCGTTTTTCCGTTTAAATCAAAGCCTGTAAGCCCCTCAAGGGAAAAGTTATGGTCGCGGGTACGGATGTATGCGCGGTGAAGCTTTCGGTTTAAAAGCAACAAAAGAGCCATTGTATGCTCAGCGACCGAGTAGGGAGAGTAGTTGGGAACACGCACAACGGTAATACGCCCTGCGGCATATTTTACATCTACATTATTATAGCCCGCGCACCTAAGTGCGATAAGCTTTACGCCGTATTTTTCAAGGGTATCTATAACATCCCTGTCAATGGTGTCGTTCACAAAGGCGCACACCGCATCACAGCACGCCGCCATACCCGCGGTGTCACGATTGAGCTTATTCTCAAAAAAGCGAAAGGAATATTTTTCTGAATCTGCAAAACGCTTAAAACTTTCCCTGTCATAGGGTTTGGTATCAAAAAAGGCTATTGTTTTCATTTCTTCTCTTCTCTTACTGATTTTTATTTATTATGATCTAAAAAATGTGTTATATACAAGCCTTGACGAACTTTATAGGTTTATTGTATAATAAATGCAAGTATTATTTTTTCACGAGGTGCAAAAAATGAGGAAGTATCTTGACCGACTTTTTATTGACGGACTTGGCGGTATGGCATTGGGATTGTTTTCAACCCTTATTATAGGAACCATACTTGCCCAGCTGGGCGCGATAATTCCCGGTATTGTCGGCACTTATATAATTGCAATAAGCAAAGCGGCAAAAATGCTTACGGGTGCAGGTATTGGTGTGGGCGTTGCAACAAAGCTCGGCGCAAAGCCGCTCACTGCCGTCAGTGCGGCAGTTGCGGGACTTGTTGGCGCATTTCCCGCCGCGACAGTTGGCGACGGTATTGCCTTTGGCTCACCGGGTGAGCCGCTGGGAGCCTTTGTAGCCGCTTATGTTGCTGTCGAGATTGGTTATTTTGTTGCAGGCAAAACTAAAATAGACATAATTCTTACCCCCCTTTGCTGCATACTTGGGGGCAGTGCCGCAGGCTACCTTGTAGGTCCGCCCATATCAAGATTTATGCTTTGGATAGGCTCTATTGTTAACTTTAACGTTGAGCAGAGTCCTATAATCGGCGGTATAATAGTTTCTGTAGTTATGGGAATTCTTCTGACTTTACCTATTTCCTCTGCCGCTATAGGCGTCTCTATGGGACTTTCGGGTCTTGCCGCCGGAGCGGCCACAGTGGGTTGCTGCTGTAATATGATAGGCTTTGCTGTTGCAAGCTATAGGGAAAATAAAATGGGCGGTCTTATTGCTCAGGGTATAGGCACCTCAATGCTGCAGATGCCCAACATTGTGCGTCGTCCTTTAATATGGTTGCCTGCTATAATCGCAAGCGCAATTTTAGGACCTGTATCCTCTGCATTACTCCAAATGACAAGCAATGCTACGGGCTCGGGAATGGGTACCGCAGGTCTTGTCGGTCCGTTAATGGCTTTTGAAAGTATGATAAAAAGCGGTGTTGATGTTGGAGTTGCTTTGATTGAAATATTGCTTATGCACTTTATTTTACCTGCCGTTATAGCCTTTGGTGTGAGTGAGGCTATGCGCAAGCTTGGTCTTATCAAAAAAGGCGATATGAAGCTGGTGATTTAGTATGACAGAAAAACAGCGTGCCGCGGCGGCGGTGGAGCTTTTAAAGGAGCAGTATCCCGATGCGATATGCTCGCTTGACTACGCTGATGCTTTTCAGCTGCTTATTGCTACCCGCCTTTCGGCGCAGTGCACCGATGCAAGGGTAAATCTTGTTACGCCCGCACTGTTTAAAAAATATCCCACGCCGCAAAAAATGGCAACGGCACCGCTTGCCGATATAGAGGCTCTTATAAAAACCTGTGGTCTTTATAAGACCAAGGCAAAAGACCTTATCGGCATAGCTCGGCGTATCTGCGAGGTGTTTGCAGGAAAGGTACCCGAGGAAATGGAGGATTTGCTTACACTTCCCGGTGTTGGCCGAAAGACTGCTAATTTAGTACGCGGTGACATCTACGGTAAGCCTGCAGTTGTTACCGATACCCACTTTATAAGACTTTGCAACCGCCTTGGATTTGTGAACACTAAAAATCCTATCACTGTGGAGCAAAAGATGATAAAGCTGCTCCCGTCGGGGGAATCAAATGATTTTTGTCACCGCAGTGTGCTTCACGGTAGGGCGGTGTGCACCGCAAGAAAGGCGCTGTGCGAGCAGTGCTGTCTAAATTTCGTTTGTAAAAAGAGGCTTAAATAATTATGGGACAAAAAAGAGTTGCCGCAATTCACGATATTTCGGGCTTCGGCAAATGCTCGTTGACCGTGGCGTTACCCGTTATATCAGCCGCGGGAATTGAAACCGCAGTAATACCTACCGCCGTGCTATCCACACACACGGGCGGCTTTAGGGGTTACACCTTCAGAGATTTAACCGAGGATATTCTACCTATAGCCGAGCATTGGCGCAGAGAGAATATTAAATTTGATGCTATTTATTCGGGCTATCTTGGCTCAAAATCTCAGGTTCAGCTTGTAATTAAGGCAGTTGGGCTTTTAAAGGATTCCAACACGAAAATAATAGTAGACCCCGTTATGGCGGACCACGGAAAGCTATACGCAGGCTTTGATGAGGATTTTCCCCGCGAGATGCTTGGACTTTGCAAAATAGCCGATATTATTGTACCTAACATAACCGAGGCGTGTCTTCTTGTTGGAAAGAAATACCTTGAACCGCCATATACTAAGGAATATATCGAGGATATCCTTCGCGCTCTATATAAAGAAACGCGCGTTGATATTGTGCTGACAGGGGTTTGCTTTGATGATGAGCAATTGGGTGCCGCTATCATGTGTAACGGTGAAATAAGCTACTACTTTGCGCAGCGTGCCGATGCAGTGTTCCACGGAACGGGTGATGTTTTCGCCAGCGCCTTTACCGCCGCGGTGCTAAGGGGCAAGACGATTAAAGATAGCGCAAAGGTTGCGGTTGATTTTACCCTTGACTGCATCAGGCGAACTCTAAAGGATAACAGTGACAGGCGTTACGGAGTCAACTTTGAAAACGAGCTGTCCACTCTTATAAAGTATCTGGAGCAATAAATTATGAAAGAAGAATTTATTCGCATTGGTGCCCTTGTGGGTGAGGAAAGTTTTCAGCGACTGCAAAACAGTACCGTTGCGGTATTCGGCGTAGGGGGCGTTGGCTCATACGCTTTTGAGGCATTGGTGCGCAGCGGCGTTGGAACTATTCATATTTTTGACAGCGACAGTGTTGCGGTGAGCAATTTAAACCGTCAGATAATAGCGCTTCGCTCCAATATAGGTCAGGCTAAGACAGCTGTTGCGGCAAAGCGTGCCGCCGATATAAGCGAGGGCGTAGAGGTGGTAGAACACAATATGTTTTACTGCGTAGAAACGGCTGGCAGCGTTGATTTGAAACAGTTTGATTATATCATTGATGCTATTGATACCGTTACCTGTAAAACCGAGCTTATCTGCCGCGCAAAGGAGATGGGCGTACCTATAATCAGCGTAATGGGCACGGCGAACAAGCTTGACCCCACAAAACTTACCCTTACCGACATTTACAAAACAAGGGGATGCCCTCTGGCCCGCGTTATGCGAAACACACTTCGCAAAAGGGGAATAGAGTCCCTTGAGGTTATATATTCCACCGAGGAGCCTATAAAAAGTCAGCCCTTCGGTGAGGTTAGACAAAGCGGCAGACCTTGTCCTGCAAGTGCCGTTTTTGTGCCTGCATCGGCAGGGCTTATGGCGGCATCACGGGCGGTAAAAAGCATAATTGAAAAACAATAAAGGCAAAAGTCTATATATAAAGTGCGGTAACCGTTTCACAATGGTTACCGTATTTTTATATACATTTTTAACAGTAGATTTTCGAAAAAGAATATAGTATAATTAAAATATACAGAAGACATTAACGGAGGAGTTTTCTATGAAAATAAGTCAGATTGCGCAGCTTCTTGATGCTCGGATTCTTTGCGGAGAGGATATGCTTGAAACCGAGGTGCGTTCTGCCTGTGGCAGTGATATGATGAGCGATGTTCTTGCCTTTGTTAAGGACCAGGCGGTATTGCTCACGGGCCTTGTAAACGCTCAGGTTATTCGTACCGCAGCTATGATGGATATGCGCTGTGTAGTTTTTGTGCGCGCAAAGGTGCCCGGCGACGATATTTTAGAGCTTGCAAGGGACTGCGGTATGGCAGTGCTTACTACTAATGAGAGAATGTATGTTGCCTGCGGCAGACTTTATGCAGCAGGTCTTACAGGCGGGAGTGAGTGCAAATGAGTGAACCGCTGAAATTGCATTATAAAATAGACGGAGATAACTTCACCACTGCAGGTGAGGCATCCGCTAATGTTAAAAAGACTCTTCGCCAATTAGGCTTTTCAACCGATGTTATTCGACGAGTTTCCATTGCAATGTATGAGGGTGAGATAAATATGGTCATCCACGCTGAGGGCGGAGATGCCTTTGTTACCGTTTACCCCGATAAAATTGAAATTCTTCTTGAGGATAAGGGCAAGGGAATTGACAACATTGACCTTGCTATGCAGGAGGGATACTCCACCGCTCCTGAGGACATTCACGCTTTGGGATTTGGTGCGGGTATGGGTCTTCCCAATATGAAGAAGTATACCGACGAAATGAAGATAGAGTCCACCGTCGGCGTGGGAACAAAGGTATATATGGTAGTTAATGTAAACTAAATCAGAGGTGAGAGTATTGTCAGAATTTGTACATTCGGTGTCTTTGGATGTTTCAAAATGCACAGGTTGTACCAATTGCGTTAAACGCTGTCCCACCGAGGCCATTCGTGTTAAGGACGGAAGGGCAGTAATAGAATCGGCAAAATGTATAGACTGCGGTGAGTGTATCCGTGTTTGTCCACAAAAGGCAAAAACCGCTTGCTCCGACAGTTTTGAAATCATCAATAATTTTAAATATAAGATTGCTCTGCCTGCGCCTGCTCTTTACGGGCAATTTGACCATCTTGAGGATATTGATTATGTTTTAAACGGACTTATCGGTTGTGGATTCGATGAAGTATTTGAGGTAGCAAGGGCAGCAGAGCTTGTAACCGAATACACAAGGGAATATCTTAAAAAGCTCGATATTCCAAAACCTATTATTTCCTCCGCTTGTCCTGCGGTAGTAAGGCTTATTTCGGTGCGCTTCCCATCCCTTTGTGAAAACGTTTTGCCTATTTTAGCTCCTGTTGAGTATGCCGCAAGAATTGCTAAAAATAAGGCTCTTGAGGACCATCCCGAGCTTAAAGAAGAGGACATAGGAGCATTCTTCATTAGCCCCTGTCCTGCAAAGGTTACCTATATGCGTCAGCCGATAGGAGTTGAAAAAAGTGCTATAGACGGCGTTATTTCCATTAAGGAAATGTACTTTAAGCTTGTGCCTGTGATGAACAAGCTGAAAAAACCCGAGGCAATGTCACAGTCGGGAAGAATCGGAATAAGCTGGGCAGGCTCGGGCGGCGAGGCGTCGGCACTTTATAACAGCCAGTATTTAGCGGCTGACGGTATTGAAAATGTTATTAAGGTTTTGGAGGAAATTGAGAATAAAAGCTTTGGCAGACTTCAGTTTGTTGAGCTTAATGCCTGCTACGGCGGCTGTGTAGGCGGTTGCCTTAATGTGGAAAATCCGTATATTTCAAGGGCAAGGCTTCATATTCTTCGAAGATATCTGCCGGTGAGCAATGTGGATACCGCAAAGGAAAACCGCAAGCATTTTGGAACATATAAATGGAAAACTCCCTTGGCTCAGTCCCATGTGCTTCGTCTTGATGAGGATATGGCTACAGCCATGCGTAAAATGGCAAAAATAAAGGAGCTTGAGCGACTTTTTAGGGGTAAGGACTGCGCCGCATGCGGTGCGCCCTCCTGTCACGCTCTTGCCGAGGATATTGTTCAGGGAAGAGCAAAGCTTAGTGACTGTGTTTTTTGCAGAGAGGAAGATGACCATTGACGGTAAAACAACTGACCGAAAAGATTATACTTAAGGAATTTGTGCTCAGCGACCCCGAACGTGAGATAACAGGGGGATATGCAGGGGATTTGCTAAGCTGGGTAATGGGCAGAGCAAGCGAGGGCGATGCCTGGATAACAATTATGACAAATATAAATGTAATAGCGGTGGCAAGCCTAGCGGATACCGCCTGTGTTATATTGGCTGAAGGTGTTGCGCCCGATGAAGAAATGCTGTCGGTTGCGCGCGCAAAACAAATTAACCTTTTAGGTAGCGAGGAATCAACCTTTGCGCTGTGCTCTAAGGTGGGCGAACTCATATAAACAAAATACAAATTACTGGAAGGCAGGGAAGTGTTATGAAGTTTTTTTACGATCTCCATATACATTCCTGCCTTTCTCCTTGCGCCGATGATGACGCTACCCCCGCGCTGATTGCGGGTATAGCCAAGGTGAATGGACTGGACATTGTCGCGCTTACCGACCATAACACCTGTAAAAACTGTCCCGCGTTTTTTACTGCTTGTGAGTTTTACGGTATAACACCTATTGCAGGCATGGAGCTTACTACCGCCGAGGATGTGCATATAATCTGCCTTTTTCCTACCCTTGAAGCGGCTATGGAGTTTGACCAAATAGTCGAAAAGCACAGTGCGTCCATTGAAAATAAGCCTAAAATATTCGGCAACCAGCATATTATGAATGAGGAGGACGAGATAACGGGGGAGATATCCCGGTTGCTTATCGTCGCAACATCTATAAGCATAAATGATGCGGTGCGAATTGTGAGAAAAATGGGCGGTGTTGCATATCCCGCACATATTGACCGTGACTCAAACGGTATTATTGCTGTGCTTGGAGATATCCCTGCCGATGCGGGCTTTACTGCAGCA
Organism: Acutalibacteraceae bacterium; assembly: GCA_045649505.1. Taxonomy (GTDB): domain Bacteria; phylum Bacillota; class Clostridia; order Oscillospirales; family Acutalibacteraceae; genus SIG587. Next base: position 33,246 of record JAZRQA010000032.1, read on the forward strand.
GAAATAAGGGATATTATAGAGCTTGAAAAATACAAAGAAAGATATCCGATATTAAACATCCTTAATATTATTTCCTCATCCGATGCACACGGGATTGCGGGTGTCAGCGGAGCTGTAAACTATATAGAATTACCTGAAAATACAGCAGCGTCACTTGTGAAAAATATTTTGACAAAAAAATAACAAAATAGATTGAATTTTGTCGCAATATATGATATACTTATACCAATAGCGTGTTACACTGTTTTTCAGCGGTGTTAAATATGCAAAAAATTGCGGTTTATCCGCACGGGAGGTATATAAATTTTATGAAAAAAAAGCTTACTACCGTTATGTTTAAGGGAACACCTGAACAGGAAGAAAAGCTAAAGGCCGTAATCGCCAAGTATCAAGGCGTTCCCGGTGCTATGATGCCTGTAATGCAGGAAGCACAGGATATTTACGGTTATCTGCCAATTGAAGTTCAGAAAATGATCGCCGATGGTATGGGCGCCTCTCTTGAAGAGGTTTACGGAATAGCATCTTTCTATTCTCAGTTCAAGTTAAACCCCAACGGCGAGGTTGCCATTGCAGTTTGTCTTGGTACCGCCTGCTATGTTAAGGGCTCCGGTGACATAATTGCCCGAATTGAAGAAAAGCTCGGAATTAAATCAGGCGAGACATCACCTGACGGTAAGTTCTCTCTTGAGGCTACCCGTTGCATAGGTGCTTGCGGTCTTGCACCGGTACTCACCATTAACGACGAGGTTTACGGCCGTCTTAAAAAGGAAGATATTGACGGTATTCTTGAAAAGTATCTTTAAGCCCTTATGAAGGAGCTGTCACTTAATATACTTGATATTACTCAAAACTCTCTTAGCGCAGGAGCATCCCTTGTGGGCATAAGCCTTATTGAGGATGCAAACTCAATACTCACCCTTAAAATTTCCGATAACGGAAAAGGGATGAGCGAGGAGATAGTAAAGGGCGTAACAAATCCCTTTTATACCACCCGTACCACCCGTAAGGTGGGCTTGGGGCTTCCGCTTTTAAAGCTGGCGGCTAATCAGGCGCAGGGAGATATTGATATTGTTTCCAAGGTGGAGGACGGGGTAACTCCCGACCACGGTACAACAGTTACCGCAACCTTTAATACAAAAAGTATCGATTTCACTCCGATAGGTGATATGGTATCTACCCTGTGCACGCTTATTCAGGGTAACGACAAGGTCGATTTTGAGTACATTCATAAGACCCCCGCAGGTCAGGTAACACTGTCCACAAATCAAATGCGGCAAATGCTGGGTGCGGATATTCCGCTTTCTAGCTTTGAGGTAATAGACTGGGTTAAAGAGTATCTTTCAGAACAGTACGATGCTTTAGAAAAATAATTTTATTGGAGGAAAATATAATGAAAAGCTTAGCAGAACTTACCGCACTCAGAGATAAAATGCAAAGCAAGGTTATTATCCGCGAGCAGGACGGCGGCAAGCGCATTGTTGTAGGTATGGCTACCTGCGGTATTGCAGCAGGCGCACGTCCCGTGCTTAACGCTTTTGCACAGGAGATAAATAAAGCAGGCATCACTGATGTTGCAGTTACCCAGACAGGCTGTATCGGCATCTGCCAGTACGAGCCCGTTGTTGAAGTTTTTGAAGAGGGTAAGGAAAAGGTTACCTATGTTAAGATGACTGCCGAAAAGGCTGCCCGTGTTGTTGAAGAGCATATCAAGGGCGGCAAGGTGGTTGAAGAATATACCATCGGCGGTTTTAAAAAGTAAGGAGGAAATAAAAGAATGATTCGTTCACATGTACTTATCTGCGGCGGTACCGGATGTACTTCCTCCGGCAGCATGACTGTCAGATCAGCTCTTGAAACCGAGCTTGAAAAGCAGGGCCTTACCGAAGAGGTAAAAATAGTTACTACAGGTTGCTTCGGTCTTTGCGCATTAGGCCCCATTATGATAATCTACCCCGAAGGCACCTTCTACAGCTGCATCACTGCTGATGATGTTCCTGAAATTGTAAGCGAGCATCTGCTTAAGGGCCGTATCGTTGACCGTCTTGTTCACCACGAGATGAAGGAAAGCGCAGAAAATCGCGTTACCTCATTAAACGAAACTCAGTTCTATAAAAAACAAGAGCGTGTTGCTCTGCGTAACTGCGGCGTTATCAATCCTGAGGTTATAGATGAGTATATCGCCATGGACGGTTATCAGGCTCTTGGTAAGGTTCTTACCGAGATGACTCCTGAGGATGTTATTAAGTGCATCACCGATTCAGGTCTTCGCGGTCGAGGCGGCGGCGGCTTCCCCACAGGTAAGAAGTGGGAGTTTGCTTCTAAGTCTGTAAGTGATAAGAAGTATGTTGCCTGTAATGCTGACGAAGGTGACCCCGGTGCATTTATGGACCGTTCAATCCTTGAAGGTGACCCCCATGCCCTTATTGAGGCTATGGCAATAGCCGGTTACGCTATCGGTGCTGACGAAGGTTATGTTTATGTTCGTGCAGAGTATCCTATTGCTATTCAGCGTCTTGAGATCGCAATTAAGCAGGCCCGTGAGTACGGACTTCTCGGTAAGGATATCTTTGGTACCGGATTTAATTTTGATATTACCATTCGTTTCGGTGCAGGTGCATTCGTTTGCGGTGAGGAAACCGCTCTTATGACCTCTATCGAGGGTAACCGTGGTGAGCCCAGACCCCGTCCTCCGTTCCCCGCAGTTAAGGGCCTTTTCGGTCAGCCTACCGTACTTAACAACGTTGAAACCTATGCAAACATTCCCCGTATAATTCTTCTTGGTGCCGATTGGTTTAACTCTATGGGTACCGAAAAGTCTAAGGGTACAAAGGTGTTCGCTCTTGGTGGTAACATAACCAACACAGGACTTGTTGAGGTACCTATGGGTACAACTCTGCGTGAGGTTGTTGAGGAAATCGGCGGCGGCGTACCCGGCGGTAAGAAGTTCAAGGCAGCCCAGACAGGCGGCCCCTCCGGCGGATGTATTCCTGTAGAGCATTTTGATGTTCCCATAGACTATGACAATCTTATTGAAATCGGTTCTATGATGGGCTCCGGCGGTCTTATCGTTATGGACGAGGATACCTGTATGGTTGATATCGCTAAGTTCTTCCTTGAGTTCACCGTTGATGAGTCCTGCGGTAAGTGCACACCCTGCCGTATCGGTACTAAACGTCTTCTTGAGCTTCTCACTAAGGTAACCGACGGTAATGCCACTATGGAAGACCTTGAGAAGATGGAAGAGCTTTGCTATCACATCAAGTCTGCTTCTCTTTGCGGTCTTGGTCAGACTGCTCCCAACCCTGTTTTATCCACACTTCGTTACTTCCGCGATGAGTATATTGCTCACATCGTTGACAAGAAGTGTCCTGCAGGCGTATGTAAGAACCTGCTTCAGTACTCTGTTATTGAAGATAAGTGTAAGGGTTGTACCGCTTGTGCGAGAGTTTGCCCTGTTGGTGCTATCTCAGGTACAGTTAAAAATCCTCACGTTATTGATGTTAACAAGTGTATTAAGTGCGGTGCTTGTATGGATAAGTGTAAGTTCGGCGCTATCGTAAAGAAATAGAAAGGGAGTAAGAATCAACTATGGCTTTAGTAAACATTAAAATTAACGGCCGCGACTATGCTGTTGAGAGCGGTTCAACCATTCTCGAAGCCTGTAAGGCCGCTTCTATCGATGTTCCTACCCTTTGCTATATGAAAAAAATCAATGCCATCGGTGCCTGCCGTATGTGCCTTGTTGAAGTAAAGGGTGCCCGTTCACTGGTTGCCGCTTGCGTGCAGCCCGTAAATGAGGGTATGGAAATCTATACAAATTCTCCTGCCGCTGTAAAGGCAAGAAAAACAAACCTTGAGCTTATTCTTTCCAATCATAAGATGGATTGCTTAAGCTGTCTTAGAAACCAGAACTGCGAACTGCAGAAAATGGCTAAGGACTTCGGTATTTATGACCAGTATGCTTTTGTAGGCGAATTTAGTGAGCATAAGAAGGATGAGTCTACTCCCTTCTTAGTTCGCGATAATGAGAAGTGCGTTCTTTGCCGCCGTTGTGTTGCTGTTTGTAAGCACAATCAGGGAGTTGGCGTTATCGGCGCGAATGACCGCGGCTTTGATACCCACATCGCCTGTGCATTTGAAACTCCTCTTAAGGATAACCCCTGTATCGCTTGCGGTCAGTGTATCGTAGCCTGTCCTACAGGTGCCCTTACCGAGAGAGATGAAACCGACGAAATTTTCGCCGCTATCAATGATCCCTCCAAGAAGGTTTATGTATGTACCGCTCCTTCTGTTCGCGCTACTCTGGGCGAGTGCTTCGGCAACGCTCCCGGTACCGATGTTGAAGGCAAAATGGTTGCAGCTCTTAAGCGTCTTGGTTTTGACGGCGTGTTTGATATGAACTTCACTGCCGACCTCACCATTATGGAAGAGGCGCACGAGCTTATGGAGAGAATTAAGAATGGCGGTAAGCTTCCTCTTATCACCTCCTGCTCACCCGGTTGGGTAAAATACTGCGAGCATTATCATCCCGACTTTACCGAAAATCTTTCTAGCTGTAAGTCACCTCAGCAGATGTTCGGTGCTGTTGTTAAGACCTTCTTAGCCCAAAGAGACGGCATTGATCCTAAGGATATCGTATTCGTTTCGGCTATTCCTTGTACCGCTAAGAAGTTTGAGTGCAAGCGTCCTGACCAGTGCGCTGCAGGCGAGGGCATCTACGATGTAGACTTTGCTATTACCACCCGTGAGCTCGGCAAGATGATTGACCGTGCAGGTATCAACTTTAACAGACTTCCCGATGAGAAGTTTGATAATCCCTTTGCTATCGGTTCGGGTGCAGGTGCTATATTCGGTGCTACAGGCGGTGTTATGGAGGCAGCCCTTCGTACCGCTGCTGAGACTATACTCGGCAAACCCCTTGAGAAGCTTGAATTCTGCGATGTTCGCGGAACCAAGGGTATCAAGACCGCATCCTATAAGCTTGGTGACCTTGAGGTTAAGGTTGCAGTTGCCAGTGGCACTGCAAATGCCAACAAGCTTCTTAATATGGTTCGTGACGGTGAGCTTGATGTTCAGTTTGTTGAAATTATGGCTTGCCCCGGCGGTTGCGTAAACGGCGGCGGTCAGCCCGTACAGCCCATGCAGCTGCGTGAGGAGGTTGACCTTCCTGCTGTTCGTGCAAAGGTTCTCTACGATGCCGATGCTATGCTTGGCGTAAGAAAGTCACACGAAAACCCCGATATCAAAATGATTTACAAGGAGTTCTTCGGTGAGCCAGGTAGCCATAAGGCACATGAGATACTCCACACCACCTACATCAAACGTGGAAAATAAATAATTTTTGTGCTGAACAAAACGATAAACCCCTGCAAGTTACTTGCAGGGGTTATGTTTTTAGCCGCTTTTCTGCCACTCCAGGTATAGAAATACATCTTCGTGGACAGAGAAAACGGCTTCAACATCAAAAATTGCTTTATTTTCATATTTAGTGTATTTTGCGCTGAATAAAATAGTTTAAAAGCCTGTAAGTAAATCTTACAGGCTTTTACTATTTATGGCCCTTTTTTTGCCACTTTGTAGGGGAGGGGTCTCATCCCCCTCCCGTTTGGTTTATGCAAATTTAAACGGCAGGAGTAAGCCTTTGCCCTACAATATATCTGTGCCGTTAGGCACACCAATATTCATCGTTCATAAAAAACAAAAAATCCCGAAGAGTAAATCCTCTTCGGGATAAAAACTATATATTAATTATTGCTTGCACTCTGCCTTAACCTCATCAAAGGTATCGGTAATTTCGCTTGTAGGAGCCTTGGTTATAAGACTTACTACAACGGTTACTATGAGGGCTAAAACAAAGGCGGGGAGAAGCTCGTAGATATTAAGAATAGTGTCAGCAAAAACATCTCTGATAACAAACTTCCAGAAGAATATCATTGCGCCGCCTGTTATCATACCTGCAATTGCGCCGTATTTGTTCGTGCGCTTCCAGAATAGCGCGCAAAGCATTATAGGACCGAATGCGGCACCAAAACCTGCCCAAGCAAAGGATACAATGCCGAATACCGAACTATTTGGATCAAGCGCAAGGAAGATAGCTATAACCGAGATAATGATAACCGAAACGCGGGCAAGTACCATAGAAGCCTTTGCGCTGAGTTTAACCTTAAAGGTTTCCTGAATAAGATTCTGTGAAATACTTGAGGATGCCGCAAGAAGCTGTGAGTCGGCAGTGGACATTGTAGATGCCAGAATACCTGCAAGGATTATACCTGCGGTACAGGCGGGAACAAAACCGAATTTACTAAGGAACTTAGAAATATCAACAATTATTGTTTCGGCGGCTGTTGCACTTTCATAGGAGGGAAGCACACCCTGTTTCATAAGGGAGTAGCCAATAACGCCGATAAGCACGGCAACGCCCATAGAGATAACTACCCAAACGCTTGCAACGCGGCGGGACAACTTTAATTTATTCTTATCCTCAATAGCCATAAAGCGGAGCAGTATGTGGGGCATACCAAAGTAACCGAGTCCCCAGGCAAGGGTAGAGGCGACAGGTAATGCGCCGTAGCTTCCGGTAGTTTGGGTAGCAACGTTAAAGCCCTTAAACAGGTCAAGGTAACCGTTAAGCCCTGCAACGTTTGAGAATACATTTCCAAAACCGTTTACAAAACCCTCGCCAAAGCCTACAACAACAAACAAAGCAATTGTCATAATAATGCTTTGAATAAAGTCGGTAGTGGAGGCTGCAAGGAATCCGCCTAAGGTGCAGTAAATTACAATAACCACAGCACTTAATATCATAGCAAGGGTATAGTCCATTCCAAACAGTGAAGCGAAAAGCTTACCGCAGGCGGCAAAGCCCGATGCAGTGTATGGAATAAAGAACACTACTATCATAAGTGCGGCAACGGTGGTCAGAATTCTGCTCTTATCGCCAAAACGTCTTGTAAAGAAGTCGGGCAGGGTAAAGGCATCAATTCTCTGACTGTAAACGCGAAGGCGCTTAGCAACAAAAAGCCAGTTAAGATATGTACCAATAGCAAGACCGATAGCCGTCCAGCTTGCTTCCGCAAGTCCTGTCATCATAGCAACGGCGGGCAGGCCCATTAAAAGCCAACCGCTCATATCTGATGCCTCGGCACTCATTGCGGTTACAAGGGGTCCAAGACGTCTGCCGCCAAGATAAAAGTCACTGGATGTTTTGTTTTTCTTAGAAACAGCGAGACCTATGTAAACCATCATTGCCATATAAACAATAATGGTACAAAGTATCACCCAATCTGTAGTTAACATTTCTTCTCCTCATTTCTTTGCTTTAATGTGTTAAACTAATAAAATCAGTATACATTATATTAAGCGTAAATGCAAGGAAAAATTAGAAAAATTTATCAGTCAAGGCTTCTGCCTCGTACAATACTGTCCTTACCAAACTTTTTTCTTATATTAAAAAGTGAGTTCTCAACGGCTTCAAGCTTTTGCCTATCGTCACTCTCACCAAACAAATCCTGTTGAATACCGCAAAGATTATCGGTAAGGCGGGTTACCCTTAGTCCTACCGAGCGAAGGGGTAGTTGCCAATTATAGTTCTTCTTAAACAGTTCCATTCCTTTTTTTGCAATAATCATACTAATAGCAGTCGGGAAATCAAGGCAATGGCTGAATTCCTGAACCTTAAGGGTAGAGGTTCTGGTATGAACGGTAATGCTGCCTGCAAAAAGTCCGTGTTCCCTTAACTGTCTTGAGATATCTTCGGCAAGCTCAAGAAATATTTTCCATACTTGCTGCGGCGATGTGATATCAGTAGGAGTGGTAACACTTCTGCCAATACTCTTTGGTGTATGCGTTGCATTATCGGGTGAAACGGGGGAATTATCCTCACCAAGCGCATAGCTTTTAAGCTCACGTCCGTTTTTGCCAAGCAATCGTTCTACGGCGCGGTCATCGCAAAGCGCAAGGTCGCCTATTGTGAAAACTGCGCTTGAGTTAAGGCGCGCGGCGGTATTTTTTCCCACAAAAAGCAGGTCGCCAACGGGCATATTCCAAACAAGGTCTTTAAAATTTTCCCTTGATATTACGGTTACTGCATCGGGCTTTTTATAGTCAGAGCCCAGTTTTGCGAAAACCTTATTAAAGCTCACACCTACCGAAACGGTAATACCAAGCTCCTCCTTTATTTCTTTTCGTATGCGTTGGGCTATCTGCTCACCGTCACCGAAAAGCAGACGGCTGCCTGTGACATCAAGCCAACATTCATCAATGCCAAACGGCTCAATAAGGTCGGTGTAGCGGCGGTAGATATCCCGCGCCGCGCTGGAATATTCCTGATATTTTTTGTGATTGGGCGGCAAAATTATAAGCTCAGGGCATTTAGCCTGCGCTTCCCATATTGCTTCGGCAGTTTTAACGCCGAATTTTTTTGCCGCCTCGTTCTTTGCAAGAACTATACCGTGGCGTTCCTCTTTATTGCCGCATATCGCCACAGGCAGATTCTTTAGGGTCTGATTTTCCAAAAGTGTGACCGAGGCAAAAAAGTTATTAAGATCACAGTGTAATATAACACGTTCCAAAAAACCACCCCTCTTTACATTCATTATACCACTATTGGGACATTATGTAAATTACAATATTATAGGATTGTAAAAAGCTCAAGTGCCTTTTTATGAAGCCGTATGGTTTGCCTTAAACTGTATCCCAAATTATCACAAATAGCATTAAGTTTTAGCCCGCAAAGGTATTTTTGGGTCAGTATCTCGCGAAGCAAAGGGTTGTCCACAAGAGAAATTTCTTCCTTCATTTTAGATAAAGTCGCGATATACATTTTTTGCTCGTTTAGTATTTCCTGGCTTTCACCATAAAGGAAAATTTGTTTTTCGGTACGCTTAAGGGCTGCCGCAACAACACGATAATTTGAAAGATATCTTTTTTTCTCTTCAACAATCATTTCTTTTTGCTCCCTTCATTGCAGTATACTGTCCGTAGCTTAAATTTGTGCCGTGCTTCTTATTATATAGGTCGATTTGCGCTAAGGTTATGTACATAGGGTCCTTCTTTCTATCCTCCTGCCTTTGCCGCTGCCGAACCCACATTTCCTCTCCCGCTTTTCTACAGGTTTCGTTGCAGTATTCGCGGGTATTTGGAATCTTCCTTCCGCAACAACGGCAATATCCGCTATAGGTAGCTTTATAATCACTGCTTTGGCAGGAAGGACAAACCTCGCTCTCCTCACAGTAGGGAGGCGGTGCGCCTTGGGATTCCTTTATTATAAAAGGTACATCAAAATAAGACCTACAATTGTTGCAATAAAACATTTTAAATTCTCCTTAAAAAACTGTTGACAATTACGAAAAACTGTAATATAATATGCTTGTAATACGGAATTCCGTAACTCTATGATTATTGTAATACGAAATTCCGTAATTGTCAATACAATATTACGAAATTCCGTAATATTTTGGCAAAACCAATAAAAGGGGATTTTAGAATATGGGATTATATGAACGCATTGAACAGTTATGCGAAAAAAAAGGCATAACTGTTACAACTCTGTGCAAACAATGTTCGGTCGCGAGGGCAAATCTGTCTGACCTTAAAATGGGTCGACTAAAATCACTTTCAGCAACAACACTTGCAAAAATTGCAGGTTATTTCGGCGTAAGCGTTGAATACCTTTTAGGTAACGAAAACTGTATCAGTGAGGAAAGCCGTTTAAAGGCGGCACTCTTTGGTGGAGGAGAGGAGGTTACCGATGAAATGTGGAATGAGGTAAAGCGTTACGCCATGTATATTAAGGAGCGTGAAAATGGAAACAAATAAGCTTTACTCAATTGCCGCAGAAAAAGGAATAACGGTGGATTTTTTTCCATTACCTAAAAATAAGTCTGTGTGTATAAGCGCGGATAGCGGAGAATATGTCGCATTAGACCCGAAGGTTTTTGGTTGTCAGGAACGGGTATGCCTTGCTCATGAGCTTGGTCATTGCGCTACAGCAGGCTTTTATAATATGTATTCATCATTGGACATACGCGAAAAATACGAAAAAAGGGCGTGGAGCTGGGCTATTAGAAGTTTGGTTCCGTTAAGGGAACTTGAAAAAGCACAGAAAAACGGACTAAGCGATATTGATGAGCTTGCTGAGTATTTTTCGGTTACGCGCGAGTTTATGCAGCGTGCAATGGATTTTTATATGCAAAACAGATAATACGAAAAGTGCCATTAAACAGCATTTTTTCTATCCCATAATTTTTATAAAAGCATTGACCTTAGGTGTGTTTTAGGTTAGAATATAAAAGAAAGGTGGGAAAGAAGAAATGCAAAGGCTGTTTGAAGGGAATATCTATGATATGAAGCCCCTTGAAAATGGTTTTGTTTTTGTCTACTGTAATGAGGACGAAAACGGTCAGCTTCAGGGCGCATATAATATGATATCCTTTGAAACGGGACGTATGTCACCTGTCACAAAGAGCAACTACCTTCTGGCAAAATTCGGTTTAAGGTATAAAATATATAAGAAAAAAGTAAAAAACGTTTTCGAAAGCAAGGTACTTCACCTGCCTGAGGACAGGGTATTTATTCTTGACAGCGACGGTACCGTAACCCTTCTTGATACCGATGGCTCAATACTTTGGACAAGCTGTCTGCTATACAAGGATACCTGCCCTACGGATATTGCAATTTATAAGGATAGCCTTTGGGCGTGCTTTAAGGAGTATAATTGCCTTATTCGTTTTAACCTGAATAATATGCACGAGGAATTGCGTATAGGCGGCGGTGAAACTTCGCCATTTGATAAACCTGTGCAGTTAACCGCTACTGAGGATGGCATTGTTATATGTAATGCAGGCTCTAACTCAATAGTGAAGCTTGACCCAACAAATTTTTCGCTAACACAAATGTATTCCTTTCGTGAACCGCTTAGGCGTTATTTGAAGGTACAAAGCAGGGAATTTGCCGCACTTGAATCGGGATTGTATATTATATTTTAAAAGGCTTTGCTCATTTTTGAGCAAAGCCTTTTTATATGCTTATATTATTTTGTTAAGCAGTTCGCTTGCATAGTTGCTTAGCGCGCTGAAATCCATTGCCTTTATATAATATGCCTCAAGGTCATCGTGCACCGCCTTGGCGTGATTTAATGCCTCACAGGCACTGATAAGCATTTCCTTTGCCGCCTTGGCATTAAAGCGAAGCTTCTCCCGATTTGTCTTAAATGACTTATCCTCAAAGCGGCGTGAGTGGACACGGCGCTCATCGGTGCCTATATGCATATAATCGTTTTCGCTGCAAAACGCGAGTGAAAGCTCACGGATAATTATGTGGTCGGTAACACAGGACGGGAAAAAGGCACTGCGCACAGCTATTACACTGTAACCTTTTTTTACCGCATCGTTTAAAAGATATTCCATAATTTGGGATGCCACCGCGCCGTATTTATCCGAAATAATAATGCGTTGTTTGATGTTCTTTTTAAGGGTAGAGGAATAAAAAACAATGCCCTTCGGAGTTATACCACTTAAAAATCGCTCGGTAATACTGCCTTTTCCCCGTTTTTCGGGCAGATGTTTTTTTGAGAGTGAACGGGCAAAGGCGTGAATTTTATCGGTATTCATATGCGTCTTTTGAAGGGCTATATTGTCGCCAAGAAGCCTTCCCGCAGCAAATATGTACCGTGCCGCCTGTGCGTGATACGCTTTACAAAGTGCCATTGTTTCGATTATTTGCTTGCGGTGGACGCGAAGCAGGTCAGCGTTCCAAAATCTGCCGGGGTCAACTATCTGCTCACAAACGCCGGGATGCTCAGGCTCAATAATATGCGGTGCAGTACCGTCAAGGAAAACGGTGCCTTCGGGTAGGATTTTAATACCGTCAAGGCTGTCGGGGTCACTGCTGCAGGGAAAAAGCTCGATTTCTTTTCCGTTTTGCGCGCACTTGGATGCAATAAATTTCATTAAAGACGATTTTCCCGTACCCGGACCTCCCTTTATAATAAAGGCGCGTTCTCCTTTATGTGCGCTATAGCTTTCCTTGAAGCGTGAAACAAAGCCCTCACAAGAGTTGGCGCCTAAGAAATATTTACCAAAAGCAGAAAAATCCATAAAAAATCCTCCGAAAATATGATACATTACATATTATTCCCTGTATTTTGTTTTTGACACCACAGGATTTTTATGGTACAATAAGCGGGCAAGATGATTAAACGGCCGCGGATATTTAATATCTGAGGAAAGTCCGAGCTTCGCAGGGCAGGATAGCGGCTAACGGCCGCCGAGGGTGACCTTAGGGAAAGTGCAACAGAGATATACCGCCTGATTTTTCAGGTAAGGGTGGAAAGGCGAGGTAAGAGCTCACCGGCTTTGCGGGAGACCGTGAAGCCCTGTAAACCCTATCCGAAGCAACACTGACTCCGGCTATACATCTGCCCGATGTGCCGGGAAAAGTGGCTGGAGCGCGGCAGCAATGCCGCGCCAAGATAGATGGCCGTTCACGACAGAACTCGGCTTACAGATCATCTTGTAAAAAATAAAAGACTTGATTTTTCAAGTCTTTTATTTTTTTATTCCTCAATATGTTCAATACCCTGTTTAATAATCGTGCGTACGTGGTCATCACTAAGAGAGTAGAAAACGCTTTTGCCATCTCTCCTTGCCTTAACAAGCTTAGCGCGGCGCAGGGTATTTAGCTGGTGCGAAACGGCGGAAGCGGTCATATTAAGCGCGGCTGCAAGGTCACAGGTACATACCTGCGCCTCAAAAAGCACAAAGAGTATTTTCATTCTTGTAGAGTCGCCAAAAACCTTAAAAAGTTCGGCTAAATCGAAAAGCTTTTCGTCCTTGGGCATTTTACTGCTTACAATACTAAGCAGTTCTTCGTGAATTTCCTTTGTCTGACATTGTTCAATAATATATTTTTCACTCATTTTCATTTTCCTTTCAAAACTCTTACGGCATTAAGCACAGCAAGTATCATCACGCCTACATCGGCGAAAATTGCTATCCACATATTTGCAATGCCGACAGCACCCAAAATAAGACAGGCGAGTTTTATGCCGATTGCAAGATATATATTCTGATAAACTATGCGCATACATTTTTTTGCTATTTTTATAGCAGTTGCAATTTTTAGGGGATTGTCGTCCATCAGCACAACATCTGCCGCCTCGGTAGCGGCATCACTTCCAAGAGCGCCCATTGCAATGCCGATGTGCGCACGGGTGAGAACAGGAGCATCATTTATTCCATCTCCCACAAAGGCAAGCTTTTCATCGTTATTTAAATTGCTTAGCAGCTGTTCAACCTTTTCAACCTTATCGTTGGGGAGGAGTTGTGCATAAACCGTATAAATATTTAGTTTTTGCGCAATTTTTTCGGAAATATCTTTTGCATCCCCCGTAAGCATTACTATATTTTGAACACCGCATTTTTTAAGGGCAGTAATTGCGGCGGAGGCATCGGGCTTTACGATATCGCAAATCAAAATGTGCCCTGCGTATTCATTATTTATTCCTATATGCACTACCGTACCTGTATGGCTGCAGGGAGTATAGGGAATATTTAACTGTTCCATAAGTCTTGCGTTGCCAACCGCAACGGGTTTACCGTCAATTTTAGCCGTAATTCCAAAGCCGCTTATTTCCCTAACATCACTCACCCTATCGGTGTTAAGGTGTTTGCCGTATGCTTTGCGAAGACTCTCGGCAATAGGGTGCAGAGAGTAGCTTTCGGTAAGGGCAGCATATTCAAGAATTGTTTCGTTTTCCTGTTTGTTATGATGAATATCCGCCACCTCAAAGACACCGCGGGTCAAGGTGCCTGTTTTATCAAAGGCTATGCACTTTACCTTTGAAAGGTCCTCAAGGTGGTTAGAGCCCTTCATAAGAATCCCCGCTGTACTCGCTGCACCTATACCGGCAAAAAAGCTTAAGGGTATACTTATAACCAGCGCGCACGGACAGCTTATAACAAGGAAGGTTAATGCGCGGTAAAGCCACATTCCCCAGTTGCCGTTTGTGCCTGAAATCAAAATTCCAAAAATTGGCGGTAAAAGGGCAAGTAACACTGCACCAAGGCATACTATTGGCGTATACACGCGAGCAAACCTTGAAATAAACCTTTCACTTTGCGCCTTTTTGGAGCTTGCATTTTCCACAAGGTCAAGAATTTTCGATGCGGTAGAATTTGCGAACACCTTGGTAGTACGAAGCTTTATGACTGCGCTTAGGTTTATGCAACCGCTTAAAACCTCATCAGAGCACGTTACATCCTTTGGCGTACTTTCACCCGTGAGTGCCGAGGTATCAAGTGCTGAATTACCCTCAAGCACAATGCCGTCAATCGGTATCTTTTCGCCGGGACGAACAACTATAACCGTACCGATATCTACTTCATCGGGGTCAACCTGAATTATCTGACCGTTTTCAATCTCTATATTGGCATAGTCGGGGCGTATATCCATAAGCGCTGTAATATTCTTACGGCTTCTTACCACGGCATAGTTTTGAAACAACTCGCCTATCTGGTAAAAGAGCATAACCGCAGCGCCCTCGGTATAATCACCTAATGCAAAGGCACCGATAGTTGCAACCGCCATTAAAAAGTTTTCATCGAAGGGCTGTGCATTTTTTATACCTATGGCTGCATTAAGCAGAATATCGTAACCTATTAGAAAATAGGGAACAAGGAATAAAACGAGTTTTATATACCCGTGAACGGGCAGTAAATTTAATATTATCATCAGCGCCGCCGCAATAATAATGCGCCAGAGCACTTTCTTTTGCTTTTTATTCATATTAAAAGTATATCTCGCAGTTTCGCTCTATCCTGCGACAGGCTTTAAGTACATCGCTCATTACCGCTGCTTGGTCAACGCCATCCTCAAAATCTATGAGCATTTTAAGTGCCATAAAATTAACCGACACTTCCTTTATTCCCGAAACCTTACTTGCGGCAATCTCCATTTTATTCGCGCAGTTGGCGCAATCAACCTCTATTTTATATATTTTCCTCATAATATCATCTCCTGTACTAACGATTGAACAATCGTTCAATCGTTAGTTAATATTATATCCCCTTTAACTCTTATTGTCAAGGGGATAATCAAACGCAAGCATTCAAGGTTAATTTATAGGAAGGGTTTTTGCATTTGTTAAAATCTATTTTTTAAAAACCTTAGCGTAGTAATCACAGTCAAGTATCATAGCCGAAGCCATAAATTTATTGTTGACTATGGCGTTTATATTATTTATATATACGCGTTGCTCGGTAGTGCTTGAAAACTCCTGCCCCGAAAAGGCGGTAAACTCCTTGGTTTCGGCGTTGTATTTTCCGCGCTCGCTTATCCAACTTCTTGTGGAGAAGATAACGAGGGGCTTTGAGGTGGAAAGTATATCACTGCCCATTAAAAGTCTTGAATCATATTCAAAACCGAAAAGGTTGGAAAGGGTGGGCAAAATATCAAGGGAGGAGCAGTATTTATCAACTTCAATGCGGTCCTCCATACCCTGACAGTAAAGTATAAAATTGCTTTTATAAAGCTCAAATTCAGGGTCAATTTCGTGACCTGCAAGAGCGTTAAAATGTTCATAGGTGTTCTTGCCGTCCTGCTCAAGACCGTAGGGGTAATGGTCGGGGGTAATGGCAATGACCGTTTTATCGGCAACGCCCGCCTCGTTGAGCCTTTTAAGCAGGCTTTCAAGGGCTAAATCAAGTTCAATGTTACAAGCATAGTAGGATTTTACGGTATCGGAGCAGTCAAGGTCCTTTACCTTATCCCAATTTTTGCGCACCATTGCATTGTCGTTATAGTTGTAGTTAAGGTGGCCGCTTACTGTCATATAATAGGCGTGGAAGGGCTCGCTGGACTGAATATAATCGTCCATTGTTCCCTCAATCATTTCAAGGTCGCTCTGCGGCCAACAATCGGTTATAAATTCCTCAAGGCCGTTGCCTATGCCCTTATATGTATAGCCCATATTCGGATGAGAAAGGTCGCGGTGATAAAAAGCGTGAGTGTTGTTGTGGTAGGCAAAAAGCTTGTTAACACCTGATTTTTTAAACTGATTACCCAGCGTATAGGGTACATAGTTTTCACTTGAGCGGTAAAAGCTCCATACACCCGATTTAGGAATAAGTCCGTTACAGGCGGTATACTCACCGTCAGAGGTAGAAACGCCCCAAATAGGAGTGTAAAAATTTTCAAACTTAAAGCCCGCCGTGCTCATTTTGTAAAGGGTGGGGGTTATATCCTTATCAACAGCGTAGGGTGAAAAGCCTTCTGCAACAATAAATATAAGGTTATAGCCCTTGAACATACCCGTATAGGCGTTTTTATAGGTGGGGTATAAAGATGAGAAGTATGTATGAAGTGCCGCGGCACTTTTATCCTGTTCATTTTGAGCAAGGGCATTAAAATCAATATCCTCAACATTTGCAGTATAGCTTTCATCGGTAGGCTCGCTGTAAAGAGGATGCTCGATTTCAAGCTTCTTGCGTTGCTCGAACCCGAAAATATTGTATTTAATATCAAGAATTTCGGTGCGTACAAGCCCGAAGCTCTTAACGGTCAGATTGGGGTCAAAGGTGCCAAAATATAAAAATTTATCTCCAGGGCTTAAATATACACTTCCCACAACAAGGAAGTGAAGCACAACAGCCGCAACAAGACCGATAAGATTTGTTCGTAGTTTCAAGGGCTCAAAGTGTAAAATCTCTTTTTTTCTTAGAACAAAAAATGCAACAAGCGGAATACTTAGAAGAATTATTGCGGGTAGACGGGAAACGATTGCATCCATCGTGGATTTTAAAATTCCGTTGGTAATAATCTGGTCGGCACCGCCTGCGGTTAAGGAGAAGAATATAAGGTATTTATCAAAAAAACCGTGATACACCGCCTGTGTGCCGAAAAGCACAAACAAAACAGACATTAAAATACCTGCCACAGTGCGGTTTGCCTTTTCGGGAAAAATACTGCATATAATCTTTAAAAACAAAGCCTCGCAAACGGTGAACAGTGGCATAAAAATAAGCCCTGTGTCAAAAAAACTTTTGCAGGTAAACAGTTTAAGTACAATTTCAAAATAAAATAAGCTAATAAAAAAGAAAAGAAACAAATCAAAGTTCTTGCATAATTTTTTCTTATCCATAAATGCATCTCCTTTGGGCACATATATAATATACCGCAAAAGTCGACAAAATGCAAATTAAGTTTTAAGAGAGGAATAATTATATTTTAATCGGCTTTATACAAAATAAAATCCATTATCCTAATTTCCTTCTCACTTATACACACTGCGTTTTTGTATTCGCCAAAGCCTATTTTGCGAGTGCCCTCATATGCCTTGAAGCATCCAACGGCAAGTAAGCAGATGCTAAAGAGCAGTATTGAGGTAATTTTAAGCGAGCGGAAAAATAAATTTTTATTTTTCTTGTTCATTTTTACTCCTAAACAATAGTATTTAAAAGGCTAACCAGCGCATTTGCCGCAAGCTCGGCACCGTAAAGAGCCTCGCTCAAGGTGTTAGCATCGGTGCCTACCTCTAGAAGCATTGAGCCGATGTGAAGCTCTTGGTTATATTTTTTATTATAAAGTGTCATAGGCCGCGCAAGACCTGGATACAAAACCTCCATAGTCTGGTGGTATTTTGCGGCAAGAGTGAGATTGCTTTCGTATGCATTATGGTTGGTGCCCATAACAAGCATTACCTGTGCCGCCTTCTTCTCTCCTATACTCACTGTGGGCTTGATTTTGCCTGTGCCGCCGTCGGATATTGAATCTCTGTGAATGTCAATTATTACCTTTATTGAGGGATTTTCTTTAAGCAGTTTAGTTACGGTTTTTGAGCTTGCATCATAGCTTCCCGAATAAGAAGGATAGTCGTGCACGGTTTTACAGTGTAAAACGCCTATTCCTGCATCAGTCAGCTTTTCATTAAAAACATTTCCGAGTGCGACCATATTTTTAGTTTCATCCTTTGTGTGGGTAGCATCGGATTTTGTATAGTAATTTCTGCTATTGAGCATATAACTTTCGGTGGTGTGGGTGTGCACAATAAGCACCTGAGGCTCACCGTTTTTCTCGGTTTTAAAATTGAGTTTATTTTGCAGCAGTTTTTTTATATTTACCGTCTTTGAGGTTTTGTTGTTAATAAAGACATTATTGTATTTTAAACGCGCGCTGTAGGGAGAGAAAAATTGCTCGCCTATTTTACCTATAGCTTCACCCGTTGAGCCTACTGCCACCGCCGAAGAACTTTGCGAAACACTTGAATTCTCACCCGCTTTACTTTCGGCTGTTTGCGGTTGCCCGATTGTATTGCTATCCACTGAACTGCTTTGCGTTTTTATAATAAATGTGTTTGAGCCGCTTTGCGCCGAAAGGAGAAAAGAGGCTCCCGCACAAAAAAGTATTAAAAGGCAACCAAGGCAGGCGCATACCGTTAGAAGCCCGCCGTTTTTATCTTTCAAAGCTATCACCCCATACATATTTATGAGAAGAAACTTTCTCTTATACTAATGCCCTGATAATTTCAGGGTCGGTTTCGGGCTGAAGACAGACGTTTATCGAGAAGGACAGCAGCTCTGCCGCTCGGTCAATCATCAAATCTATCTCGCGCGGCGTAACTATCATATTTTCATCTGTGCTGCCCTTTGGAGTGCTACCGCAAAAATCGTAGATAAGTGTGCGGGCATCCACCACAGTGGGCACGCCCATGGCTATAACGGGAATACCCAGTGTTTTGCGGCTTAATTCCTTTCGGGCATTGTTAACCCCTGAGCCCGGTGAAATTCCGGTATTTGAAAGCTGAACAGTGCGGCCAAGCCTTGATACGCGCCGAGCCGCAAGGGCATCAACTGCAATTACCGCGCAGGGTTTTATATTCTCTACAGCACCCTTTATTATCTCCTGAAGCTCCATTCCCGTCTGACCGAGCACACCCGGGGCAAGCACCGCAACGCTTTTAAGACCGTCAAGCCCTATCTGACTGCAAAGCTCACGGCTTATGTGCCGTGTGGCAAGCACACCAAGCGCAGTTTTAGGACCAAGCGCATCGGGTGTTATATCGGTATTGCCTATACCCACCACAAGCACCGTACCGTTTGTTTGACCGAGCAGAGCCCGAAGTTCCTTGACCACAACCTGTACTGTTTGGCTCCACTGTCCGCCGTGGCGGTCAATTGGAGGTATCTCAACGGTAATGTAATCACCTATACTTTTTTTAAGCGCAGCCGCGCCGTGCTCGTCGGTTACTTTTATGCGTGTGACTGTGAGCGCGCCTGTTTTTTCCTCGGTGCTTATTACCCCCGCAATTTCACCTTTTTTAGTTTCCTTTTGTTCTAAAGCAAGGTCGGTTCTTATGTCCAAAATAAATCACCCCAAACTATTGTTTGCAGGTATTTTAAAAAATATAAAAAAAAGTGTTGCAAAATTCTGCAATTAGTGGTATTATACTATTACTTGAGTAAATTTTGGAGGTGTAACAATGCCGAATATTAAATCCGCAAAGAAGCGCGTGCGCGTAAGTGAGGCTAATAATCTTCGCAACAAGGCTTATCGTTCTGCTCTGCATACCGCTATTAAAAAGGCCGATGCTGCAGTTAAAGGCAAGGCTGACAATGCTGGTGAGGTTGTTAAGGCCGCCGTTAAGAAGATTGACCAGGCTGCTTCTAAGGGCATTCTGCACAAGAATACCGCTGCAAGGAAGAAATCTGCTTTGGTAAACCGTTTGAACAAGGCGTAAAGCACATTCAGCAAATAGGTAGCATTATGACAGGCTTGTATTTAAGTACAGTCTGTTTTTTGCTTTTTATAAGAATAAGAGGTTACTGCTCATTACAGTAACCTCTTAATTTTATTTACCGAAATGGTTTTTTACCTGTTTTAAATGTTCTATAATGGGTAGGTGCTGGGGGCAGGCGGCCTCACACGCTCCACAGCCTATACAGTCTCCCGCGGCGCCGAAGCTTGCAAGAAGGTTTTCATAATAATCTATTTGCGCGGTCCATTCCCTTGAGGGGGATAAAACCTCTCGCTTATCCTCGTTATAAAGCGCAAAGTATTTTGGAATTGCAATATTCATAGGGCAACCGTCGGTGCAGTAGTTACAGCCCGTACAGGCAATACAAATATTTTTGTTAATCATATCCGCCGCAGTTCTTACTGCCATAAGCTCATCCTGATTTAAAGGAGCAACATTATCCATAAATGTTGTATTATCATTAAGTTGAGCAAGACTACTCATTCCGCTAAGCACCATCATAACATCATCAAGTCCTGCCGCAAATCGCAGTGCCCACTGGGCAGGGGACCAATCGGGGTGAAGATTTTTGAACATATCCCTTACGGTATCGTTTACATTAGCAAGGGTGCCGCCCTTAACAGGCTCCATAACAATTATGGGTTTATTGTGTTTTCTCGCAACCTCGTAGCATTTTTTAGACTGAATAGTATTGCTTTCCCAGTCAAGATAGTTTATCTGAAGCTGAACAAAATCCATATCGGGATATTTGGTAAGTATCTTATCAAGCAGGTCGGCGGTATCGTGAAAGGAAAGACCAATTTTTTTAACAAGTCCTGCCTTCTTCTTTTCTCTCAGCCAATTAAAGCAGTCAAATTTTTCGTATATCTTAAGGTGCTCTGTTCCCATATCGTGGAGCAGATAGTAGTCAAAATAGTCCACACCTGTGTTTTTAAGCTGGGTGTTAAAAATTTTGTCCCTATCCTCAAAGGATTTAACAAAGGCACAGTGAAGTTTGGTAGCAAGGGTATAGGCGCTTCTTTCGTATCTTGAGGTAAGAATTTCTTTAGTCGCCTTCTCGCTTTCAAAGGCGTGATACATCCAGGCGGTATCAAAGTAGGTGAAACCGCGGTCTATGAACATATCAACCATATCTTTAGCCTGATTGATGTCAATGGTCTTATCGTCGGTTGCAACAAGAAGGGGCAAACGCATAAGCCCAAAACCTAATTTTTTCACTATAATGAACCCTCCGGTAAAAAATTCTCTAAATATTATACAATAATTTTAAATTTTCTTCAATATTAAATTGATTTTCCCAATCCTTTTTGGTATAATTTTTGTGTATAGAGTGGATTAGTCCGCTCCAAAAATGAAAGTGGTGTTGATTTATGCAAAAGATAACAGAAAAGTTTAGTAGGGCTAATGGTCTTAAGAACAAAATAATCCAGTTTGGCGAGGGCAACTTTCTTCGCGGATTCATTGATATTCTGGTACAAAACACCAATGCGGTAAGTGATTTCGCCGCCGCGGTTACCGTTGTTCAGCCTATAGCTTTTGGACGCTGCGATGTCCTTGATGAGCAGCAGGGACTTTACACCCATGTTATGCGCGGTCTTAAAGACGGTAAGCCTACTACACAAACCGATGTGGTAGATGTGATTTCGCGTACCGTTAATCCGTATAAGGATTTTGAGAGTTATCTTGCCCTTGCACAGGATAAGGATTACAGATTTATAATTTCTAATACTACCGAGGCGGGAATTACCTTTTGTGATACCGATAAAATAGAAAACGCGCCTGAGGTATCGTTCCCCGCGAAGGTTACGCTGTTACTAAAACGCCGCTTTGATTTGGGGCTTCCCGGATTTATTTTTCTGCCCTGCGAGCTTATTGAAGCCAACGGCGAAAATCTTAAAAAATGCATTTTGCAATATGCAAATTTGTGGAACCTTGGCAAAGATTTCGCACAATATGTTGAAAAGGAAAACATATTCTATAACACCCTTGTTGACCGCATTGTAACAGGTGCGCCTGCGCAAGGTGAAATTGAGCTTGATTATGAGGATAAGCTACTTAACACAAGTGAGCTTTTCTTCCTGTTTGTAATTGAGGGTGATGACCGAATCAAAGCAGAATTCCCCTTTGATAAAACCGAGCTTAATGTTGTTGTGACCAAGGACCTTGACTTTTATAGGAAGCGAAAGGTACGAATTTTAAACGGTGCCCATACTTCAATGATACCCTATGCGTTACTTTCGGGCCTTGAAACGGTTGAAGACTGTATGAAGGATGAAAAAATGAGCGCATTTGTTAAAAATTGCGTTTATGATGAGATAATTCCTGCCTTTGCAGGTGATGAGGATATGCTCAAGGACTATGCCGACAGCGTATTTGAGAGATTTATGAATCCCTTTATCCGCCACCTTTGTTCGTCCATTTCTCTTAACAGCGTGAGCAAATTTAAGGTGCGTGTGCTGCCGTCAATTCTTGACTACATAAAGGTAACGGGCAAAAACCCCGATAATCTGCTTACCGCCTTTGCAATGCTTATAAAATTCTATAAGCAGGGCACGCCGAGTGACGATGCTGCGGTTACCGAGTTTATGAAAACGGCATCGATACAACAAATTTTACAAAACGCCGGCCTTTGGGGTCAGGATTTAAGCTTTTTGAGCTGTGAAATTGAAAAGAGGCTTTAATATGATAATAGATGCTGCAGATAATGTTGAGATAAAGCTTGAGGACGGGCATAAATACGCCCGCTGTGATATAAAGGCGGGACAGGAAATAATTAAATATGCTAACCCTATAGGTGTTGCAACCGCTGATATTAAAGCAGGTGAGCATATCCACACCCATAATATGAAAACCGCCCTTGAGGGGAAAAAGGATTATTCCTATGCGCCCGTGTTCTTTAATATTCCCAAAAGGGAGCCTAAAATCTTTATGGGTTACCGCAGAAAAAACGGTGATGTAGGTATAAGAAACGAAATATGGATAGTAGGCACCGTTGGTTGCGTTAATAAAATCGGCACAAGGCTTGCTGCCATTACAGGCGCACAGTATTTTGCTCACCCTTATGGCTGCTCGCAGTTGGGCGATGACCATAAGACTACACAGCTTATTCTGCGCGGTCTTGTAAATCACCCCAATGCAGGCGGTGTTCTGGTTTTAGGTCTTGGCTGTGAGAATAATAATATTACCGAGTTTAAAAAGGTGCTGGGCGATTATGATGAGCAGCGTGTTAAGTTCTTAAATGCACAGGATTGTGAGGATGAAATTAAAACGGGTTGCGAAATTATTGATGAGTTAAAGGTATACGCAGCGCAGTTTGAGCGCACCGAAATTCCTGTAAGCGAACTCAAAATCGGCCTTAAGTGCGGCGGAAGTGACGGACTTAGCGGTATTACCGCAAACCCTCTTGTGGGTGCGTTGTCTGATAAGCTTATATCAATGGGCGCAACTACCGTGCTTACCGAGGTGCCTGAAATGTTTGGCGCGGAGCATCTGCTTATGCGTCGTTGTGAGAGCAAGGGAATTTTTGACAAAACCGTTAAGCTAATAAATGATTTTAAGGATTATTTCGTGTCCCATAATCAGGTTGTTTACGAAAATCCTTCCCCCGGAAATAAGGCAGGAGGAATTACGACGTTAGAGGAGAAATCCTTAGGTTGTATTCAAAAGGGTGGAAAGGCGAAGGTAGTTGATGTACTGACCTACGGAGATACCTTAAAGAAGAACGGGCTTAACCTCTTAAACGGCCCCGGAAACGATATTGTTGCGGTTACAAACCTTACCGCCGTGGGTGCGCATATAATACTCTTCACTACAGGCAGAGGCACTCCGGTTGGCGCACCTGTCCCCACGGTTAAGGTCGCAACCAATAAAAATCTTGCCGCGCGAAAAACGCGTTGGATAGATTTTGATGCCTCCCCGTTGCTTTCGGGTGTAACTATGGATGAGCTTTCGGAGAAATTCCTTGATTACATAATTGAGGTGGCTTCGGGTACCCAGACGAGAAATGAGAAGAATGATTGCAGAGAAATTGCAATATTCAAAGACGGAGTAACATTATAATAATAAAAGCTTTCGTTAAAAAACAAGTGTCTTGCACAAGTATTTTGTGCAAGACACTTTAATTTTTTAGATATCCCTTTGAGGGGTATGAGCATAGTAGACTATTTAAGGTTTGCCTTAAGAGTTTCAAGCTGAGCCTTAAGTTCCTCAGGAAGGTGGTTACCGAACTTCTTGTAATGCTCCTCAATCTCGGCAGCCTCTTTGGTCCAAACATCCTTATCAACGGTGAGAATATCCTTTAAGGTATCCATATCCATATCAAGGTCGGTAAGGTCGATATCCTCAGGCTTGGGAACATAACCGATAGCGGTCTCGGTAGCGTCTGCCTTGCCCTCGCAACGGTCAATAATCCAGTTGAGAACACGCATATTGTCACCGAATCCGGGCCAGATGAAGTTGCCTTCGTCATCGGTACGGAACCAGTTAACGTTGAAAATCTTGGGAGCCTTGTCGCCAAGCTTTGCGCCCATATCGAGCCAGTGACGGAAGTAGTCACCCATATGATAGCCGCAGAAGGGCAGCATAGCCATAGGATCGCGGCGAACAACGCCTACTGCACCTGCAGCGGCAGCAGTAGTTTCAGATGCCATTGCAGAGCCGACGAATACGCCGTTAGTCCAATCCTTAGACTGATATACCAGCGGAGCGCACTTAGCGCGACGGCCGCCGAACACGATAGCCGAGATGCGAACGCCCTGACCCTTATTGAACTCATCAGAAATGCAGGGGCAATTCTCAGCAGGAGCGGTAAAGCGGGAGTTGGGATGTGCGGCACAGGTGGTTTTGTCTGCCTTGTTGAACTTTGCAGGATCCCAAGGATTACCCTTCCAATCAAGAGCGTTCTCGGGGAGATTTTTATTAAGACCTTCCCACCAAACGGTGTTGTCATTCTGATCAAGAGCAACATTGGTGAAGATGGTGTTTTTCTTGGTGGACTCAAGAGCGTTGAAGTTGGAATGCTCATTGGTGCCGGGAGCAACGCCGAAGAAGCCGTTCTCGGGGTTGATAGCATAGAGATAACCGTCAGGTCCTATGCGCATCCAGGAAATATCATCACCAACGGTCCAAATCTTGTAGCCTTTCTCACGAAGATACTTGGGAGGAATAAGCATAGCCAGATTGGTTTTACCGCAGGCGGAGGGGAAAGCAGCGGCGATGTATTTAACCTCGCCCTTAGGATTCTGTAAACCTAAGATGAGCATATGCTCAGCCATCCAGCCCTCTTTCCAGCCCTGGAAGGAAGCAATACGAAGAGCGAAGCATTTTTTACCGAGAAGAACGTTACCGCCGTAACCTGAGTTAACGGAAATAATGGTGTTATCCTCAGGGAAGTGGCAGATGTAGCGGTTTTCGGGGTCGATATCGCAACGGGAATGTAAGCCTCTTACCCAGTCATTGCTGTCGCCCAGAACCTCAAGCACCTTATCGCTTACTCTGGTCATTATAAGCATATTGAGAACAACATAAACTGAATCGGTAATCTCAATACCGATTTTGGCAAGAGGAGAGCCGATGGGGCCCATGGAATAGGGGATGATATACATTGTACGGCCTTTGTAGCTGCCGCGGGCAATCTTATAAAGCTTTTCGTACATCTCCTTGGGGTCGCACCAGTTGTTGGTGGGGCCTGCAGTTTCTTTATCGGCAGTGCAGATAAAGGTACGGTCCTCAACACGGGCAACGTCGTTGGGATTGGTGCGGTGCAGATAGCAGCCGGGAAGCTTTTCTTGATTAAGCGCGGTAAGCTCGCCAAGGCTTACAGCAAGCGCACGAAGCTCGTCACGCTGCTTGTCACTACCGTCAATCCACATAACGTTGTCAGGTGTGAGTAGCTCTTTCATTTCGTCAAGCCACTTTAAAACGGTTTTGTTGTTGGTCATTTTTATTTTCTCCTTAAAAAGTTTTTTAGAAAACTCCAATTTTCTCCTTATAAAGTATATATTACCAAGAGCTAAAAATCAAGCATATTGTAAAAATTTTAACAATAGATTTATAAATAATTACTCTTTGATAAGAATTTTAACTATTTTACCGAAAACCATATTATGATAATCTGAGTTATACCATTTTAAAGGCTCGGTATCACTAAAGCCTTCGGGAATAAAGGGGGAGATATATTCCTTTTTGCAAACTATAACAAGGCGCGCCTCATCAAAATATACTGAATCCCCGTCAAATATGGGGTTAAGCCCCGCTTGTTGTGTCTTATTTACATCTCTGCCCGATTTGCTTCCGCAGATTTTATGAATATCCTTTTGATCACCGTAGAAGGAAAGGGTGAAGAAGTCCTGATTTTGTATAAACTCCATTGTGTACCGCTGTGGGCGAACAACCGCCATAACCTCGTGGTGTCCCCACATCTCACCGAAGAAACCCCACGAAGCGGTCATCATATTATATTTTTCCCGATTTCCTGCTGTTATAAGCATATATTCCTTTGAAATTAAGGAAAAAGTATTCTCATTTAACTCCTCGGCTGTTATTTCTTTAAAACTCATAATTAAACACCTCTTTTATATTTTATATGAAAAGAGAGATTAAAACAACCTACAATTTAGAAAATTGTTAAATTTTTATCTTTTTACAGTTTTTCTATTGAGTTTTTTTTAGTTTTTGATATAATAGTATGTGGTCGAATTTTGTAATTCACGCATAACAGAAAGGAGTTTACTTATGAAATACTCACATGAAGTAGAAAAGATGTGTCCTCTCGCTAAGGGCGCATACCACGGTCCCGCTCCTATCCCGCAGGAAGGAAAATGGACTCAGGTAAAAGAGGTTAAGGATGTTTCCGGCCTTACCCACGGTGTGGGCTGGTGCGCACCTCAGCAGGGTGCCTGCAAGCTTACCCTTAATGTTAAGGAAGGCGTTATCGAGGAGGCTTTGGTTGAAACTCTGGGTTGTTCGGGTATGACCCACTCCGCCGCTATGGCTTCCGAAATACTTGTAGGAAAGACCATTCTTGAGGCTCTTAACACCGACCTCGTTTGCGATGCTATCAATACCGCTATGAGGGAGTTGTTCCTTCAGATAGTTTACGGTCGTACACAGACCGCTTTCTCTGAGGACGGTCTGCCCATCGGTGCAGGTATGGAGGACCTTGGTAAGGGTCTTCGTTCTCAGGTTGGTACCACATATGCCACCAAGGCAAAGGGCCCCCGTTACTTAGAACTCGCCGAAGGTTATATCACCAAGATTGCCGTTGATAAGGACGAGCAGATTACAGGCTACAAGTTTGTTCATTTAGGCCGGATGATGGATATGATTAAAAAGGGTATGGACGCTAATGAGGCTCTTGCTAAGGCCAGCGGCCAGTACGGACGCGTTGATGACGCTGCTAAGCTCATCGACCCCAGAGAAGAATAATTAAGGGAGGAAATTAACAATGGCATTATTTGAAAGTTATGAAAGACGCATTGACCAAATCAATGCTGAACTTGCTAAGCACGGCATTTCCTCCATTGAGGAAGCTAAAAAAATCTGTGACGATGCAGGTGTAGATGCTTATAATATCGTTAAAGGTATTCAGCCTATCTGTTTTGAGAATGCTTGCTGGGCTTATGTTGTAGGCTGCGCAATTGCTATTAAGGATAAGGCTGCGAGCGCAGCTGAAGCTGCCGAGAAGATTGGTCTTGGCCTTCAGTCCTTCTGTATCCCCGGTTCTGTTGCTGATGACCGTAAGGTTGGTGTTGGTCACGGTAATCTCGGCGCAATGCTCCTTCGTGATGAAACAAAGTGCTTTGCATTCCTTGCTGGTCACGAATCCTTTGCCGCTGCTGAGGGCGCTATCGGCCTTGCAAAGAGCGCAAACAAAGCCCGTAAAGAGCCCCTGCGCGTTATCCTTAACGGTCTTGGTAAGGATGCCGCTAAGATAATCTCCCGTATCAACGGATTTACCTATGTTCAGACTAAGTTTGACTACTATACAGGTAAGGCAAACATCGTTGAGGAGATTGCTTATTCTGACGGTGAGCGCGCTAAGGTTCGTTGCTACGGCGCTGACGATGTTCGCGAGGGCGTTGCAATAATGCATCTTGAGGGTGTTGA
>JAZRQA010000033.1:0-14729 GCA_045649505.1 Acutalibacteraceae bacterium
TAAATAGATTTTTTATAGGGACCGGAACAAATCCAAAGGACTATGATGCAATATTTACGGGAGATTTAGGTCTTACCGGAAGCGAGCTTTTATATGATCTGGCACAAAGAAACAATCTTAATCTTCGAGGTATACATCACGATTGTGGTTTAATGATTTTTGACCGAGAAAAACAAGATGTTCATTGCGGCGGTTCGGGTTGCGGATGCTCTGCTACTGTACTATGTTCACATATACTGAATAAACTTAATAATAAAGCTTATAAACGTATTCTTTTCTGCGCTACGGGAGCACTGCTTTCCCCTACTTCAACTATGCAAGGAGAAAGCATTCCGTGTATTGCACATTTAATAGAAATATGTGCGCCCGAAATTTGACAAACAAAATTTTTTATGATATAATACACTGCGTATTTAAGCCGTTACAAGGAGGATGTTTGTAGACGGCAAAAATTTAATAGTGAGGTGTTCTCTATGGACCGTGAAATTTTTGAACTTATAGAAACTAAACAGTACGGCAAATTAAAGGACATCTTTTCCTGTATGAACGCCGCAGACCTTGCGGCGATTTTTATTGATGTTGAAATGCGTGATGTTATAATCCTTTTCAGAATTCTTCCTAAAGAACTTGCCGCAGAGCTTTTTGTTGAAATGGAAAAGGATATGCGCAAGGAACTTATTCTAGCCTTTAGTGATAAGGAACTTAGGGAAGTTCTATCTGACTTATTTTTGGATGATACGGTTGATATTATTGAAGAAATGCCTGCGGTTGTTGCTAAGAGAATTTTAGCGCACACAAATCCTGATGACCGTAAAATGATAAATCAGCTTCTTGCCTATCCTGAGGACAGCGCGGGCAGTATTATGACAACCGAATACGTTGATTTAAAACGGGATATGACAGTAAGTCAAGCTTTTGAAAAAATTCGCAGGGATGGCACAGATAGAGAAACTATTTACACCTGTTATGTTATTGATGCAAGCAGACATCTTATAGGCATCATAAGTGCTAAAACCCTTATGCTGTCTGACAGTGAAACGGTTATCGGCGATATTATGGAAGAAAATATTATATTCGCCTCCACTCTTGACCACAAGGAAGAAGTTGCCCAACAATTTGATAAATATGATCTTCTTGCTCTACCTGTCGTTGATAAAGAAAACCGCCTTGTCGGCATTGTAACGGTTGACGATGCAATTGATGTTATTCAGGAAGCTGCCACCGAGGATATGGAAAAGATGGCCGCTATCACCCCTAGTGATAAAGCATACCTGCAAACAGGCGTATTCGAAACATTTAAAGCCCGTATACCCTGGCTTTTCCTTTTAATGATTTCGGCTACACTTACAGGACTTATCATATCTTCATTTGAAAGTGCACTTAGCACCGTCGCTGTGCTCACCGCATTTATTCCTATGCTTATGGGCACAGGTGGTAACTCGGGTAGTCAGGCTTCTGTTACAGTTACAAGAAGTCTTTCTCTTGGTGATATATCCTTCAAAGATATTTTTAAAGTTATTTGGAAAGAATGCCGAGTAGCGTTGCTTTGTGGATTTGCACTTTCTGTCCTTAATTTTATTAAAATTTTATTCTTTGACCGTTTATATAATTCTGATATAAATTTTATGATTTCACTGGTTGTAAGCCTTTCTCTTTTCATTACGGTTGTTGTGGCAAAGCTTATAGGCTGTTCGCTGCCTATTGTGGCGAAAAAGCTCGGTTTTGATCCCGCAGTTATGGCGAGTCCGTTTATTACAACTATAGTAGATGCAATTTCTCTTGTGCTTTATTTTCTCATTGCCAAACAAGTTTTATTTTAAATTAAAACACCTGTCTTTTACGACAGGTGTTTTTTACTCAAAGTTATAATTATTAAGTTTTCTTTTCTCTTCAAGCGCTTCATTTGAAATTCGAAGTTGATCGCGACAATCATAATAATCTTTTGAAGATGTGTTTATGGATGTTCCATCAATACTTACATTATTTTCATCTATCCAACCAGTAACCGCAGTTTCAATTCCAATATTCCAATAAATATTTCTTGTTACTATCTCCCCTTTTTCATCTATAGTAACAAGTTCGCCGCGGACAGCTTTTCCGAGCGGAGAATCAACCTTATAAAGTTTAAGAGTTTTATCACCCGAAGGCGACATTGAAGAATAAAGAAATTCGCCCGTAGGCAGGTCATTTAAATTATAAGAGAAAGAATCAGATATAAATAAGGACATATTTAAAATAGTAATTAAAAAAGTAACTGCAACCAATATATATAGTATTTTTTTCATAAAACGCTCCATAACATATTATCTATAATTCATCTCAACAGATGAATATTTTTTTATAATTTCTATCCTTTTATTATAACCCGCAACTACAAATCTGCAGTGCACCATAAAAGATGTTGCAAAATAAGGGATAACATAAAAAAGCGGGAATACAAAAATTCCAATAATAAACCAACCGATAAAGCTTAAAACAAGAACAAAAAGCTCCCATAAGCTGTCTTTTGAAATAACGGTAGACAGATGAATTGCTTCAAGCGCATCCATATCATCATCTGCAACAAATAGGAACAAAGAAACATAAAAACGGATAATAAAGAAAAGAGATACAATACCGCCTAAAAAATACAAAATAGATGAAATTACGCTAAGATTTGATATCCAAAGAGGCATTTCCCATTCAAAAGTTGTGTGTATCCATTCGCTCGAAACGATATTAACTGCCATAGCGGGTAATATACAAACAAAAACTATACCCACAACCCGAATTATAAGAAAGAAAAGAAACTCAATTGTTTTTTTATAAAGCTGAATACCGCTGAAATAATAAAATATATCCGTAAAATGGGAGTGGCTCTGCAACATTTGTTGCCATATTACTCTTAAGACACCAAGAGTAAACGGCAAGAGCCAAAAAAACAACAAAATGCTAAACAAAGATATTGCAACATATAAGGGTAAAAACATTGCTATAAGCTGAAAGAACATATAAACAGTAAGACCCGAAAACAGCAAAGCAAGACCAACCGCAAAAGAAAACATTTTGTTGTTTTCCCATGTTGCCCTTGCGGTAGCTTTTACAACTGAGCTTTGTATAACCATAATCACACCTCGTTAATTATTGTACCACATTTTTTCTGCTCAAACAATTCTTAATTTTGCAAAGTTAGCCATTAGCTTTTTGGTTCCAACTGTATCAAATGCAATTTCAAGTAAAGTATCCTGCCCCATAGGTGTTACATTAACAATTAAACCTATGCCAAATGTAGAATGCTCCACCTGTTGACCAACGCTGTACTTAGTGGCTGCAGTTTTTGAGGTTGCGGCAGAATTATATGATGAATTAAAAGGTTTAGACTGTATATTTTTTGTTCGAGAGTATGAAATATCATCATTATAAAAGCTACGCTCACCTTGAAAGCTATTCGCGCTATAAGACATACCGATTTTTTCGCATAACTGCTCAGGAATTTCCTTCAAAAATCTTGACGGGAGATTTCGACTTGTCATACCGAAAAGCATTCTTGTATACGCTGTTGAAATGCAAAGTTGTTTCTTAGCCCTTGTAATTGCAACATAAGCCAGGCGGCGTTCTTCCTCAATTTCTGCCTCACCTGAGTAGATAGACTGATTTCCCGGGAAAATTCCCTCTTCCATACCCACAATATACACATTATCAAATTCAAGTCCCTTCGCTGAATGTACCGTCATCATGACAACGGTATCAGCCTCGGTATCAAAATTATCAAGATCTGTAATCAGGGCAACATCTTCAAGAAAACCGGAAAGAGTAGGTTCCTCGTTTTCATGTTCATACTCAAGTATACTCGATGCAAGCTCTCGAAGGTTATCAAGTCTTTCTATCTCCTGCGCACCTGCAAGCTCAAGTGCACTACGATATCCTGTTTTATCAAGAACAGCCTCAAGAAGTTCGCCAAGAGTTGCCTCTTGGGCAAGCTGTGAAAGCGAATCCATTATTGAAATAAAGCCCTGTAGCTTATTAGCACTTCGGGAAATATCGGCGTATTCATCGGCATTTTTAAAAATATCATAAAGCGAATTCCCCGTTTGAGCCGAAATTTCTGATGCCTTTGCAACGGTTGTCTGCCCTATTCCTCGCTTAGGCTCATTTATGATACGCTTTAAACGCATATCATCATAAGGATTATTGATAACATTAAGATATGCAAGAATATCTTTTATTTCCTTGCGGTCATAGAACTTTAGACCGCCAATAACACGGTAAGGAATACCGCTGCGAACAAACACATTTTCAAAGGAACGGGATTGTGCATTCATTCGATAAAGTATAACATTATCACTAAATTTATTACCGTTTTTTACACTCTCAAGTATTTCTTCAGCAACACTGCGCGCCTCATCCTGCTCATTTTGACAGCTTAAAATCTTTATCTTCTCTCCGCAACCGTTGTTAGTCCAAAGCGTTTTTCCCTTTCGTCCTGCATTGTGTGAAATAACAGCATTTGCAGCATCAAGTATAGTAGTTGTGGAACGATAGTTTTGTTCAAGACGGATAACCGTTGCATTTTTATAGTTGTTTTCAAAATTGAGAATATTTTCAATAGTTGCGCCACGGAATTTATATATACTCTGGTCGTCATCGCCAACAACACAAATATTATTATGTATTGTAGCAAAGAGTTTTATAAGCATATACTGCGCATGGTTGGTGTCCTGATATTCGTCAACCATTATGTAGCGGAATTTATTTGAGTAATATTCAAGAATATCAGGATTCTCTTTTAAGAGTCTGACGGTGTTAAAAATCATATCGTCAAAATCCATTGCATTATTATCCTGCATACGTTGGGTGTAGAACTTATATAATTGTGCAACCTTTTTAAGACGCTCATCTCCACTGGCAACAGTATCCAAATATTCCTGTGGGGTTATAAGCTTATCCTTAGCTGATGAAATTTGAGATAAAACAAACTTAATAGGAAGAAATTTTTCATCAACACGATAGTCACTCATAATCTCCTTCATTATTTTTTTCTGATCATCGGTATCATAAATTGTAAAATGTGAAGTATAATCAATTCTGTCGGCGAAACGACGTAAGATTTTACCGCAAATACTGTGAAAGGTACCTGCCCATATATCCCTTGCATCATCACCGAGTTTCAAGGCAATACGTTCTTTGAGTTCGCCTGCGGCCTTATTGGTAAATGTAATAGCAAGAATCTCCCAAGGTTTTGCGGCACAAACACTAAAGGCACTACCATCAGGGACAGTATTATCACCATTTAAATAATTTTTGGCGTCACAAATATCCGATTCGCTAAGATTGAAAACCTCATCGCTGTTATATGCGTTACCATAACGTACAATACAGGCAATTCTGTTAACAAGAACGGTTGTTTTACCGCTTCCCGCGCCTGCTAAAACAAGTACAGGGCCGTCAACCTTGGTTACAGCCCTAAACTGCATATCATTCATTGTGCCAAAATCTTTTTTAATTACCTGTTTTCTTAAATTTAAAAAATCCTGTTGAAGCATTTAAATTCCCCTTAAAAAAATACATATCAATTATAACTTATTTTGTAATAAATATCAATCAGAGTTTGCAAAAAGTTTATAATATGTTAATATATATACGGTGATTTAAATGACAGATTTATGGAATTATTTAAAAACAGTAAATAAACCTATAGTTTTATACGGTACGGGCAATGGCGCCGATAAAATTGTTAACCGTCTTGAAAAGGATGGCATATCACTTTCAGGTGTGTTTTCAAGTGACGGTTTTAAAAAGGGAAAGCTTTTCAAAGGTTTAATGGTTTCGAGTTATGAAGAGTTATATAAAATTCTTGGGGATATGATAATCCTTGTCGGATTTGGCTCAAGCCGCCCTGAAGTTCTTGAAAACATAAAGACACTTATGCAAAAGCACGAACTTTATGTGCCGGATGTACCTGTATACGGCAACGAAATTTTTGATATTGATTTTGCAAGAAAACATAAGCTTGAAATTGAAAAAGCCTATTCCCTGCTCTGTGATGATTTTTCTAAAACGGTTTATAAAAACATAATACTTTTCAAGCTTTCAGGTAATCCAAAACTGCTTTTCGAATGTGAAAGTAATGTTAACGAGGCATATTCGCTTCTTAATCTTAATACAAATGAATGCTATCTTGATTTAGGAGCATATACGGGTGATACCGCCGAACAATTTATAAGCAAGGTTAAAAAATACCATAAAATAATTGCACTTGAACCTGACAGTAGAAATTATAAAAAACTTTGCCTTAATACAAAAAATTATGAAAACTGTATTTGCATAAATGCAGCTATTTCTGATAAATGCGGTAAAACTAAAATTTCAAACCAGCACGGCAGAGGCGTAAGCAACCAAGGCAAAAATATTTTGGTTGACACATTAACGATTGATTTCATTGCAAAGAAAAATCCTCCTACATTCATAAAAATGGATGTAGAAGGATGTGAGGATATTGCAATAAATTCAGCATCAAAAACAATAGCCGAAATAAAACCAAAAATGCATATTGCTTGTTATCATCGAAGCTTAGATATATTTTCAATACCTCTTAAAATTAAACAAATAAATCCCGAATATAAAGTATATATAAGGCATCATAGATATCTTCCCGCGTGGGATACAAATTTTATTTTTATCTAAATATTTGCATATCGGCGTTATAAAGAGCTGTTCGGCAAATTATGTAATGTGGTAAAGGTAATTCCTTTTCCAATGCGCCGAGTAAAGCAGTTGGGTTTATATTATCCTGCCCGCCTGCAGGAAGTATAAGCGAAAGTACAATCTTTTCCCCTATTTCAATTTTAAAGGATTTAATTTTAGGTGCAATATCTATTTCGGATATTGCGCCTTTTTTGCTTTTTTTGCAAATAATTATTTCATCACGGGATAAAAAACTTTCAAGTTGATCGGCAAACTGACTTTTTTGGGTTTCAAATTCAATGCAAAATTGAGCAAACGTAATTTTGCCCGGTTTCATTACAGGCTCAAAAACATCAACGATTTTTAAATAAGGCGGAAGAACCCTATCAAACGCTTTACCGATTTCAGAAAAATCAAGCTCATCGTCTATAATTCTGAAATCCATTACTTCATATTTACTTTCAAATCCTAAAGAAAGCGGCAAAGCAAAGGTTATATATGGATGTTTATTAAATCCTTCGGTATACCATATTGGAAGCCCTGTTTTATTTATCATTCTAGACATAAAACGGTTCATATCAAGATGGGAAATAAAGCGCATACGACCGTGTTTTTCATATATAATTCTAATGTTTTTCAAAGCATACGCCCTCCCCATAACAGTTTGCGCCGCACGCCGCACAAGATATGCGGCAGTTTGGTGTAGTAATTTCCTGTTGAGCAAGTTCATTTTGTCTTACAAGGAAGGATTTTGTTACACCATAATCAAGGTGATCCCATGGCATAATTTCCTCATATTTACGCTTTCGGTTGGCATAAAAAGAGGTATCAATACCACATTTTATAAATGCTTCTTTCCATTTTTCAACATCAAAGCACTCACTCCAACCATCAAGGCGGCAACCGTTTTTATAAGCATAATAAACCGCATCGCATAAACGGCGGTCTCCCCTAGCAAAAACGCCTTCAAGCCAGCTGGTTGGGCTATCGTGATAGCTTAAAGATACCTTTTTTGTTGTAATGCAGCTTTTTAGATATTGTTGACGGCGACAAATTTCTTCCTGCGTAATTTGCGGCTCGAATTCAAAAGGCGTGAAGGGTTTAGGCACGAAGGACGATACACTTACCGATACATTAACGCTCTTGCCTTTTGGGCGGTTAGGCATTTTATAATACTCATTAACAATACGCTGTGCAAGGTCGGCAATACCCTTTAAATCCTCATCGGTTTCGGTGGGCAAGCCTAGCATAAAATAAAGCTTAACCGATGTGTATCCCCCACCAAACGCCATACGACATGTAGAAATAATTTCCTCGTCGGTTATATTTTTATTTATAACATCTCTTAGCCTTTGTGTACCCGCTTCGGGGGCAAATGTCAGACCGCTTTTACGCACATACTGTATTTTTTCGAGAAGCTCCTTAGAAAAATTATCAATACGAAGGCTTGGAAGCGAAAGACTTATGTTCTTGGGCTGTGTCCAATCAAGCATTTTATTAAGCAACGGTTCAATTTCACGATAATCACTGGTACTAAGCGAAGAAAGTGAAATCTCATCATAGCCCGTGCTTTCACAAAGGGCTTTTGCTTGTCTATTTATAGTGTCAACAGATTTTTCACGTACGGGACGGTAAATAAATCCCGCCTGACAAAAACGGCAACCGCGAATGCATCCGCGGTAAATTTCCTGCACCGCACGGTCATGAACAATTTCAATATAAGGGACAACAAACTCATCAGGATAAAAGGCATTGTCTAAATTTTTTATAATTCTTTTTTTTACGGTTTTCGGTGCGCCGTCTTTAGCAATAACGGATTTTATTGTACCATCATTATTATACTCAAAATCATAAAGACAAGGTACGTAAACACCGGGTATCTGCGCGGCCTCCTTTAGAAAATCCTTCTTGCTGCCGCCCGATTTTTTATACTTTTTGTAAAGGTCTATTACCTCAAGGTCTACCTCTTCACCTTCGCCTAAAAAGAAAAGGTCTACAAAATCTGCAATGGGTTCGGGATTACAGGCGCAAGGACCACCTGCAACAACAAGCGGCGCAAGGCTATGCCTGTCCGAGGATTTTAAAGGAATTCCTGCTAATGACAGCATATTTAAAACGTTTGTGTAACTTAGTTCATACTGCAAAGTAAAGCCGATAATATCAAAATCTTTAACAGGGTCTCTGCTTTCAAGAGCAAAAAGTGGTATTTCGTTATCACGCATTATCTTTTCAAAATCCGTCCACGGTGCAAAAACGCGCTCACACCATATATCTTCGCGCTTATTGAACTGTGAATACAAAATTTTCATTCCAAGATGGGACATACCTATTTCATATATATCAGGAAAACAAAAAGCAAAACGCACATCTATCTTGCTTTTATCTTTAATAATACTATTTATTTCACCGCCTGTATATCTGCCTGGTTTTTGCACACAAAGCAGTAACGATTCCAATTTCTTTTCGTCCATAAAGCACCTCAATGGAAAATATATCGTGTATTATTTTACCATATCAGCACATCAAAGACAACTAAATTTTAAAAGATAGAGATAAAAGAAAATATATTCCCAAAATTATAAGCGAATAATTCATTCGCCCCTTTGTAAGCAAGATTATGCCGAAAATAATAGTTATCAATGCAATAACGACTGTAAGAAGGTTTATAACAGAATTTGCTCTTGAGCCGTTTTTTAACTTTAATAATATATAATAAAGAATCGTTCCTCCGTCAAGGCCGCGAACAGGCAAAAGATTAAATACAGCAAGTATAAGATTTATTGCCGCACAGTCTAAAGATATTTTAGAACCAAAGGAATAATAATTTATTAAAAAAACGCTGAAAAGAACAAGATTCATAAGAGGTCCAGAAAGAGAAATAAGTATTTCACCGTTTCTCTTATATGTAAATTTACGAATAATCTGAATACTTCCTGGAATTAGTCTAATTTGTTTAGGCTCACAATTAAGCAACCACATTACAAAAAGGTGTGCAAACTCATGCATTGTCACAGAGAAAAAAACAGGCACTAAAAAACCCGTTTTGTCAATTGCAAGCAATAATGTTAGCACAATCATAAAAATGAAAGAAATATATATTTCGGTAGATAAAATTTTAAAGCGCATTATAAATCTCCTAAAAATATTTCGGGATCAATAGGAATATCCTTTACAATTATTTCAAAATGCAAATGACTTCCTGTTGATTTACCCGTACTCCCCACCTTAGCAATTGTGTCTCCCGCCGTTATTTTTTCGCCCTTTTTTGCAACCAATTCACTACAATGAGCGTACAAGGTTTCAAAACCGTTAGAATGCTTTACTACTATAAATTTTCCGTAACCGTTCTCCTCATAGCCTACTTGTGTAACAATCCCGTCTGCAGCACAAAGGATGTCCGTTCCGCTGTTTGATGCAATATCTACCCCTTTATGCCTTGCACCCTCGCCCGAAAAAGGATCTAATCTTTCTCCAAAATGTGACGTAACCTTACCATGTACAGGCAAGACAAGAGAATTTTTTCCTTTTATATTTAAATTTGATACTTTTTTAATCTGTTCAAGATTAACTGCACCGGTAAGAATAACCCGTTCCTGTTCGATAATGTCCTGTGCGTCTTCAGGCAAAACCGCAATACCTGATTCGGTTTTGGTGCCACTGTTATCTAAAACCTCATTTATGCTTGTTTTTTGTTCGAAATTATCCATATACCAATTTCGAAGCTCATTAAATAAATTTCCATCAAATAATTTTACCAAACAAAGAGTTATTATTATAATAATTACCGCTGCAGCTTGAAGCAGTATTATACAAAGCTTAGCATCAATTGGATTATTACGTTGCATTTTATTTTCTCCTTATTTTTTCATACTAAATATATATTGTTAATTAGCCTGGAATATGAAAAAAGCCGCGATAAGAATCGCGACTTTATGTAAAATAATTTATATTTCCTGCTTTTTTATTCCAAATATCAACCTTAGTATTCCGCTTAAAAACTTAGGACTTTTAAATAAAACAACCTTCATTAAAATGACCTCCGATCAGTATTTAAGGCAGCTGACACCCAATACTATCACGGCAATGGCAAGCACGGCAACAAGAAATTCGCTGGGACAAATACACGCAAGTGCAACACCCAGTGCAAATGCAATTGCTAAAATTCCTTTATTTACTCCACATTTCTTTCGCATTTTGCCACCACCTCAATAAATTGGATTGATATTTTATCAACCTAATATATTATAGGCAAAAAAGCAAAAAATGTTACTTACCTTTTTTGACCTGCCAAGGTTTAATGTCTTTAAATTCATTGTAAAGGGTTTTATAGCTTTCATGACGCGAAAAAGGAATTTCTCCTTTTTCAACAGCCTCACATACAGCACAACCCTTTTCACATGTATGCGAACATCCTGTAAAATAACAAGAATTTAGAAAAGGCTTAAATTCCCTGAAAAGCTTTGGAAGTTGTTCCTTAAATTCTAAATCAAATTTATTATTTTCAACAGCGGCAAAACCAGGGGTATCAGCAATAAAGCCGCCAAAATTATGAGCAAAAAGCTCTACCTGACGTGTGGTATGCCTACCCCTTCCAAGCTTTTCGCTGATATCACCCGTTTTAAATGTGATATCAGGAATAAGAATGTTTAAAATACTGGATTTACCAACACCTGAATTTCCGGCAAAGGCACAGGTGCAGTTTACAATTTCCTTTTTTAAAGCTTCTACACCCGTTTTGTCACTACAGGAAACCGTATAAACTTTAAAACCCGATTTCGAATAAATATCCGACCAAGCAGAAAAATCACCCATATCACTCTTATTGAAAACAATTATGGGCTCTATTGACGAAAACTCACAAAGCGCAACAAGACGGTCAATCATCAGAGCATTAGGCGCAGGTTTCTCGTATGCTGAAACAATAAAAAGTTTGTCAAGATTTGCGATAACGGGACGTTTAAGAAAGTTTTTTCTCATTAAAACTTCCTCAAGAACTCCATGGGAAGAATCGATTAAGGTTATTTTAACAATATCTCCTACGGCAGGAGAGATGTTCCCCTTTCGAAAAACACCTCTTGCCTTACATTCATATACCTTATCATCGCAATAAACGTAATAAAAACCCGAAATAGCCTTTGTTATAATACCTTCCATTTTACTTATCCGACCTGCGGTAAATTGATTTCTTTTTTAGAATAATTATAGGTTTCACCCTTTTTCATTGTTCCGTTCTTACAATTAACATCATAATAACGCATATAATTTTCTATTGTAGAAGATGTGCCGTCAGAAAGCTTTATTATCATTTCATCAATAAACTCTTTATTAGAAACAAATTCAATAGTATATTTTGAAAGATTGTTAATTTCGATTTTCTTAGATTCGAAAACCGCCTCTCCGCCAACAAAGACAGAAACAATACCTACATCATACTTATAATCATCGGGAAGTTCCAAATCAAATTTAACTGTATATTTGGTTTGGCCACTGCTAATAGATAGATCAACTGCACTTCCCTTGCCTATTGTCTTTGATTTATCGGGGCTCGGAGACTGTGAAACAACATAACCCTTAGGCAGTTTGGAATTATCAACCGAGGTTATTGTACCAACGGTTAGACCCTCGGCCTCAAGACGCTTTTTAGCATCTGCTTCGGTAAGACCCACAACATCGGGAAGATCAACCAAAACAGTAGGCGCACCGGAACTTACATAAAGAATTATTTCATCGCCTTCATTTGCATATATTCCACGAGCAGGCTCGGTTTTAACTACCAGACCTTCTGCATATTCCTCGTCTACAATTTTAATCGGCTCGCCGACCTTAAAGCCTTGTGCTTTAAGGGTAGAGGTAGCAGAAGCAACACTTGACCCGTAAAGATCAGGAACCTTAACAGTTTTTTGTCCCTGACTTACAAAGATAGTTATCTTAGAGCCAACCTTGACAGATCTGCCCGCAACCTTTGATTGCTCATAAATATATCCAAACTCCTGCTCGGAGCTTTCACCCCATTGCACATCGAATTTAAAATTCTCAAGATATTCTTCGTTCTTTGTAACCTCTTCCCAGTGCATTCCTACAAAATCAGGGCATTCTGTTTCGGTTCCCGTTGAACCGAAAAGATTAGGTAAGAAAATAATAAGTATTGCTATGATTCCGATAATAAAAGCAACTGCAACACCCGCAAGAATGGGAATAATCGGTGCCTTGTCAGATTTTTCATCTGCCGCTACTACATCATCAGCATCACCTTTTTCAGATACATTTGAAACATATCTTGTAGGAGAATCATCAACAAAATAGTTATAGCCAAAGGTGATTGCGGGATCCTTTTTAAATTCTTCTAAATCGCAAAGCATTTCCGCAGCAGACTTATAGCGACGCTCAGAGTTCTTTTGCATAGCGTGCATCGTTATTTGTTCAAGCCCCTCAGGAATAGAGCCGTTTATCTCACGCGGCATTTGAGGTTCACGCTGAAGCTGCATAATTGCAACAGAAACTGCGCTTTCGGCTACAAAGGGTAACTGACCAGTAAGCATTTCATAAAGCATAACGCCTACAGAATAAATGTCTGCCTTTTCATCGGTAGCCTCACCCCTTGCCTGTTCAGGGCTGATATAATGAACTGAGCCTATTGCCTTATCGGTTATTGTTCGCTGCTCACTACGGGCAAAACGAGCAATACCGAAATCGGTAACCTTAATTGTGCCGTCGGCCAAAACCATAATATTCTGGGGTTTTACATCCCTGTGTACGATTCCCTTATCATGGGCATGCTGAAGACCTTTAAGAATTTGAATAGTAAAGTAAACCGCATCCTTCCAACGCAGGCTTCCTTGCTTTTCAATAAGCTCTTTTAGGGTAATACCGTCAATATATTCCATAACAATATACTGAATAAGGTCACCAAAACTAACATCAAAAACCTTAACAATATTAGGGTGAGATAGGACTGCTATTGCCTTGGACTCATTCTTAAAGCGGCGAGTAAATTCCTCGTTGGAGACAAATTCCTCTTTTAGAATTTTAACAGCAACTATTCTGTCCTCGATATTATCATATGCCTTATAAACAACGGCCATACCGCCCACGCCTATGATCTCCTGAATTTCATATCGTCCGTCAAGTCTTTTACCAATATATCTATCCATAAAAAATCAAATCCTTTCGCCTTAGTGGCCTTACTTTATATTTGAAATGATTACTGCAGTAATATTATCCATTCCGCCGTTTAGATTTGCCTGACTGACCAAGGCGGTAGCACAGTTTTCAATGTTGTTTTGGCTAATTATGCTTAACATCTTATCACTTTCAACCATATTTGAAAGACCGTCTGTGCAAACAAGAATCATATCATCGTTTAAGCAAGAAACTTCATTATAATCAACATTTACATTTTCGCCTACACCCAGCGCGCGAGTGATTACATTCTTTTTAGGATGCAATCGAGCTTCATCTGCTGTAAGCTGACCTGTTTCAACCATTTTTTGAACCATAGAATGATCTGTTGTTATCTGAGAAATATTATTGCCACTAATAAGATAAGCGCGACTGTCACCAACATGAACTATATGGGCTATGTTTTCACTCATAATAACGGCAACAACGGTTGTTCCCATTCCCTTGAGCTGTTCATCGGTAAGTGAAGAATCATAAATTTCCACATTAGCTGACATAACCGCTGAGCAAAGAAGATTTTTAATTTGTGAATCGGTCATTCCTGATTGCCAGGAACGCATAACATAATCATAAACGGTATTTGCCGCAGTTGTACTTGCAACATTCCCCGCTTTTGCACCACCCATACCGTCACAAACAACCGCAAAAGCCGTACCGTCATCAAGCAGACGCGCCATATATGCATCTTGATTAACAGTTCGTGACTTACCGGTATCGGTCTCACAAAAAATTCTCATAGGTTATCACACCCCTTATCAAGAGATTTTCGCCGTAACTGACCACAGGATGCCTCAATATCTGCACCAAGGGTTCGACGTATTGTTGAATTTAAACCTTTCTTATTTAAAAGCTCACAGAAATTTTGAATATGGTTTCTGTCCGGCTTA
>JAZRQA010000034.1:0-35549 GCA_045649505.1 Acutalibacteraceae bacterium
TGCCCGTATACCTTGAGAGCGCACAACTTTTCTTTGGCAGAAAAATTGATACCGCTGTTAAACCTCTCTCAAGCGTTGTTGCCCCTGTTGGTGAGGATGAAAGCGTTTATGTTTGCGCCTGGGGTGAGGTATTCGGCACCGATATAAGTGTGCGAGATACAAAAAAAGGCGGCAAAATGGTTATTGCCAAGTTCTTCTTCTCGGATAATACCAATTCCTTTAGCGCAACCGTAAAGAAGTTTTTTGATCAGCGTTACAGCAAGAATATGGATGAGGACGCCAAAAAATTTGCCGCATCCCTTGCACCTCTTAAGGACGGTGCCGCCGTTGTTGTTAACGGTGATTATTCCTATGACCGTTGGAATAACGATTATGTTCTTGAGGTTAAGGCTCTTGCAACACTCACTAAATATGAGGAAAAGGACGATTATGAGGGCCAAAAGCGCGTAGAGCTTCATTGTCATACCAATATGTCGGCTCATGACGGTGTTATGCCTGCAGGGGATGTTATAAAGCAGGCATATAAATGGGGACACAAAGCAATAGCAATCACCGACCACGGTGTTGTTCAAGCATATCCCGATATGGCGAAGGCTGTTTCTGATATCCGCAAGGGCGGAGGAGAATTTAAGGTTATTTACGGCGTTGAAAGTTATTTTATTGACGATACCCGTCACAGTCTTGAAGGTCTTACAAACAAGGAAATCGGCCGCTTAAGTAACCATCAGATTATTCTTGTTAAAAATTTGGTGGGACTTAAAAACCTTTACGAGCTTGTTTCCGATGCTAACTTAAATCACTATCACGGCGCACCGGGCCGCCCCATTGTTATGCGCTCCAAGCTTGATACCTTGCGTGAGGGACTGATACTTGGCTCCGCCTGTGAACAGGGTGAGCTTTATAAGGCTATTATTGACGGTAAAAGCGATGATGAGCTGAATGAAATTGCAGGTTATTACGATTTTCTGGAAATTCAGCCCCTTGGCAACAATGAATTTATGGTCAGGGACAGCGCAAAGCCTGATAAAGTTGATAAAAAGGGTGTTGTTACCCCCAATAAATTCCGCCACGTAACAAGCATTGAGGTGGTTAAAGACTTTAACCGCAAGGTTGTTGAAATTGCGGACAGGCTGGGTAAACGAGTTGTAGCAACCGGTGATGTGCATTTTCTTAAAAAAGAGGATGGCATTTTACGTCAGATTGTTATGGTTGGT
The DNA here is from genome assembly GCA_045649505.1 of Acutalibacteraceae bacterium. GTDB lineage: Bacteria > Bacillota > Clostridia > Oscillospirales > Acutalibacteraceae > SIG587. The sequence continues at coordinate 1,215 of JAZRQA010000034.1, forward strand.
AAGGGCTTTACCGATGTTGAATATCAGGCACCTCTTTATTTTAAAACAACAAAAGAAATGCTTGATGACTTCGCCTACTTCGGTGAAAGGGCTAAGGAATTTGTTATTGAAAATCCTAATAAAATTGCCGATATGATAAGTGATGATGTTATTCCTGTGCCTAAGGGTAACTATCCCCCTATTATCGAGGGCTCCGATGAAGAACTAAGGCGTATTTGCTGGGAAAATGCTCATAGGATTTACGGTGACCCCGTGCCCGAAATTGTTAAAGAGCGTCTTAATAAGGAGCTTGATTCTATCATAAATAACGGCTTCTCGATAATGTATATATCGGCACAGAAGCTGGTTGCTTACAGTGAAGAAAACGGCTATCTTGTTGGCTCGCGTGGCTCCGTTGGTTCATCCTTTGTCGCTACCATGGCGGGGATTTCCGAGGTTAACCCATTGGCTCCTCACTATGTGTGCAAAAACTGTCAGTTCAGTGAATTTATTACCGACGGTAGTGTGGGTTCGGGCTTTGATCTTCCCGAAAAGAATTGTCCACACTGCGGCACTGGTCTTGACCGTAACGGTCACGATATCCCCTTTGAAACCTTCTTGGGCTTCAAGGGAGATAAGGTTCCTGATATTGACCTTAACTTCTCGGGAGAGGTACAAAACAGGGTTCAGGAATATACCAAAACCCTTTTTGGTGCCGAAAACGTTTACCGCGCAGGTACAATTTCTACCATTGCTGAGCAAACCGCCTTCGGTTACACAAAGAAGTTTATTGAATATATGCAGCAAATTGACCCGAAATATAATCAGATAGCCCGTAACAATGCCGAAATAAACCGCCTTGCAGGTAAGGTGAAAAAGGCAGGCGTAAAGAGTACAACGGGTCAGCATCCTGCAGGTATGATTGTTGTACCAAATGATAAAACAATTTACGATTTTTGTCCGGTTCAGCACCCTGCCGATGATGTTAATTCCGATATTATCACCACCCACTTTGATTTCCATTCCATTCACGATACCATATTAAAGCTCGATGAGCTGGGTCACGATGTTCCCACAATTTATAAATATCTTGAAGATTTTACTGGTATCAATGTTAACGACATTTCAATGAGTGACCCCAAGGTTTACAGCCTGTTTACCTCTACCGAGGCTTTGGGGGTAACCCCCGAAGAAATCGATTCCAAAACGGGAACGCTGTGTCTGCCTGAATTCGGAACATCCTTCGTTCGCGGAATGCTTGTCGACTGTAAACCTAAAAACTTCGCCGACCTTTTACAGATATCGGGCCTTTCCCACGGTACCGATGTTTATCTGGGTAACGCAAAGGATTTAATTGATAACGGCACCTGTACCATTTCCGAGGTTATCGGAACCCGTGATAATATTATGGTATATCTGATACATATGGGAATGGATGCGTCGCGCGCCTTCAAAATTACCGAAACAGTTCGTAAAGGAATGGTGGCTTCGGGTAAGGTTTCCAAGGAAGATTGGGCGCAAATGGTTCAGGATATGCTTGATTTGGGCGTTCCTAAGTGGTATGCCGACAGTTGCGGCAAAATAAAGTATATGTTCCCTAAGGCTCACGCCGCAGCCTATGTTATTTCAGCCATTAAGCTTGGTTGGTATAAAATTTATAAGCCCCTTGAATTTTATTGCGCTTATTTTACTGCACGACCCGAAGATGTTGATATTTCTACCATCTTAAAGGGTAAATCGGCTGTGGTTAATGAAATTGCTGCGATAAGAGAAAAGGGAAAAGAGGCTTCCAAAAAGGAACAGGATGTCTGTGAAATTTTACAGGTGTTCAATGAGATTATGGCAAGGGGAATTGAAATTTTGCCAATTGACCTTAAAAAATCTCATGCCGTGAATTATATTCCCGAGGACGGGAAAATCCGCTTACCCTTCGGGTCAATGGCGGGTGTGGGCGAAAAAGCGGCATGGCAAATTTACGAGGCAGCCCAAAAGGGTGATTTCATCTCAAAAGAGGAGCTTCAGGTCGAAGCGGGCGTTTCAAAGACCGTTATGGCGGCCCTTTGTGAGCTTGGTGCTTTAGGTGATCTACCCGATACAAATCAAATTTCAATGTTTTAATCAAAAAACAGGCTATAATGTGCAAATGTTGCATATATAGCCTGTTTTTATTGTGCAACTCGCTGAAAAAATGAAATTTTCTTATCAAAAGGTTGCAATTTTGTAACTTTTTGTTATAATAGAAACAGTGTTTTATTACAAAAATGTTACTTTTTAGGAGGATGTTGCTTTTATGCAGCGCATACTTGATACAGTTAAAGGCTGTTGCAGTTTCGCAAAAAAGCATATGAGAAAAATTGTTCCCGCAATATTTTTGTTTGTGAGCTGTTTTGCTATAATTTTAAGTATGAATATGTGCGACCTCACCTTTGCGTATGACCTTTCATTTGGTGATGGAACAATAATCCGCGTCAAGGATATCAATGATTTTAATGCCGCTAAGGATATGATTCTGCAGGCGAGCGCTACCGATAATGTCGATGAACTGATTGATGAGCCTGAATTTTCAAGAACCCTTGTTATGAGCTCTCAGGTAAGCGACGTTAACAGCATTGCCGAAACTATTGTTGAGCATACCGATGAAATCGTTACTGCTACAGTACTTCGCGTTAACGGTAAATATGTTACCTGTGTTTCGGGTGACACTTCACTTGATGAGTATATTCAGAACGCACTTCACCGTTTTGACGGCATCGGTGCACAGGCAAAATCGGTCTTTGTTGATGAAATAACTACTGAGAAGGCATATTATCCTGCATCTAAGGTGTGTAGTCTTGAAGAGGCTAAAAAGGTTATAGATACCCTTAAGGTGCAAACCGTAGTTACCGAGTCCTCCTCCTACAGAACCTCATATTCCACTACTGTTATAAAGGATAGCAGTAAAACTGCCGGCTATTATAAAACTACCAAGTACGGCGTTGCAGGCATTACAAAGTATACCGACAGCGTGACCTATATCAACGGCGTTGAGCAGGTTCGTATCCGCCTTTCCAGCGAGATTGTAAGAAAATCGTCTAACGAGGTTGTTGTAGTTGGTACTAAGCCCCTTGACCTGGGCGGTGCTAAATTCAGTTGGCCCCTTGGAAGAGGCTGTGATTATACAATTACCTCAAAAATGGGTGATAACCGCGGTCATAAGGGATTTGATATTGCCGCTACACAAGGAACTCCTATCTGTGCATCGCTTGGCGGTGTTGTAGTTGAGGCATCAACAGGTGATAACGGCGGATATGGCTATAAGGTTGTTATAGACCATGGAAACGGTATCAAAACAGTCTATGCCCACTGCAGCAAGCTGCTTGTTCGCGCAGGACAAAGGGTTACAACGGGCGAGGTAATTGCCAAGGTTGGTAATACAGGCCGTTCCTCAGGTCCTCACCTTCATTTTGAAATAAGGGTAAACGGAAACTATGTTGACCCCGGTCCGTATATAGGCGGTTATTGATAGAAAAAACTTCCCGAAGATTTTTCTTCGGGAAGTTTAATTTTTGTCTTTTTATGCCTTGAGAGCTCGCTCAAGCCATACGCTTCCAACATCCATAGCCTCAAAGAAGCCGTGCTTTTCGCTGGTCTTAACAATGCGCTTTTTCTCGTCAAGCGAGGTATCGCTGAGCATCAGCTCAATCTTTATCCTATCGCTTAGCTCAAGCTCGCCTTGGGTAGCCTTTGAAAGAATTTCAAAACGAACTATATATTTTTCGGACATATCACCGTAGTAAACGGTGTTACCCTTTCTTACAAGGGGCTTGCCCTTGTAGGTAAGAAACTGTTCAGCCAATTTAAAACCCTCCTAATCTTTTTCGGGCATATCGTGATAGAGGTTAAAGCGGAAAAGCTTGCTCTCATCCTCAGGGTTGGTGCAACGAATGGTTGCCTGCGAAACCCTTGCGCCGTTCAAAATGGTTGCAATGCCCATTATCTGGCAAAGTTTGGATTTAAGATTTAAGATGTCACCGTCTTCAGTCTCTAAAAACACATCGCCCTTGCAGGTGTCAAGTGCTTTGATAAAATCGTTAAAATCAAGGTCATGAACCTGTAATTCATATGCCATAAAAACCCTCCTGTAAAGATAGTTTATTAAATTATAAAGGAATTATGTGGATATGTCAAGTTTTTACCGACCATTAAAAAATTTTAGTTGACATTTAAGGGTAACTTGATGTATAATCTCATAATGATAGGTTATGTATAAAGGCATTTTGTCTTTTAACATCTATAAAGAACTCTAAAGAGGGAGGTTTAGCAAAATGAAAAGAACTTACCAGCCTAAGAAGCTGCACCGTAAAAAGGAGCATGGCTTTTTAAAAAGAATGTCAGACAGAAACGGCCGCAAGGTGCTTGCACGTCGCAGAGCCAAGGGTAGAAAGCATCTTACCTATTAAAAGGCCAGCTTTGGCCTTTTCTTGTTTTTGAAAGAAAAGCCAAAAAGGAGAAATTATGTCCGCCGTAACAAAGCTTAAAGAGAATTGGGAGTTTCGCCGCGCCTTTACAAGGGGCAAGGCAACGGTTACTCCTGAATTTGTTGTTTACATTGTAAAAACGGGCGGTACCGGAGTAAGGCTTGGAATCAGCGCCGGTAAAAAACTGGGTTGCGCAGTACAGCGTAACCGTGCCAAAAGAGTGCTTACTGCAGCGTTTGTGCAGTGCTTACCGCATATAAGCGGAAACTTCGATTTTGTACTTGTGGCAAGACATCGCATACTTTCAAAAAAAAGTACGCAGGTATTTGAAGCCCTGCAAAAAATCTTAAAACAAAACGGAATTTATGAGTAAATTACTAATCGGTCTTATTCGTTTTTATCAAAAGAACATTTCACCCCGAAAAATATCTTGTTGCCGTTTTACTCCCACCTGCTCGGCCTACGCTATCGAGGCTATTCAGGTGCACGGTGCGCTTAAAGGCGCACTGCTAAGCATTTACAGGATACTGCGTTGTAATCCCCTTTGTAAGGGCGGTTATGATCCCGTGCCCGAAAAAAGAAAAAGAACGGACGGTTTGAAATAAATGCAAGCGTTATTTAACATTATAAATATTCCTTTGGGTTGGTTGCTCAGAAATATATCTGCCCTGTTCGGTGGAAATTTCGCCGCGGCGGTTTTTATATTTACGTTGCTTATGAACATCGTTATGATTCCTCTAAGCATAAAAAGTCAAAAATCCTCCGTTCAGCAGATGCGTCTAAAGCCTAAGCTGGACGAGTTGAAGAAGAAGTACGGGGATGACCGTACAAAATATTCCACCGAAATGCAAAAGCTCTATCAGGAAGAGGGCGTTTCCATGTCGGGCGGATGTCTGCCTATGCTTATCCGTCTGCCTATTATGATGAGTATTTATTACCTCATTACTAAACCTCTTACCTATCTTATGAGTGTATCAAATGAGGCTATAACTGCCGCTACCGAGGCTTATGTTAAAATTAACACTAATGTAAAAGCAGCTACAGTTTCTCAGCTTTCCCTTATTGAGGCAGTTCAGAGCAGAACTATTAAAAGCCCCGAAATATCTGAAAAGCTCGGTAGCATAAACTTTAGCCTTTTCGGTATTGACCTTACCGAGACACCCAAGTTCTCAATGAACATTTTTGGTGATTTTGAGCGCATTTGGCTTATTCCGATTCTTGCATTTGCAACGGCAATGCTTTCAAGCATTATCTCAATGCGTATGCAGAAGAAAATCAACCCCGATGCCCCCAGTATGGCGGGCATGATGCTTACAATGCCCCTTATTTCCCTGTTTATCGGTTTCACTGTTCCGGGCGGAGTGGGCTTTTACTGGGCTTGTTCAGGTCTTATAGGCGGACTTATTCAACCTATAATTCAAACCCTTTACGGTCCCCATCGCCTTATTGCTAAGGAAAATGCAAAGGCTATTATTAAAACCCATCAGTCCGAGCTTGAGGCTTTAAAACGAGAAGCCGAAAGCAAGGATATATAAGAATAAAAATCGTTTATCGGTTTTTGAAAGCGAGGAAAATATCTTGATTAAGGAAGCATTCGGTCAAGGTGCCGGTATTGAGGAGGCAAAGGAAAACGCCCTTGCTACCCTTAACGCCCGACCTGATGACGATGTACAGTTTGAAATTGTCGATATGCCTAAATCCAAGGTTTTAGGCATCTTTGGCGGTAAAGCCGCTAAGGTTCGCGCCTTTATTGAACTGCCCGACCCTAAACCTGAAAAGAAGAAAAAAGAAAAAACTGCTAAGGCTAAAAAAGCAGAAAAGGCCCCCAAGAAGGCAGAGAAGCAGGAAAAGAAGACAGAGGTTTCTGCCGAGCATAAGGATGCCGTTCCTGCAAGCGAAATTGAAAAGGATTCTCCTGCAGGCAAAGCCTGTGCCTATATTGGAACAATAATGGAAAAACTTGGTTGCAAGGATGTTGAAATAAAGGTTGCCCAGAGGGAAAACGGCGCAATGATTATTCTTTCGGGCAACGGACTGGGTGTTGTTATCGGAAGAAGGGGAGAAACCCTTGATTCTCTTCAGTATTTAACCTCTCTTGCCGCAAATAACGGCGGCGGATATTATAAGGTTTCTCTTAATATCGGCAACTACCGTGAGAAAAGGGAGCAGACTCTTACTGCCCTTGCAAGGCGCGTTTGCGCTCAGGTTATTTCAACCTCAAGAAGCCGTTCCTTAGAGCCTATGAATCCTTACGAGCGTCGTATTATCCATACCGCTGTTCAGGAGATAGAGGGTGTTACATCGGGCTCTGTGGGCGAAGGCGCATCACGCCGTGTTGTTATCAGCCCTGTAGGTGGCAACGCTCCTAAGAAAAAGGAAGCTGACATAGCAAGAGAGCCGAAGAAGGATGCAGCAAATGCTCCTCTCTACGGTAAAATAAACTAACTTAAGTCCTGCAGATTTTTCTGCAGGATTTTTCTGCTTTTTTCAACATTTTCTTGACATTATCGCTTTAATGTGATAATGTATTAAAAAATAACCTTGATAGAGGTGCGCCCGATATCAGTAGCCTGTGGGTTTTCAGTACTGTCCGCAGGGGAAAGGAGAGGGTGCCGAAGTACCGTTTTGAAGTGGCTGAACTTCTTTCGGTGCTGGGGTGCAGTAAAATATATTGCACACTGTCACAAATGTGGAGCGCTATCGGAAAATAAATTTTTTAAGAAATTCCGTAATTGCTCTTTGTTTGCAGTTGCGGTTATTTATTTTTAAAAGGAGAGAAAAACAATGCAAGCTAAAAAAATTATTCCCAAGCTTTTAATAGTGGCCGTTGTTGTTGGTTTTGGCGTAGTTTGCGCGATTACAAGCCCTATAACCAGCCCTGTAGGAACCCTTTGGTCACTATTCCCGCCCGTTGTAGCAATCGGTCTCGCCCTTATTACCAAGGAGGTTTATTCATCCCTCTTTATCGGTATTTTAGTAGGCGGCCTTCTTGCTACAAACTTCAACCCCCTTCATACCGTTGACTCGGTTGTAACCACAGGTATTATCGATTCCGTTTCGGGTACCGCAGGTATCTTCGTTTTCCTGGTACTCCTCGGTATCATAGTTGCTCTGCTTAATAAGGCAGGCGGCTCGCGTGCCTTTGGTAACTGGGCAGCGAAGCATGTTAAGGGTAAGGTTGGCGCCGCTCTTGCTACCTTTGTTTTCGGCGTACTTATATTTATCGATGACTATTTTAACTGCCTTACCGTTGGTGCCGTTATGCGCCCCGTTACCGATAAGGCAAACATCTCCCGTGCAAAGCTTTCATACCTTATTGATGCTACAGCCGCTCCTATCTGTATGATAGCACCTATCTCTTCTTGGGCAGCCGCAGTTGCTTCCTACGCACCCGACGGTGAGGGTATTGCTATGTTTATTAAGGCAATTCCTTATAACTTCTATTCTTTACTTACCTTCGTGTTTATTATTGCCCTTACACTTATGAAGGCAGATTTCGGTCCTATGAAGCTTCACGAAATCAATGCCGCAAACGGCGACCTGTTCACAACAGGCGAACATATTGCACAGGATTCTGACGAACTTGATTGCTCTAAAAAGGGTAAGGTTTTTGACCTTATTATCCCCATTGTTGTTCTTATTGCAGTTTGCGTGTTATCCCTGTTCTATGTAGGCCGCTGTATGGGCGAGGAGTGGGTATTTGCTTCCGCCAACTATGACCCCTCACTCAACTTTATTGATGCCTTCGCAAACACCGATGCAACCGTCGGTCTTCCCTGGGGCGGTCTTATTGCCCTTATTATCATTATGATATACTTTGTTGCGCGTCGCCTTATCACCGTTAAGGAAGCAATGGAGTGCATTCCCAAGGGCTTTATTGCAATGGTTCCCGCTATTTTAATTCTTACAATGGCTACTGCGCTTAAGAATATGACAGGTCTTCTTGATTCTGATTCCTTTGTTGAGGCAGCTCTTGCCAATGCAAGCACCCTTAATAACTTCTTACCTGCAATTATATTCATCGTTGCCTGCTTTATCGCTTTTGCTACAGGTACTTCTTGGGGCACCTTCGGTATCCTTATCCCCATTGTGCTTAGCATCTTCCCCGCAGGCAGCCTTGTTGGTACAATCGGTATGTCTGCCTGCCTTGCAGGTGCAGTTTGCGGTGACCACTGCTCACCCATCTCCGATACTACCATTATGTCCAGCGCAGGCGCACAGTGCAACCACATTAACCACGTTTCAACACAGATGCCCTACGCTATTACCGTTGCGGCAATATCCTTCGTTTGCTTCCTTGCAGCACCCTTCATTGCAAATACTTGGATAAGCCTTGCCATCGGTGCAGTTCTCACCGTTGGCGTGCTCTTTGTTATTAAACTTATGGGCAAGAAAGCCGCCGCATAAAATACTTGAAAAAATTTATCACTGCATCTATAATTATAGGTGCAGTGATTTTTTATTTTGGAGAAAAATATGGCAGAAAAAATATTACCAAAGCATATAGAAATTCAGCGTTCAATAATAAAGAAATACCGCAAGGCTATCTGGAATCCCTTTATCGGTGCCGTAAAGGAGTATGAGCTGATAAGCGAGGGTGATAAAATTGCCGTTTGTATTTCGGGCGGTAAGGATTCAATGCTCCTTGCTAAATGTATGCAGCAGCTTTGCGCCCATAGTGAGGTAAAATTTACGCTGCGCTTTGTTACAATGGACCCCGGTTACCGTGCCGATAACCGCGCTCTTATTGAGGAAAACGCCAAGAAAATGGATATCCCTCTTGAAATTTATGAAAGCGATATTTTTGAAGTGGCGAACAATGCGGGGGGCTCGCCCTGTTATCTTTGCGCGCGTATGCGCCGAGGTTGGCTTTATAACAAGGCAAAAGAGCTTGGCTGTAATAAAATCGCCCTCGGCCACCATTTTGATGATGTTATTGAAACAGTGCTTCTTAGTATGCTTTGGTCGGGCGAAACCAAAACAATGCTCCCAAAACTTAAAAGCGAAAATTTTGAGGGACTTGAGCTTATCCGTCCCCTTTATAAGGTCAAGGAACGGGATATAATTAAATGGGCAACCTCTAACGAGCTTAAGTTCTTAAACTGTGCCTGCCGTTTCACCGAAGAGGCACAGGAGTTTGAAAACCTTTCAAAGCGAAGGGAGATAAAGGAGCTTATAAAGAAGCTTCGCCTTACCAATCCAAAGGCGGACGATAATCTGTTTATGAGCATTCATAATGTCAATACAGGCGGCATTGTAGGATGGCGTGAACGGGACGGACAACCGCTCCATAGTTTTCTTGAAAAATACTGAATAAAAACACCGTTATTGCTATTGCAAAAACGGTGTTTCTTTGTTATAATAATATATTATTATATATTATATATATTTTCGAGGAGAAATTATAAGTGCCTGAAAATAAAAACGATATACTTGCCGAGCAGTTTGGCTATATGGAAAGGGTAAAGGCTTTGTGTGAGCAGATTTACAGTGCACCGCCTAAAGCCCATATAGTAACCTACGGCTGTCAGCAAAATGTTAGCGACTGTGAAAAAATCCGCGGCATGCTCGTTAAAATGGGGTATACTGTTACCGAGCAAATAGATGATGCGGATTTCATTCTCTTTAACACCTGTGCCGTGCGTGAACATGCACAGGACAGGGTGTGGGGAAATGTCGGAGCCACAAAAAATTATAAGCGTAAAAACAACAACCTGATTGTTGCGGTGTGCGGATGTATGGCACAGCAGGATAGGGTGGGGGAAAGGCTTAAATCAAGTTACCCGTATGTTGATATTGTCTTTGGCACCCACGTTATTCACCGTCTGCCTGAATTCCTTTATAGGCGGCTAAACGGCGGTGGCAGGGTTTTTGAAACCTCAACCGATTTTCCCGATATCGTGGAGGGGTTACCTATTGACCGTGACCGCGGTATTAAGGGCTGGCTCCCCGTAATGTACGGCTGTAACAATTTTTGCACCTACTGTATCGTGCCCTATGTTCGTGGTAGAGAACGCTCCCGTGACCCGCAGGCGGTTTTGGCTGAGGCAAGACAAATGGTTAAGGAAGGGTACAAGGATATTACCCTTCTCGGTCAGAATGTTAACTCCTACGGCAAGGGTGAAGCCCACGGCGTAAATTTTGCAAAACTTATCCGTATGATAAATGATATTGAGGGTGATTTCCGTATAAGGTTTATGACCTCGCACCCCAAGGATTGCACCGAGGAACTGCTCCTTGCAATGAGTGATTGCGAAAAGGTCTGCCGTCATATTCACCTTCCTTTCCAGAGCGGCAGTAATACTATTCTTGAAAGAATGAACCGCCGTTACACAAGGGAAAAATACCTATCCCTCATAAAACGGGCAAGGGAGCTTATGCCCGATATCGCTTTTACAAGCGATATTATTGTTGGCTTCCCCGGTGAAACCTATGAGGACTTTAAGCAAACCCTTTCCCTAATAAAAGAAGTAGAGTTTTCATCCCTTTTCACCTTTATCTATTCGCCCCGCAATGGTACCGTTGCCGAAACATTGCCCGACCCCGTTTCCCGCGAAGAAAAGGGCAAATGGTTTACGCAGCTTTTAAAGGTTCAAGAGCAAATACAAAAAAAGGTTAATGCCGATTTGGTTGGAAAAACCGTTCGTGTGCTTTGTGAGGACAAGGGTAGAAAAGAAGGATATCTGAGCGGTCATACAAACGGTATTGCCGTTGTGGAGTTTAAGGCTCGAAAAGAAAATATAGGAAAATTCCTTGATGTTAAAATCGAACAAATAACAAATGTGCTGGAAGGCACCGTAATAAAATAAATTTCAAAAGGAGAAATTAAAATGGACATTATTGAAGCAGCAAGAAAATTGGGCGCCGCCATTCAGCAGGACCCGCGTTTTATTCACTACGCCGGCGCAAAAATTGCTAATGATACCGATGAGGCGCTTCAGGCAAAAATAGGTGATTTCAATGTTATAAGAATGAATCTTGACAAGGCTCTTTCAGCCGATGAGAAGGACGAGTCTAAGGTTCAGGAGTTAAACGAGCAGCTGCGCGCCGTTTACGGTGAGATTATGGGCAGCGAGTCTATGCAAAAGTATAACGAGGCTAAGACCGTGCTCGACGCTATGCTTAACGATATAAACAGCATTATTATGCAGTGTGTAGAGGGTGCAGACCCAGAAACTGTTGAGGTCCAGAGCCATTGCACAGGCAGTTGCTCTACCTGCGGCGGTTGCCACTAAAAGAAAAAGACAATAAATAAAAAAGGGGGTGCCGATATGGCTGGGCTGTCACCTATGATGCAGCAGTATATGGAAATTAAAAGCCGTCACGAGGATACGATTTTATTTTTCCGTCTTGGCGATTTTTATGAAATGTTCTTTGAGGATGCTAAGGTTGCAAGCGAGGAGCTTGACCTTGTGCTTACGGGAAGGGACTGTGGCGTTGAGGAGCGTGCTCCCATGTGCGGCGTTCCCTACCATAGCTGTGAAAGCTATATTGCCCGTCTTGTAGAGCGTGGCTATAAGGTTGCTATATGTGAGCAGACCGAGAATCCTGCTCAAGCCAAGGGCATAGTCAAACGCGATGTTGTAAGGGTAATAACTCCGGGCACCGTTATTGAGAACACTATGCTTGATGAGGGCAAAAATAACTTTCTTGCCAGTGTGTGTGTAACTGCGGGAGGCATAGGTCTTTGCTTTGTGGATGCTTCTACAGGTGAGGTGCGTATGACGGAAATCTCAGGTGACGAAGTTGAAATTCGCCTTATTGATGAGATTTCGCGTTTTTCCCCAAGCGAGATAATTTTAACCGAGGACACCTCGAAAATGCTCACATTTATGAGCTTTATAAAGGAGCGGTTTGAGGGTACTACAACCAATAGACCTGCAAGCATTTTTGCGCCTCTTACCGCTGCGGACAGGCTTCGTAGCTACTTTAAAACTACCGACCTTTCCTTTCTTCCCGCCGACCCTGAGGGTGCTGCGGTGTGTGCTTTTGGCGGTGCGGTAAGCTACCTTGCCGAAATGGGCATAACAGGAAACATAGTTAAAACAAGTATTCGCTTTTACACCCTTGAGCAGTATCTGCGTCTTGATATGACCGCAATGCGCAATCTTGAGCTTACCGAAACTATACGCCAGAAGGCTAAAAAAGGCTCACTGCTGTGGGTAATAGATAAAACCAAAACCGCTATGGGCAAGCGTCTGCTTAGAGGCTGGCTTGAAAAGCCTCTTATGAGCATTACCGAGATTAACAATCGTCTTAACGCTGTGGAGGAGATTTATTCCGATACTGTTATGCGCGGTGAGCTTACCGAATATTTGAGCGGCGCAAGGGATGTCGAACGTCTTATGGCAAAGGTGGTTTACGGTACCGCTCTTCCGCGGGATCTTATCGACCTTGCCTCGACCATTAACCGCTTTGCTCTCATAAAACAGGGGCTTGGTAATGTGCGTTCGGGTATGCTTAAAGCCATATACGATGAAATAGATACCCTTGAGGATATAAGCTCTCTTATAAATGCCGCTATTGACCCTGAGGCACCGAATACCGTGCGCGAGGGTAAAATAATTCTTAATGGCTATAATGCTGAAATTGACGAGGTTCGCGCCGATATGAACGGCGGCACAGGCACTATAGCCGCTATCGAGGCAAGAGAAAAGGAGCGCACAGGAATAAAAACTCTAAAAGTGCGCTACAACAGGGTTTTCGGATATTATATCGAGGTATCAAATTCCTTCCTTGACCGCGTACCTGAGGACTACATAAGAAAACAAACTCTTACAAACGGCGAACGCTATATCACTGATGAGCTTAAGGACCTTGAAGCTAGAATTTTAGGGGCTAAGGAGCGTGACGCTCAGCTTGAGTTTGAGGAATATGAACGTGTTCGCAAGGCGACGGCGAATGAGCTTGACCGCTTTCAGGTAACCGCCGCTGCTATTGCAAGGCTTGACTGCCTTGTTTGTCTTGCAGGTGTTGCCGTAAAGAATAACTATACCCGCCCCCGTCTTAACACGGAAGGTATAATCAGTATTCAGGAAGGCAGACATCCCGTGGTAGAGCAGTTAAGCAATACCCCCTTTGTCACCAATGATACACTGCTTGATTTAAACGATAACCGATGTGCTATAATCACTGGTCCCAATATGGCGGGTAAATCCACCTATATGCGTCAGGTGGCACTTATAACACTTATGGCACAGATAGGCTCATTTGTTCCCGCAGCAAATGCAAATATCGGCATTTGCGATGCAATATTTACAAGGGTAGGCGCTTCAGATGACCTTTCAATGGGTCAATCCACCTTTATGGTTGAGATGAGTGAGGTTGCAAGCATAGTTAAAAATGCTACCCGTCGCAGTCTGCTTGTTCTTGACGAAATAGGCAGAGGAACCTCCACCTTTGACGGTATGTCGATAGCCCGTGCCGTTTTGGAGTTTGCCGCCGATAAGCGAAGGCTCGGTGCAAAAACACTGTTTGCCACGCATTACCACGAGCTTACTCAGATGGAAAACGAAATGAAGGGTATTAAAAACTTTAATATCGCCGTTAAACGTAAGGGTGATGATATTATCTTCCTGCGGCGTATAGTCGCAGGCGGTGCCGACCAGAGCTACGGTATTGCCGTTGCGCGTCTTGCGGGTGTGCCCGATAGTATTATAAACAGGGCAAAGGAAATTCTTAAGGACACCGAGGAAAACGGCGTCACCGTTGTAAGAGGCGAAAAAGTGCAACAGTCGGCACAAATGGCATTTGATATGTCACCCTCGGGCAGCGAGCTTATCGAAAAGCTTAAAAGCATTGATGTGAATACATTAACTCCCATTGAGGCTATGAGTACCCTGTTTGAACTTCACACAAAGGCAAACCAAATAAATAACTAAAAATAAACGAAAGGTAGGGAAGAATATGCCGAGGATTCAACTGCTTGAAAAGAATGTAGCAGAGCTTATCGCCGCAGGCGAGGTTGTTGAACGACCTGCATCTGTGGTAAAGGAACTTGTTGAAAATTCTGTTGATGCGGGCGCGACTGCAGTTACCGTTGAAATAAAGCAGGGCGGCATAACCTATCTGCGTGTTACAGATAACGGAAGCGGAATAGATGCTCGGGATGTTCCCGTTGCTTTTAAACGCCACGCAACAAGTAAAATAAGAATAGCCACCGACCTTGATTCAATTTCCACCTTGGGCTTTCGCGGTGAGGCACTTGCCGCTATTAGCTCGGTTGCCCGTGTGGAGCTTCTTACTGCAACAAAGGGTGCCGTGACGGGTACACGCTACTGTATTGAGGGCGGTCAAGAGACCTGCTTTGAAGAAGCGGGTTGCCCTACAGGGACAACAATTATCGTGCGTGATATTTTTTATAATACACCTGCCAGAATGAAGTTCCTTAAAAAGGATGTAACCGAGGCAAACACCGTTGCTGCGATTATGGAGCGAATGGCGTTGTCCCATCCTGAGGTATCCTTTAAGCTTATTCGTGACGGAAAGCTGACCCTTAATACTTCGGGAGATAAAAAACTTGAAAGTGCCGTATACAGTGTTCTGGGCAGGGAGTTTAGCTCGTCACTTATACCTGTTAACGGTGAGACCGATAGGGTAATGGTGCAGGGTCTTACCTGCCGCCCCGTAAGCTGCAAAAGCAGTAGAAACGGTCAGTACTTTTTCTTAAACGGAAGATATATTAAAAGTGCAACAATAACAGCCGCACTTGAGCAGGCATATAAAAATACGGTTATGGTGGGAAAATTCCCCGCCGCAGTGCTTAATGTTACCGTACCCCTTGACAGCGTGGATGTAAATGTTCATCCCGCCAAAACCGAGGTTCGTTTCTCCGATGAGCGGCGCGTATTCTCGGCCGTGTACTATGCGGTAAAAAATGCACTCACTGCAGGCGATACACGACCTGATATGCAAATAAAAAGCGCGAATGACACCTTTAACCGTATGACGGCTGCACAATACAGGCAGACCGTATTACACAATGAAACATACAGCAGTAAATCGCAAACCGTTTCAAAGGGTCAACAACTTGTGTTTAATGACTTTATGAACTCGGTAAACCAAACCGTAAACGATGTGCCTTTACAACAGGTTAAAGAAATTTCTGTACCGCAAAGTACGCCTGTTATTATCGAAAAACAGGTAAGCCTATCTGAGGCAGCACCCGTGCAGGAGGACAAGCCCGAAATAAAGGCTGTTGCACCTGATTCAAATATTGAGGTACAAAAAAATCAGGAAGAAATTTCCGAGCAAAGGCAGGTGCGCTATGTAGGCGAGGCATTTAAAACCTATATCCTTGCCGAAATGGAGGGTGAGCTTTACTTTATAGATAAGCACGCCGCGCATGAGCGCATAAACTTTGAACAGTTAAAAAAGAGTAGTGTTATTCAGGTTCAGCCTCTGCTCGCGCCGCAGGCAGTTACCCTTACGGGTGCCGACTATTCGGCAATAATCGACAATATGGAAATGATATCTGCCGCGGGCTTTGAAATAGAGGATTTCGGCAATATGAGCGTTATAGTATCCGCTGTGCCTGCAATGCTCACGAAATGCGATATTGCTGAGCTTGTAAATGAGCTTGCCGCCACTGTGTCGCAAAGCGGTACTGCTACGCTACAGGTACTTGACCGTATTTTCCACACCGTTGCCTGCAAGGCGGCAATTAAGGCGGGAAATACCAATGACAGGTATGAGCTTGAGCGGCTGGCTGCGCGTGTACTGAATAACAGGGATATTATGTACTGTCCCCACGGTCGCCCCGTAGCTATAAAGCTCACCGAAAGAGAAATAGAAAAACAATTCGGAAGAATACAGTGATGAAGGATAATAAAATACCGCTTCTTGCGGTGGTAGGACCAACCGCTTCGGGTAAAACTCGGCTGGGTGTTGAACTTTGCAAAGCGTTTGACGGCGAAGTAATAAGTGCCGATTCAATGCAGATATATAGCGAAATGCCAATAGCCACCGCCGTTCCAAGCCTTGATGAGCGTCAGGGGGCACCTCACCACCTTATGGAGTTTCTAAAACCTGTGGATACCTTCTCTGTTGCAGATTATGTAAACCTCGCGCATAAAACAATAAGCGAGATTTATAGCCGAGGGAAACTGCCTGTTTTGGTAGGAGGCACAGGACTTTATGTAAACTCGCTTATAGATAATATACAGTTTTTGCCCGAGCCTGTCGATTTAAAGCTTAGAGAAAGGCTTCAAAAAGAGCTTGAGCAAATGGGCGAGGAGCATATGCTCGAAAAACTTCGTGCAGTTGACCCAAAAAGTGCTATGCGGCTGCATAAAAACAACCGCCGCCGTGTTATAAGGGCACTTGAGATTTATGAGCTCACGGGTAAAACTATCGAAGAAATTGAAATGGCGTCACGCAGTATGCCGTCCCCTTACAATGTTTGTATGATAGGGCTTACCTTTTCGGATAGGGAGCTTTTGTATGACCGAATAAGGCGTCGCGTAGATATAATGCTTGAAAACGGCCTGCTTGAAGAAGCACGCTCCACCCTTGAAAATTCTTGCGGCGGTGGGGCACAGGCAATCGGGCACAAGGAGCTTCATAAATATTTTAAAGGCGAGCTTGAACTTGCTGAAGCGGTCCAACTTTTAAAAAGTGAAACCTGCCGTTACGCTAAGCGACAGCTTACCTGGTTTAGGCGTGATGAGAGAATAAATTGGATAGAGTGCGATAGGGTGGACGATATTACACGCGCGGCACTCGAAATAATGAAGGAGGCGAAATTTGATGACAGGCTCACACAAAGCAATTAAAATATTTGCGCTAATACTGCTGGCAGTCTTCTTCGGTCATCAGGTTTACGCTTCGGTATACAAACCAATAACAACCCAGTCTGCTCAGTATTCCCAGACTATTGAGGGAATAAATATAAATGCCGTAATTATCCGTGATGAGCAGATAGTTAATTACTCTAAGGACGGGGTGCTGCACTTTAATGTTGAGGGTGGCAAGCGAATCGAAAAGGATGGAATAATAGCCAATGTCTATAGCGGCGAAAGTGAATCGGTAACTGCGGGCAGAATAAATGAGCTTAATGCTCGTATTGCCGATATTGAGGAGCTGCAAGGGTATAACGCTGTTTCCGCTACCGACCTTGACCTGATTAACTCCCGACTGACATCTTCGTTAGATGCTCTGCGCCTTTCCTGCGCATACGGAAATTATGAAGAGGCTTCGAACAACTGCGATGCCCTTATGATGATATTAAACCGCCGTCAGATGGTTACCGATGCCACAACGGATTTCTCGGTACAGCTTAACAACCTTAAGGCAGAGCGAGACTCTTTAAAATCGGGGCTTTCAGCACCTAAGGATTATATAAAAGCGGCAAGCTCAGGATATTTTATTGACACTGTGGACGGGTACGAAACCGTGCTTACGGTCGATAAGCTTGATACACTTACCCCCGAACAGCTTGATACAATAAGTGCAGTAGAGGTGTCAAACACCTCTATAGGCAAGCTTGTTTCGGACTACAAATGGTATATAGCCGCCATCGTGAGCGTTAATCAGTCACTTTCCTACAAGCAGGGTGACAGGCTAACGGTTAATACAAATGTAAAAACCAATCCGTCGCTTTCGGTAACGGTAGAACAGATAAATATTTCGCAAAGCAGTGATCGCGCGGTGATTGTAATGTCCTGTCAGGAAATGAGCAGTGCCCTTGCATCTATGCGCAACGGTGCTATGACCATTGTAAGCGGCAACTATAAGGGCCTTAAAATACAGGAAAAGGCGTTGCGCGTTGTGGATGGGGAAACAGGAGTTTATGTACTAAACGGTATGGAGCTTAAATTTGTGAAGGTAAATGTACTTTACAATAACGGTGAGGATATAATCTGTGAGCTTGAAAATGAAACCTCTGGTGTTTTAAAGCTTTATGATGAGGTAGTTGTGAAAGGAAAAAATCTTTATGACGGAAAAATTGTGGGTTGACGACCTGCGAGAAAATTATAAATATATTAAAGAGCGTTTTGATAACGCCGTACTTAAAAGCGGCAGGAAAGAGGGCGAGGTAACTCTGCTTGCCGCAACCAAAACGGTGCCCGCCGAAATTATAAACGCCGCCGCCCGACTAGGCATTACCCATATGGGTGAAAACCGAGTGCAGGAGTTTTTAAGCAAAAACGATGAAATAACAAGCGAACTTCACCGTCACTTTATCGGCCACCTGCAAACTAATAAGGTTAAGGATGTTGTGGGTAGGGTAGAGATGATTGAATCTGTACATTCCCTAAAGCTTGCCGCCGAGATTGGAAAGTGTTCAATAAAAAAAGGAATTGTTACCGATGTGTTGGTTGAGGTAAATATCGGAAATGAACAATCAAAATCAGGCTTTGCCCCCGAGGCATTGTTTGACCAGATAGAGGAAATGGGTCAGATACAGGGCATCAGGGTTCGTGGACTTATGTCAATACCGCCCATTTGCGAAAATCAAGCGCAAATTCATACTTATTTTACAAATTTAAGAAAACTGTTTATTGACATTAAGGCCAAAACAATGGATAATGTTAATATGGAGTTATTGTCTATGGGAATGTCGGGTGATTTCGAGACCGCGATAGAGTGTGGCTCCAACTTAGTACGTATAGGAACTGCGTTGTTCGGAAAAAGAATATAAAGGAGTAAAAGAAATGGGAATTTTCGACAAGATTAAGAATTTGGTTAATGTAGACGATGACGAGTTTGATGAGGATGTAATGGAGGAGGAAGAGGAAACCGCTGATAAAAAGCAGGTTAGCTCTTACTACCGCGAACCCGAACCGAAAAGAAATGAGGGTGCGCCCAGAATGTTCCAGAGTGACCGCAAGTCAAAAACCGTAAGCTTTAATCAGAATCAGCAGATGCAGGTAGTTCTCGTAAAGCCCGACCGCTTTGAGGATGTTACCGATATCGCTGACCATCTCAATGTGAAAAAGACGGTGGTTTTAAATCTTGAAGCTGCCAACCGTGACGTTTCCCGTCGTATAATCGACTTTTTAAGCGGTGTTGCCTATGCTAATAAGGGCAACATTAAAAAGGTTGCCAACAGCACCTTTATAATAGTTCCCAGAGATGTAGATGTAGCGGGCGAGCTTATGTTTGACGATTACGACGATTCAAGAAGTTATTATTGATGCATGAATCATTACTTGCCCCCCGTATTGAGGATGCCTTAAACATAACCGATAAAACGGGAGCACCTCATTTTGTGGGTTTCCTTACCCCCGAGCAGTGCGCGCAGGCAACCCTTGTTGCCGCCGGCAGAAGGCACTTGTTTTCGGGCGGCTATGAACAATCTGATCGAAAGATTTTTGCCGCATTGCCCGATTGGTGCGATGAGGATTTTGCTACCTTTCCAATAACCCCCGTAACGGTTACCTTTCGTTCAAGTGACAAGCTTTCTCACCGCGATTTTCTAGGCACACTTATGTCTCTTGGCATAACGAGGGAAAGTGTCGGAGATATTTTGATTGAAGCGGGCAGGGCAGTAATTTTTTTAAACAGTGATATTTACTCCTATGTAAGTGCCAACCTTGAAAAGGTTGGCGGTGTGGGTGTTCAGCTATCAGAGGGCTTTAGCGAGCCCTTACCGGGCCTCGGCCGACTTGCCGATTTTTCCGATACCGTATCGTCGCTGCGCCTTGACTGTGTTGTGTGCGCGCTCGCCGGTATATCGCGAGCAGGTGCCGTACAGTTTATTGAGCTAAAAAAAGTTAGCGTGAACGGTACTGTGAGTGAAAAGACTACAAAAACCGTGGGAGAGGGAGACAAAATAACCCTGCGCGGTGTAGGAAAATTTATTATAGGTGATGTCAGCGGGCTGTCAAAGAAGGGCAGAGTAATACTTCATTACAAAAAATACATTTAAATAAAAGGAGAATAAGTACCGTTATGTTAAATGCAGAAGAAATAAGAAACATTACCTTTTCCAACGCTATGAAGGGATACAAGAAGGAGGAGGTCGATATCCTTTTGGATAAGATTGAATCCGATTACGAGCAGTTTGCCCGTCAGCTTCGCATTATGCAGGAAAAAAATTCCGAGCTCACAAAGCAGTTGGCAGATACAAATTCCTCGAAGGACAGTATCCAAACGGTGCTTTTAAGCGCTCAAAAGCTTGCTGACCAGATAGTTGCCGATGCTAAAATAAAGGCAGATGAAATTATGGCGCAGGCTCACAGCGAGCTCGAAGAATATAAAATTAACCGTCAGCAGATGATGGACGATATTGATAGAGAATACCTTGATAAAAAGGCACAGCATGAGAAGGATTTTGCCGATCTCGTTGCTGAAAGTGATAAAAAACACGAGGCTATGATTGCCGCTGCGGCACAAAGCGTTGATAAACAGCAAGCGTTGTTTGACCGCCTGCATATAGAAGCCTCTGCATTTAAGAGCGATATGCTTTCCCGCTGCAAGGCGCTGGTTATGGCGCTCAATGAGCTTCCCGATGAGGTACCTATGGATGCAAAACGCGCTGCTGCGGCAATTCAGTCACAGTTTGAAGCCGCGTCTGCTCAAGCCGTTGAAGAGCCTGTAGAGGAAGTTATAGCCGAAGAACAGGAACAGGCCGAATAATTGCGGCTGCCGAAATATTTGCGGGACAAAAGACCCGTATCGGAGGAGAAAAGTTTGATTATGTATATATTAGCCGCTATATGCGGTGTAGCAATTTTAGCGGTAGATCAGCTTACTAAGGCATATATTGTTTCGGAATTTGCCCTTGCCCAAAGCCGTACCTTTATTCCGGGTATACTTAATTTCACATATGTGCATAACAAGGGCGGTGCTTGGGGCATGATGGAAGGGCACACTTGGTTGCTCATTTCCCTTACAGTTATTATTATGATAATATGCCTTGCTATGCTTGTTACCCGCGGTATTAAGGACAAAATGTTCTTCTGGTCGGTTATATTTATTCTTTCGGGCGGCCTTGGTAATCTTATAGACCGTGTATTCAGAAGCGGTGTTGTTGTAGATTTCCTTCATTTGGATTTTATGCCGAATTTCCCTGTGTTTAATATTGCCGATTGCGCCATAGTTATAGGAGCAGGACTTCTTATGCTTAATCTCCTGGTGGATATTTTGCGTGAACGCAAGGAACGCCACGCGGTTATCAAAAAGGAGCATAGCGCAGATGCGCAGGATTGATTATACAAGCGAAGCCTCAGGCACGCGTCTTGATGTTGCTGTGGCAATGGCGGCGCAAATCACTCGCTCCTATGCCGCAAAGCTCATAGAAAACGGCTCGGTTACCGTAAACGGTATCGAAGGGCTTAAAAATTGCAAGCTTAAAGTTGCAGATAAAGTCGAGATAACTCTACCCGACCCCGAACCTCTTGCGGTTACCGCGCAGGACATCCCGCTTGATATTATTTATGAGGATAAAGACCTTCTTATAGTAAATAAACCCAAAGGGATGGTGGTTCATCCTGCAGCAGGCAATAGTGACGGTACTCTTGTAAACGCCCTGTTGCACCATTGCTCGGACAGTCTTTCGGGTATAAACGGTGTTATGCGACCGGGTATAGTGCATAGAATTGATAAGGACACCAGCGGCCTTTTAATGGTTGCTAAAAATGATAACGCTCATCTTTTTTTGAGTGATCAGATAAAAGAGCATTCCTTTACAAGGGAGTATGAGGCGGTCGTTTACGGCACCTTTAAGGAAACATCGGGCACCGTTAACGCCCCCATTGGAAGGCACCCGATAAAGCGTAAGCAAATGGCGGTTACTGATAAAAACTCTAAACCTGCCACCACGCATTTTACAGTGCTCGGTACAGGAAACGGCTTTACCCATTTGCGACTGCGCCTTGAAACGGGTAGAACTCACCAGATTCGTGTGCATATGTCATACATAGGTCATCCTGTAGCAGGAGACCCTTTATATGGTCCCAAAAAGGTGATAAAGGAGCTTGAAGGTCAATGTCTTCACGCTAAAAAGATAGGATTTATCCATCCGACTACGGGTAAATATATGGAGTTTGAAAGCTCACTTCCTGAATATTTTAGCAGTTTTCTTGAAAGGAATTTTAAATAATGGGAATTTTTGATGGCTGTTTGCTCGCCTGCGATGTGGACGGCACCATTGAAAGCGGTGGTGAAGTAAATCCCCGTAACATAGAGAAAATACATTACTTTATGAGTGAGGGCGGCCATTTTTCCCTGGCATCGGGCAGAGGCCCTGAGGGCATTTTACCGATAGTGAGAAAACTTGGAAAAATCTCGGCAAGCATAGTAAGCAACGGCTGTATTATCTATGATACGGTCAGCCAAAAGGTTTTAAGCGGTGAATACCTGCCCGAAAACGATAAGCATTTTGTGTGCGATATAATAAAAAATGTTCCAAGCACAGGAATTGAGGTTCATATAGGTGAAACAACCTACAATGTGAACCGCAATAACGAAACCGATGACCACGAGAATCACGAGGAAATATCCGCAAGGTTTGTGGATGTTGAGAAAATTATGGATACACCTTGGAATAAGGTTATTTTTATGCCGATTGACGATGAGGGTATGCAGGCTACCGTGGAACTGACAAAAGGCGAAAGCAATAGCAAGTTTGTGCATACCTGTGCCATTATCAAAGGTGTTCAGCGTAATTACTATGAGCAGCTTCCGCTTGGTGTTTCCAAGGCACAGGCACTTACCAAGCTTAAAAAAATATACAACATAAAAGAAAATTCACTTTTTGCAATAGGTGATTATTATAACGACCTTGAGATGCTTCTCGCAGCCGATATAAGTGCGGCAACCGCCGAGGCACCGCAGCAGATAAAAAGTGAGTGTGACTATATAGCCTGTAGCTGTAAAGATGGTGCGGTTGCAGATTTTATAGATTATTTAACAAACAAATATTTAAAATTAAAATAAGGGGTGTTTAATGGTATGGACGCATTAACAAAAAAGCAACTGCAGCAGATTGCCTGCAAGGTTCGTATCGGTATTATTGAGGGGGTACACAGTGCAAAAGCCGGTCATCCGGGCGGCTCGCTCTCTTGCGCCGATATTTTAACCTATTTATATACAAAGGAAATGAATGTGGATCCAAAAAATCCCCAAAAGGCAGACAGAGACCGTTTTGTGCTCTCTAAGGGCCACGCAGCACCTGCGCTTTATGCAACCCTTGCTAACTGCGGATTTTTCCCCGTTTCAGAGCTTAATACTCTCCGTAAGAGCGGCGCAAGACTTCAGGGTCATCCAGATATGAAGAATATTCCGGGTGTTGATATGTCTACGGGCTCTTTGGGTCAGGGCATTTCTGCCGCCGTTGGAATGGCTCTCTCGGCAAAGCATTTTGGTAATAGCTTCCGCGTTTATACTGTCCTTGGCGACGGTGAGATTGAGGAAGGTCAGGTTTGGGAGGCAGCTATGTTTGCCGCAAATAAAAAGCTTGACAACCTTGTTGCATTTATAGATTTCAATAATCTTCAGATAGACGGTACCTGTGATGAGGTTAACACTCCCGCTCCTATTGACAAGAAGTTTGAGGCATTCGGCTGGAATGTTTTAACTATTGACGGTCACGATTTTTGTGCCATTGAGGAAGCCTTGAATAAGGCTCGCGAAAACAAGGGTAAACCCACTGCTATAATTGCTACCACCGTTAAAGGTAAGGGTGTTTCCTATATGGAAAACGTAGTAGGTTGGCATGGTGTTGCTCCTAATGATGAGCAGTACGAGCAGGCTATAGTTGAGTTAAATGCCGCTCTTGCGGCGCTTAATTAAGGAGGGGAAAATAATGGCAGAAGTTAAAAAAATGGCTACAAGAGAGGGCTACGGCGCGGCTCTTGTTGAGCTTGGTGAAAAGAATAAAGATTTTATAGTTATGGATGCGGATTTAGCCGCCGCCACGAAAACAGGAATGTTTAAAAAAGCGTTTCCCGAGCGTTTCTACAATTGCGGTATAGCCGAGCAGAATATGATGGGCATTGCCGCAGGTATCGCTTCCACAGGTAAGCGCGTAATCGTAAGCTCCTTCGCAATGTTTGCTTCGGGCCGTGCCTTTGAGCAGATAAGAAACTCTATCGGCTATCCCCAGCTTAATGTTATTATCGGCGCTACCCACGCGGGCATTTCGGTTGGTGAGGACGGTGCTACCCATCAGTGCTGTGAGGATATTGCACTTATGCGTACCATTCCCGGTATGACTATAATCAATCCCGCCGATGCTGTTGAAGCTAAAAAGGCTGTCTATGCCGCTATGGAGCATAACGGTCCCGTATATATGCGTTTTGGTCGTCTTGCCGTTCCCGTTGTTTTTGATGATGATTACACCTTCGAAATCGGAAAGGGCGTAGAACTTAAGGCGGGTAACGATGTCACCGTCATAGCTACAGGTCTTATGGTTGCCGAGGCTATGGAGGCTTATGATATTTTAAAGGCTGAGGGCATTAACGCGCGTATCATAAATATGGCTACCATCAAGCCCCTTGATAAGGATATTGTGCTCAAGGCAGCTAAGGAAACAGGTGCAATTGTTACCGCTGAGGAGCATTCGGTTATCGGCGGTCTCGGCAGTGCAGTAAGCGAGTTAATCTGTGAGCAGTATCCTGTTCCTGTATTAAAGTTGGGAGTAAACGATACCTTTGGTACCTCAGGTCCTGCGGTTCAACTGCTTGACGAGTTCGGACTCCGCGCAAAGAATATTGCCGAAATGGCAAAGAAGGCAATTTCCCTCAAAAAATAACGCGAGGTGTGTTTAATGGGTATTGTACTTGATATTATAATTATTGCTATAATAGTTATCACCGCTTTTCTTTCCGCAAAGCGCGGCTTTGTAAGAACTGCAGTCGAGCTGGTTGGTTTTGGTTTGGCAATCTACCTTGCTTTTACCCTCAGCACTCCTGCTTCATCCTATATTTATAAAAATTGGGTAGAGCCAAGTGTGGTTAAGAGCGTCGAGGAGAGCATAACTCAGGCGAGCGGCAATATTCACAGTGCCGCACTAAATGCTCTGCCTGACTTTATTGAGAATAATCTTGATAAATTCGGTGTCGATCCTACATCGGTTGGAACAGGCGTTTCAGGTACCGCACAGCAGGTGGCGCAAAACCTGTCCAAAACTGTAACCGAGCCCATTTTAACAGGTATTTTTCGTACTGTATTGGCAATAATTTTGTTTATAGCATTAACCTTTGTTGTAAAAATAGTTGCGCGGCTCTTAAACAAACTATTTTCTTTCTCAATTGTGGGAAAGCTCAATAAAACACTGGGATTTATTCTTGGCAGTGTAAAGGGTGTAGTATTTGCCGCAATATTCTGTGCGCTTGTGGTGCTTATTGCATCATTTGCAGGCAAGGGATTTTTAATATTCAGTACAAAAGCAGTAAATTCCTCATTTATCTGTAGCTGGATTACAGATATTACAGGAATGAATTTCTTTAAAATTTAATTTACGGGCTGACGGAAAAATATTCCGTCAGCCTGAAAACCTTTAAAATCAGGGATGAAAAAATGGATAAAAAAGTTTTAACAATACCAAATATAATATCGATGTTCCGCATCCTTCTTGTTTTGGTTTTTATACCTGTTTATTTCTCAAATATTGAAAATAATCTCATTATTGCCCTTGGTATAATGCTTGTTTCAGGGCTGAGTGATTTGTTGGACGGTTTTATTGCCCGCCGTTTTAATATGATTTCGGATGTAGGCAAAGTCCTTGACCCTATTGCTGACAAGCTCACCCAGGCGGTGATACTGCTGTGTTTGCTTATAGACCACCCACCCATAATGCCTATGTTTATAGTTTTGTTTGTTAAGGAGCTGCTTACCGCTTTTGTCGCAACGTATCTTCTTAAAAACGGACTTAAGCCTATGTCGGCAAGATGGTGGGGCAAGCTTTCTACCGCAATAATTTACATAACAATTTTCTACACAATAACAAACGACTTTGCGCCAATAAGCGATACGGTATTGGCAGTGCTTGTGGGTGTGTCTATTGTATGTATGCTTATATCCCTTCTTGGTTACTTAAGCATTATTTTAAGTAAATCCAAGGATGCTATTAAGGAGAGTAAATAATCTTTATGAATCTTTGTTCCAAGTGCAAAAAACGTCCTGCAGTGGTCTTCATTTCCGACCCCTCTAAAGCAGACAGCGCGCCACAGGGTCTTTGCCTTGTCTGCGCAAAGGAAATGGGTATAAAGCCTATTAACGATATGCTTGAAAAAATGAATATAACCGATGAAGATATCGAACAGATGAGTGACCAGTTCACCGAAATTATGGCTTTGTCGGAGGACGGCGATGATGACAGTACCTTTGATTTAGGTACCGCACCCGCATTTCCTTTTTTAAAAAATATTTTTGAAAGTCCTATCTTTAAGGATACACAAGCAGATTCAAAGGAAGCAAAAGGCTCCGAAAAAAAGGGTAATGAGAAGGAAAAGGATAAGAAAAAACGCAAGCGTTTTATGGAGCAGTATTGCACTAATCTGACCGAGCGTGCAAGAAAAGGCGAACTTGATGTTATTATCGGTAGGGACGATGAGCTTTACCGTACTATTCAGATTCTTTCCCGTCGCAGCAAAAATAACCCCTGCCTTATAGGCGAGCCGGGCGTTGGTAAAACCGCCATTGCCGAGGGTCTTGCAATGAAAATAGTAAACGGTACCGCTCCTGCAAGACTTCTTGATAAGGAAATTCACCTGCTTGATATGACAGGCCTTGTAGCCGGCACTCAATTCCGCGGTCAGTTTGAAAGCCGCGTCAAGGGGCTCATTGATGAGATAAAGCAGGCAGGTAATATAATTTTGTTTATCGATGAAATTCATAACCTTGTAGGCGCAGGTGATGCGGCTGAGGGTTCTATGAATGCTGCAAATATTTTAAAGCCCGCCCTCTCCCGCGGCGAAATTCAGGTTATTGGCGCAACCACCTTTAAGGAGTATAGGAAGTATATCGAAAAGGATGCTGCGCTTGAACGGCGTTTCCAGCCCGTAACCGTTGAGGAACCCTCAATTGCCGAGGCTGTGAAAATTCTTATGGGTGTTAAGGGCTATTACGAAGGCTACCACAATGTAAAAATACCCGATAGCATAATTGAGCGCATTGTCACCCTTTCCGAGCGGTATGTAAATGACCGCTTTTTGCCCGATAAGGCAATCGATTTGCTGGATGAGGCGTGTGCCTGCGCAAGCCTTGCCAACCCTGCTATTGATGAGCTTTATACAGTGAATAAGAAAATAGCCGATTGTTCGGTAGAGCTTGAAACCCTTGAGCAGGAGATAGAAAATCCTGATTACGAGCGCATTGCCACAGTAAAAGGCAATCTTGAAAAGTATAAAAATGATGCCGCCGCTCTTTATGAGCCCGCGGCTAACAATACCGTGACCTATTCGGATATAGCTAAGGTAATTGAGCTTTGGACGGGTATCCCCGCCGCAAAGGTGGAGGAAAGTGATCTTAAAAAACTATCTGAGCTTGAAGGCGAGATAAAAAAGCATATAATCGGTCAGGATAACGCTGCCGCCCTTGTAACCGCCGCTGTTAAGCGTTCAAGGGTACGCACCTCAGCTAACCGCCGCCCTGCCTCATTTATCTTTGTCGGACCCACAGGTGTAGGAAAGACCGAGCTTGTCAAGGTCCTGTCAAATCAACTATTCTCAACACCCGAAACGATGATACGCCTTGATATGTCCGAGTTTATGGAAAAGCACTCGGTTTCCCGTCTTATCGGTGCCCCTCCCGGATATGTAGGATATGATGATGCGGGTCAGTTAACCGAAAAGGTGCGAAGAAAGCCTTACAGCGTAATCCTGTTTGACGAAATAGAAAAGGCTCACCCCGATGTGCTTAATATCCTGCTTCAGATACTTGATGACGGCAGAATTACCGATGCGCAAGGAAGAACTGTGAACTTTGAGAATACGGTTATTGTTATGACCTCCAACGCAGGAAGTGATCGAACCGATACCCTTATGGGCTTTGGCAAAACTGTAGCTGATGCTGCAGGGGAGAAAGCAATAAAGGCTCTGGAGGATTTCCTACGCCCCGAATTTCTTGCCCGTGTGGATGAGATTGTTGTGTTCTCACCTTTAAATAAAGAGTCCCTTGAGAAAATAGCCGCGCTGATGCTGGGCGAGTTAAAGGACGCTATGGCACTTAAAGGCATAGAGGTAGCGTGGGATGATAGCGTTTGCGCATATCTTGCCAAGGTGAGTGACGGCGCTAAAGAGGGCGCACGAAAGCTGCGTAATACCATTCGCCGAGAGATTGAGGATAAAATAGTAAACCTTATAATCGAAAACGGTGAATCAAAATTAGCTTCAATAAATCTCAAAGCTAAAGACAAAATTATAATCGATAGCACAATAGCATAATAAAAATCCCCTCCGCAACGGGTGTGCGCCCGAAGGAAGGGATTTTTACTTATACAAGCTAAATTCACTGTTATTTAATCTTAAACCGGTTTTATGAATTTAATTAAATATTTTCTTTAACTGAACCATTTTGTCACTATTTGGGGCAGCGAATTTTTGCAAATTCTTTCCTATTGCACCATATTTGTTTTCACCCATTGAGTGATATGGTAACAATTCAATTTTTGCAGGTTTTCCGCATGTCTTTAGAAATTCTTTTATTCTTTGCATTTCCTCTACGGTATCATTAATGCCTGCAATTACGGGAATTCTAATCCATATTTGAGCACCAATTTTGAATAATTTTTTAAGATTTTCCAAAATAAGTGCATTTTCAACACCAACAAACTCTTTATGCTTAACGCTGTCAAAAATTTTTATGTCATAAAGAAATAAGTCTGTATAGGGTACAATTTTCTCAAAGCTTTCGTAAGGTATATGTCCTGCGGTATCTACTGCGGTATGTATGCCGTTTTCTTTGCACTTTTTTAGGATTTGGGTGAGAAAATCTATTTGTAGCATACATTCTCCGCCCGAAAATGTAACGCCGCCGCCTGAGTTTTCATAATAGGATTTATCCTTAATTATTTCGGCAAAAACCTCATCTACAGTATATTGTTTTCCGCAAATCTTACGCGCGTCAACAGGGCAGTAAAAGGTACATTTCCCACACAAATCACACTTTTCAAAATCATACGGACAAACTTCTTTACATTTCCCGCATCCTTTGCACTTGTCCCGATAAAACATCATCTGCGGCTGAAAATCCTGACTTTCAGGGTTATGACACCAAGCGCATTTAAGATTGCAACCTTTAAAAAAGACGGTAGTTCGTATTCCAGGTCCGTCAACAAAGGAGTTTCTCTCTATATCAAAAATTATTGCAGTTTTCATCTAACTCACCGCATTTCAGCATTTTTATAGGATTTTCTTGCATAAATTTTTGTGCAAGATCATTTGGCAATCGAGGCAAAATATAATCAAAACAATATGAAAACTGTGGTTTTTCATTTATCTTTGGTACAGCATCAAATCCATTAAAAAACAATGCATCGTGAGATAAAATAATTCTATTAGAATATCCACAATTACAAAGTTCAATAATTTTATCAACTGTCTTTTGAATATATTCCTGTGTTGTGATGTTATAAAGTCTATCAAAGCCTATAAAGCAATCACTTTTTGCAATCTGCTTTACATACTCTAAATCGTCAGTATCGCTTAAATGTCCGATAGTTATAGCCTGCGGTTTCACACCCTCTGTCAATAATATTTCTAAAGCCTTAATACCGTTTTTATTATTTGCATTACTGTGCAAAACAATAGGAAGATCGAGCGCTTTTTGTGCTATTGCAGAGGCAATAAGCAATTTTTTATTAAACTCGCTTATTGTTTCATTCTCTACCGCACACTTAATTATGCCTGCATTTATATTTTCAGCATCTTTAACGATATATTCTGCAATCAATTCTGCTGGCGAATTATAAAGTACCGTCTCTTCAGTGTAATAAAAACCTGTCGAGCAAACGATATTTACTTTCGACTTTTGCGACACTTCTTTTAAAAGTTCAATATCCCTACCAATGTTTACAGGAGTGCAATCAATAAAGGTATTTAAACAGTACTTTTCTTTAAGTGATTTAAGATAATCGACCGCAACATTTACGAGTCGTTCTTTATCTAAATATCTATTCCCTGCCATTTGGTATAAATAATCGCTATAACAACAAATATGTTCGTGAGCAAGTGTTATACCAAGTTCGCGTTCAGGTATATCACCCAAAACCGTTTTAAAGCGTTGCTGCATTGTCGCCACCATCCGCCACAACTGTATGTCCGCATACAATTTCACCGTAATCGCTCATAAGATAAAATGCCAATTCTGCCATTTCATCAGGGCGGATAAATCTTTCTATAGCGTGGCGTTCATATTTTTGATTTATATCTTGAGCATACCGCGAAATCATAGGTGTAAAAGTAGCCCCAGGGGCTATACCGTTAATAATAATTCCGTTATGCCCGTAACGTTTACCAAAAGAACGAGTCCATTTAATAATTGCTTCCTTAGAGGCTCCGTAGCTACCGATAATATCCATACAAGCGGCATTTGAGGCAATATTTAAAATATTGCCCCTTATGCCTTTTGATTTCATATAATCAATCTCATTACGCATCAGGAAAAAAGCCGCTTTAAAGTTAATATCTGTGAGGGTATCCCATTCTTCAGAAGTTATATCCCAAGGCTCGTAACCTCTGCCTGTGCATTGGCTTGTTCCCAATGCAGCAGCATTTACAAAGGCGTTAAGGCCGCCTAATTTTTGCTCACACTCTAAAAACAATTTATTATGATTTTTAATATCAGTAATATCAAAAACTTTATAAAACAAGTTTGGTGAGTTGATTTCTTCTGCGGCAGTTCTTAGTTTTTCCTCGGTTCTGCCTGTAATCAAAACCTTTGCGCCTGCTTCAATAAAGCGGATTGCTATTGCCTTACCAATACCGCTTGAACCACCAAAAATTAAAATGTTTTGATTTCTTAATTTCATTTTGATGTTGTCCTTTCGATAATATCATCTTGTAAATTCTCATTCAATTTAACAAAATAATCAGAAAATCCTGAAACACGCACACGTAAATTTTTATAATCCTCAGGAGTGATTTTAGCATTTTTTAAATCTTCTTTTGATACATAGGTAAGTTGAAAATGAACACCACCGTTTTTAAAGTAGGTTTCGAGCATATCAACGGTTTTATCAAAATTATCATCGTCTTTAATCAGTTGCTCATCAATCATAAGGTTAGTAACAGTAGAACCGCAACCAATACCATTAGGATCAATCTTTGCTATAGAATTCAGAAGAGCTGATATGCCGTTTCTATCCTTGCCCTCACTTTGTCCCAAACCAAATTTAAGGCTATCTCCTTTATATCTGCCATCAGGAGTTGCTTCCATTTTTTCACCAAACAGTTTAAAATGAACATTATATCCCGTAAGGTCGCCGATAAGCCAATGATATCCAAAAAGATTAGTTTTATCCTTTAAGAATTCATAAAGGCTTTGATATAATTTCTGTGCAACGTAATTTGAACGCTCCGTATCATTGCCAAAGAAATCTCCCTTGTTTATAATTAGGGTGTGCAAATCTTCATATCCCTGCCAGTTGGCCTGAACTGCCGATATAAGTTCTTTCATTGAAACAATTTTTTCATCAAAGACAAACTGTTTAACGACTATTAAAGAGTCAATAACATTTGCTATACCCATACACATAGGTGAAGCAATAACTATATCACCTGCGCCTTGTGTTAAACTTTTTGCTTTTTCTATTGTACCTTGAAAGAAAATACTTGAAAGATAACTTATATCCATTGCTCTTTGTCGGTTAAATTTATCATCGTATTCGTAGGCTATAGTTAAATCAGAAAAAAGTTCTTTTAAGAAAATATTATAGTATTCTTCAAAGGTTTTTACATCTTCTATTTTCTTGCTTTTTTTGTGAAAGAGGGTTTCGGTGGAACGTGCAAAATTTATCTTTGAATTACTGCCCGTAATAGCCCCTAAAAACGCCGGCTCATTACAACCTACTGTTGTATATGCAACAGCTTTTTCAAAGGGGAATTTACATATCTCGGTATAGCATTTGATTCGTTTTTCGTCATTTTGAAATGCAATTCTCTTATGCGGGTCTTTTCGCTCACAATCAAGTGTATATTTGAATACTTCTTTAGGTGTTTTTTCAGTCCAACGCAGAGTTACTTGCGGTATCCATGTTGGCAACTCCAAAAGGCTTTCAAGAATAAGCTTCGATAAATCGCAAAAACCGTCACTGCCGTCAGGTAAATATCCGCCAATGCAAAAATGAGATTCTGATCCCCTTGTAAAAGTAGGTGATGTTATCGGCGTTGCCGCCTGAAGCATCAAAAACAATTCTTGCAGATATTCTTTTGCTTGCTCTCTTGTAATTACTCCGTTTTTAATATCATTTTCATAAAAAGGTCTTAAATATCTATCAAGTGTGCCAACGCTGTCAGGGTCAGCAGAAAAACAAACATATATCGTAAGCACAGCTTCATAAAATGATGTCGGCTTATTTTCAGGAACATTTTTAAGAGCTTTTGATAATGTTACAAGATTGTTTTTATATTCTGTGTTATCGACTGCTTTTGAAAGCTCTAATGCTTTATCAGAGCATTTATGTGCCCATATAATAAATGTATTGGCAACATTTTTTAATGCATTTAAAAATTCGATTTCCTCTAATTCGATATGCACTTTTAAGGATTCGTCAATCTCTCCGATTATCCCACGAATACCCTTTTCTAAAACTTTTTTATAATCGGCGGTTGCGTGTTGCCATTCAAAAGTCGAAAGATTATCAATACTTTTTAGATAAAATTTATCTTTTAATTCTTCAAAATGTTTGTGACCGTTTCTGCTAAAAGCATCACCTACAACAGAACCGTCACATTTAAAAAAACCTGTCATTTTTGAATATTCGGTTAAAACGGGTTCCTGATTTAATATATATTCGCAAAGTCTTTTAGATTCCCTTTGTTGGCGTGTTAGCAATAAATCTTCTCTATCAAATACTGTTTTTGTGGGTCGAGCATACATTTCGCCCTTTAATGTTAATTTAGTTAATTCTTTTATTCTTTGATTCATTATAAAACCACCTTTCAAATTCATTTTATACTAATATTTAAAAAAGTAAATGCACTAATTATATATATGTACACTTTTCGGCACAAAATATTGATTTTTATATTCTGTTATGATAATATAAAGGGGGTGATGTTATGAATGAAGATTTTATAATTACTAAAATAAACAGGGTAATATTTGTAGATAAAAATGAATACAACGAGAAAAAAACTTCTTTTACCAACAATTTAATCAATAACGAATTGATTTATCATATATCAGGAAAATCGACTATAAGATTTAACGGTCAAACTTTCAAATGCGAAAAGGAAATGATTCGTTTTTTGCCTAAATGTGAGGTAAAAGAATATACTGTAGACCGTGAAGAACACGGAGAATGTATTGATATATGTTTTGATGCCAATATTCCGATTTCGGAAAAAGCATTTGTTCTTAAAATAAAAAACAGTATAATTATTGAAAATTTATTTAAAAAATTATTTTCAGTTTGGGTTTCTAAAAGTGATGGATATTATTTTGAGTGTTTAGGTTTGCTTTATAAAATATTTGCCGAACTGCAAAAGCAAAATTATATTCCCGAAAGTCAATATAATGCAATAAAACCTGCAATAAATTATATAAATGAAAAATTTTTTAACACTAAAATTTCTATGTCATATTTAGCGAGCATCTGCCAAATAAGCGAATCCTACCTAAAAAAACTTTTTATAAAAAAATTCGGTGTCCCACCGGTTAAGTATATTATTGGACTTAAAATTAATTACGCTTGCGATTTGCTACGCTCCCAGTTATATACAGTAACGCAAACTGCAAAAATTTGCGGATATAACAACACGCATTTTTTCAGCCGACAGTTTAAAAAATA
>JAZRQA010000035.1:0-2655 GCA_045649505.1 Acutalibacteraceae bacterium
CTTGGTAGTGAGCAGCTTTATAACAGGGGGCTGAATAATGGGAACAAGTGCCATATACGAGTATGCGGCAACCATTATAGCACCAAGGTATTTAGAGCCGAGCTGCTGTGCAACTACTATTGATGTGGGACCGTCAGCCGCACCGATAATAGCGATTGATGCCGCATCATTTTCACCGAAGAACATCGAAGCAAGGCAAAGGGTAAAGAAAATACCAAACTGTGCCGCCGCGCCGAATATCATAAGCTTGGGGTTGGAAAGCAGGGGACCGAAATCTATCATAGCACCGATGCCTATGAAAAGAATAAGCGGGAACAGTTCGTTTGCAATACCTGCATTAAAAAGCTCGGTAAGGGGGCCAAATTCAAAAATTGTTTCACCGCTTTGGGTAACCTCGCGAACAACACCGGGAAGGTTAACTATTATAGCGCCAAAGCCCATAGGTAAAAGCAATGTAGGCTCCATATCCTTTTTTATGGCAAGAAAAATAAGAATTGAGCCAATGAGCCACATTACAACCTGTTGCCACTGAAAATTGGTTATAAGATTTTCGTACAGAATTTCCAACTCATATACCTCCTAAAATTTAACTTTAATTATAATACCATAACTTGTATTTTTTTGCAATCATAATTTACTCTATGCATTTACTTGAAAATAAAACAACTAAATGCATAAAAATTTTTTCTTTCAACATTCAATATTAAAATGAAAGTTCTTGAAACATATTCATTTTTGGGATATAATACTATTAAACATATTTTTAGTGGAGGTTACGTTAAAATGACAATCACCAATGATATAAAATATATCGGCGTTAATGACCATAGTATTGACCTGTTTGAGGGACAGTACGTTGTTCCAAACGGTATGTCATATAATTCCTATGCAATAATTGATGAAAAAATTGCAATAATGGATACGGTGGATGCCGCCTTTACCCATCAGTGGCTTGATAATTTACAAAACACTTTACAGGGAAGAAACCCCGATTATCTAATCGTTCAGCATATGGAGCCTGACCACTCGGCTAATATTGTAAACTTCCTTAAAGCCTACCCGAAAGCTAAAATAGTTTCCTCTAATAAGGCGTTTGCTATGATGAGCAACTTCTTCGGTACCGATTTCGCCGATAACCGTATTATTGTGGGCGAGGGTGATACCCTAAGCCTTGGTAAACACAACCTCACCTTTGTTACTGCACCTATGGTGCATTGGCCTGAGGTAATTGTAACCTATGACAGTACCGATAAGGTGCTTTTCTCGGCCGACGGCTTCGGTAAGTTCGGCGCACTCGATGTGCAGGAGGATTGGGCTTGTGAAGCACGGCGATATTATATTGGCATTGTGGGTAAATATGGTGCGCAGGTGCAAAATCTGCTTAAAAAGGCTGCAGGACTTGAAATTGAAATCATCTGTCCTTTGCACGGCCCTGTGCTCAGCGAAAATTTAGCATACTATCTAAACCTGTATAATACCTGGTCAAGCTATCAACCCGAGGAGGAGGGCATTGTAATAGCCTATACCTCGGTTTACGGTAACACAAAGAAGGCGGTTATGCAGCTTGCCGAAAGCTTAAAGGCAAACGGTTGCCCTAAGGTTGTAGTGAATGACCTTGCTCGCTGTGATATGGCTGAAGCGGTGGAGGATGCTTTTCGTTACAGCAAATTAGTCCTTGCCACTACCACCTATAACGCCGAAATTTTTCCGTTTATGCATCAGTTTTTAACCAACCTCACCGAGCGTAATTTTCAAAACAGAACCGTTGCATTTATAGAAAACGGAAGCTGGGCACCCCTCGCGACAAAGGTTATGAAGGGAATGCTTGAAAAGAGCAAAAATTTAACCTATACCGATACTACCGTTACTATACAGTCCGCACTTAATGAGGAAAGCAAAAATCAGCTTAAAACCCTTAGCGAGGAGCTTTGCAGAGAATATCTTGCTCAACAGGATTCCACAGCAAATAAAAACGATTTGTCAGCCCTTTTTAATATCGGATACGGTCTTTATGTCATAACCTCTAACGACGGTAAAAAGGATAACGGACTTATTGTAAACACCGTCACTCAGGTAACCAATACACCAAACCGAATTGCGGTAACAATAAATAAGGAAAATTATTCTCACCATGTAATTAAGCAAACGGGAATTATGAATATTAACTGCCTTACAACCGAAGCACCCTTTGTGGTGTTTGAAAAGTTTGGATTTGCAAGCGGTAGAAATGTTGATAAATTTGCCGACTGTGAGCCCCTGCGTTCCGATAACGGGCTTGTTTTCCTACCCCGATATATCAATTCCTTTATGTCCTTAAAGGTTGAATCCTATGTTGACCTTGATACCCATGGAATGTTTATCTGCTCGATAACCGAGTCAAGGGTTATTTCCGATAAGGAAACTATGACATATACCTACTATCAGGATAACGTTAAGCCAAAACCCGAAACACAGGGTAAAAAGGGCTATGTATGTAAAGTATGCGGCTATATTTACGAGGGCGATACCCTCCCTGAGGATTTTATTTGCCCCTTGTGTAAACACGGAGCTTCTGATTTTGAAGAAATCAAGTGAGGTGAAAATAAATGAAATATGTATGTGATGTATGCGGCTGGGAGTATGATGAAGCCGTAGGTGATCCTGATAACGGCATCG
>JAZRQA010000036.1:0-6672 GCA_045649505.1 Acutalibacteraceae bacterium
ATTATAAAAATAATTTCACCTATTTCATTGCAATGATGTCGGCGTAAATAATCAAGGATTATTTACATAAAACCGCTATGTGTAGCGGTTTTTCGAAAAGCTTTATTTGAAAGCTTTTCGTCTACCGATTATCATTATTATGTTTGTATATGCGAAAATTAGGAGTGAATTTCAGTAATGGAAAATCATTATTTTGAATTTGTTATTGAGGAAATGCAAGCCTTTCTTGATGAGCAAGGCTTTAAAGCGCTCGGCGAGGGCGTTTACGCAACCGATACAAAGCAAATAAAGATTGAGTACAGTCAGGACGCACAGGTCTACCGCCTTTTAGCCGCCGATGTTAGCGAGGAGGGCGTAGGCGAGTATACCGAGCTTTCGGCATATCTTTTCGATGCTTCTCAGACCAAGCGTGACGCCGCAAGCGTTGGCATAGATTTTGTTGATACCTTGCGCAAAAATATGGGCGTAAAGGTTGCACGAAGGGGTGCTTCGGGTCAGATAGACCTGCCTACAAACGAAAAGACGGGCAATGTGACCATTGGCGGAATGACCGCTAAGCTTTTGGCTATCTATCCCGAATTCAAGGATATTTATAAGCAAAGCGTTGCAACGCACGGTAAGTTTTTACACATTGAGTTTTATAGAGATAATTTTATCCCCCGCATAAACCGCGCTCTTACAGAGAATAATAAAAAGCAGCTCAAAAAGCTCTTCGATATGCTGGCGGATTGTTATATTTCGGGCGATAAGGATACAGGTACCCTTGTTGTTGCCACCCTTACCGCCGCTTGCGACGGGGACAGCACCTTATTTGATACCGCTAAAGCCGCTATGGGCGAGGGCTCATATCTTATCCCCTTGGTGACCAATTTTATCCCTGAACTAAATAAAAATAAAAAGCTTCGCGAAGCACTTATAAAGTAAAAAAAGAAACCGCCATCGGCGGTTTCTTTTATTCTTCCTCGCCCTTAAAGGCGTTAACAACCAATTTTTCAATACAGCCCTTGCATACAAGGTGTTCCGAATACTCAACTAAATCCTCCTCGTTTGCGCAGAAGGCGCAGCGGGGATTATATTTTTTTAGTATAAGGCAGTCTTCTCCTACCGTTATCTCAAAGCTGTCAATATCATTTTTAACATCCAACATACGGCGAAGCTCTTTAGGGATTACGATTCTTCCAAGCTTATCAACAGGACGGATTATTCCTTTCTCACTCATAAAACACCTCAAAAAAATAGTGTGGTAGATCTCTACCACACTATTTTACCATATTTTACCAATAGAGTCAACTATTCGCTTCTAAGGGCGACAACGGGGTCCTTTTTAGCTGCAATTCTTGCGGGAATAAGACCCGAAATAAGAGTGAGCACCATGCTAATAATTACAAGGGCAACACCACCGACGGGTGGTAGTGCCGCGACACCCGAAATATCGGTAACGTAGTAAATAATAGCATTTATGGGAATGTTAAGCAACAGCGTCAGTCCTATGCCTATAGCGCCTGCCGCAAGGCCTACAATAAGGGTTTCGGCGTTAAACACACGGGAGATGTCACGCTTCGATGCGCCTATTGCGCGAAGTATACCAATCTCCTTAGTGCGCTCAAGTACCGAGATATAGGTTATAATTCCTATCATAATTGAGGATACAACAAGGGATATCGAAACAAAGGCTATAAGCACATAGCTAATGGCATTTATAATAGTGGTGACCGAGGACATAAGCAGACCGATATAGTCGGTATACTCAATTTTATCGGCATCTACAACACCGTCGTTATATTCCGTGATTATTTCGGCGATGTTCTCCTTAGCGGCGAAATCCTTAGGGTAAATAAGAATACGGGACGGCTTATCGATATCGGCAACACCTAAAATATTAAGATTGCCTTCATAGGTTGCATCGGTGGAATTTTCCTTGCGCGCCCTTTCGAACATTTCAATTATTTGCTCATCGGGCATACCCATTGCCTTCATCTGCTGAATAGCTGAGCTATATTCAGCCTTTTCCTTTTCGGGCAGGGTGTTTATATAGTTGTTTATAACCTCCATTGTGAGGGGTTGCTCGTTAAGCTTTTTATCCTCCTCGGTAGGGAAGTGGGTGCCTGTAAAAATATCGATATCCTCGTTTTGCTTTTGTGCCTTTACCGCAGCACTGCCATTGACCTTCTGTATAAGGTGTTCCATAAGCGATGCATTATATCCTATACCTTCGCTCAGCACGGAGGAAACCGCCTCATCACTGGGCTTAATAATACCAACCACCTTTATGGTCTCGCTTTTTTCAAGAACCGATTTTATATAATCCTCGTTTTCCGACATATCCTCAAAAACGCCGTTGGAATTTTCCTTATAATAATCGGTATTTATAAGCAGCTTATATTCAAGTGCCATAAGCTCATCATAGGTGAAGCTGGTTTGCACAGTCTCAATCTCCTTGCCCGCGGCAATATCCGCCATAAGGCTTGGAAGCTTGGAGGAGTCCTTTAGTCCCAGCGAATACATTGTAAAATCGCTTATCTCATTATTTTTATCGGTGATAATAACTATCTCGTTGTATTCGGTGGGCATTCGGCCTGCAAGTATATCGTATTGCTTATCCATAAGCTCGGTATTGTCCAAAAGCTCCTGCCAGGCATCGGCCATCATAGGGCTTGCCTTCGCCATTGGGTTGGTTGCGCTGTTTGTGGTCGCAATTCCCATTTTTTCAAGCACTTTGTTGGGGTTTATCTGTTTTACTCCGTCACTGGTATCTGCCATATAGATATTAAGGGGAGTGGAGTATTTGTACTGCACGCCGCTGGTAAGCGTTTCAATGCCCGATGCACCGCCCTCAAGGTATTTGCGAAACGCCTCAAGGTTATTTTGACTCACATTGCTGGTCATAACCGATATCATTTCGCTCATAATATCGTTGGAATAGACCTTATCCATTTCATGCGCAGTTTCACCCGTGTGCTCGCCTGCCATATTTTTTAAAAGGTCATTAAAATTAACGGTAGCTTCCTCTATCTGTAGAGGATAGCTCGAAAGGGTGTCCTCTTCAACGCTGCTTATATAGGCGTCAATACCGTTTGAAATAGAGAGTATAAGGGCAATTCCTATAATTCCTATAGACCCTGCAAAGGAGGTAAGCACTGTTCTTGCCTTTTTGGTGAGCAGGTTGTTAAAACTAAGGGATAAAGCGGTAAAAAAAGACATAGAGGTCTTTTTGGCATTTTTATCCTTCTTTTTTCTCTTTTTCTTTGCGGGCTCCTCGGGGACGGCAGACTCCTCAGGAGTATACGGGTCGGAGTCCTCGATAATATTACCGTCAAGCAGATGCACAGTGCGGGTGGCATATTTACTTGCAAGCTCAGGATTATGGGTAACCATAATTACAAGGCGGTCCTTGGCAATTTCCTTTATAAGCTCCATTATCTGTTCGCTCGTTTGAGAATCCAGTGCGCCTGTTGGCTCATCCGCCAAAAGAATTTCGGGGTCGTTTACAAGCGCGCGAGCAATGGCAACACGCTGCATCTGACCGCCCGACATCTGATTTGGTTTTTTGTTAAGCTGGTCACCTAAGCCTACCTTAGCAAGCGCATCTGCGGCGCGGCGGCGGCGCTCGGCACGGGAAACGCCCGAAAGGGTAAGAGCAAGCTCAACATTGGCAAGTACGCTTTGATGCTCAATAAGATTGTAGCTTTGGAAAACAAAACCAACCCTGTGATTTCGGTAGGTATCCCAATCGTGGTCGGTAAATTCCTTTGTGGACCTCCCCGAAATAATAAGGTCACCGCTGCTGTATTTATCAAGACCGCCTATGATATTGAGCATAGTGGTTTTACCGCAGCCCGAATGACCTAAAATGGCAACGAACTCACTGCTCCTAAAGGATATGTCAACACCCTTGAGCGCCTGAACGGTTTCATCACCTGTGGTATAATTTTTAACAATCTGTTTTAAAGTGAGCATACTTTAGCCTCTTTCGCTTTTAGTGTATATATAATAATACTTTTATTTAACCTATGTATTGCCAAATTGTAAATTTTTCCATTAAAATATGCTATATTTTTAGGGCGGCGAGAACAGCCGCCCCGAAGTTTATTTAAAGATGGTCTGAACGCCGTCTACTATATCGCCCACGGCGTGAACAATTTTTGAAGAACCTTTGGAAATATTATGGTTATCCTTGGTCATAAGCTTTGCAACCGTAACTGCGGCGGCACCTGCTATCATTCCTGTGCCGACACCCTTGACAAAACTCATCATACTACCCTGCTTATTCATAACAAAACCTCCTTTTTGTTTACTGTTATTAGTTTAAACAAAAAGAGTTTTAATATGCTATTAAAACGCGGTTTTAATATATTTATTCAGATAAAAGCTTATAATTCCCGTCAGCACTCCGCACGCCGTACCGCATATAAGCAGTATTGGAAGATAGTAAATAAGTCCAGGTGTGCCTGTGAAAAATATTGCAACTGCTATTTGAGCGGCATTGTGTACGGCGCCCCCCGCGGCGCAAATACCGCAGTAGCCGAAACACCTTGTTTTTAAAAGCAACCACATACAAAAAAGTGATGCTGTTGCGCCGCTAAGCGAGAAAATCAGTGTGGTGGGTACCGAAAAAAGAATAGTGCTAAGCAATATCCGCGCGATATTAACTAAAAAAGCACCCTTTATATCGCCCTTTATCAGCAGTAGCATTGCGGCACAGTTGGCAAGTCCAAGCTTGACTCCCGGCGCAATAAAATTAAGGGAGAAGAGGGACTCTATGTAGGAGAAAATCAGCGCGGCGGCTGTAAAAAGGGCATAAACGGTTATTCTTCTTGCCATCACTCCACCTCCACAATAACGCCGTTCGGTAAGCAGATAATACTTTGTCCCGATTTAGATATCTTTTGGTGGTTAACACAAACCTTATCGGGGCAGTTTGCACTTTGAACAAAGGCGTAACCGTTTTCTATAACAACGGTATTACCTGTAAGCTTAATTTCTGTATCCTTATCCAAGGGCAGACGGTACAGCACTTCGTTATCTATACGAATTACCGCCGTAATCCCTTTATCGGTGGGCAAGCTAAGGAGAAAAAACGCAGCAACGCTAAAAATAATAATAGTAGCAATTAAAATTATATCAGCCTTTTTTATCACCCGTTTTTCCTCCTTTACAAAAGTGTTTAATAAATGTATAATTAAATGTATGAAAAAAGTTATATCCGTTTTACTTATACTTGTCATTTTACTCCTGCCAACGGGCTGCAGTAAAAATGAAAATACCGTAAACCGTATCCTTTTTGATACCGCCGTAACCCTTACTGCACAGTGCAGCGAGGATATTTTGCTCGATGCGATAAAGCTTTGCGAGTATTATGATAACCTTCTTTCCCGAACCAAAGAGGGCAGTGATGTCTGGCGCATCAATAATACTGCGGGCTTCGTGCAGGTTGACCCCGACACGGTGGGTATTATACTTACCGCCCTTAAATACTGCGAGAAAACGCAAGGAAAATACGATATTACCGTTACCCCAATAAGCTCGCTTTGGGATTTCAATAATGGGGTAGTTCCTGACGCCCAACGCCTCTATACGGCACTACAAAAGGTCGACTACAAAAAAATCGAGGTTGTAGGCAACACCGTTAACGCCCACGGCACTCAACTTGACTTAGGCTCTGCCGCCAAGGGCTTCATTGCCGATAAGCTAAGGGAGTTTTTTGAGGAGCGCGGCGTTGAGGAAGCCATTATAAATTTAGGCGGCAATGTTTATGTGATGGGTGAGGAATATTCCTCTATAGGCGTGCGCAGTCCTTTTGATGACGGTATTTCGGGGGTTATAAAAATGAACAATACCTCTGCCGTTACAAGCGGAATTTATCAGCGCTGTTTTGAAAAGCAGGGCAGGCTTTACCACCATATTTTAAATCCCAAAACGGGATACAGTCTTGATACCGATTTAGCAAGCGTCACGGTGGTGGGCGAAAGCTCCCTTGCTTGCGATATTCTATCTACCGCCTGTATGGTATCGGGAAGCGTTGATGCCGAAAAGCTGCTTAAAGGCGCAAAGCTTGGCGGCGTTATGATTCTGCGCGACGGTAGTATAAAAAGCGTGGGCGATATAAAGTTTTCGCCTAATAAATAATATACCACATTATTTTATAATTTACAAATTATACTTTATTTTTTACATTGATTAAAGTATAATGATTTAGATACAAATAGTTAAGGAGCATTTTAATGGGCTTATTTAAAAAACTTTTCGGTAACTATAGCGCAAAGGAGCTTAAACGTATTGACCCCATAGTACAAAAGGTTTTAAGCTATGAGGATGAGTACCGCTCTTTAAGTGATGAGGCTTTACGCGCCAAGACCGATGAATTCAAAAACCGCCTTGCCTGCGGTGAGACCCTTGACGATATACTGCCCGAGGCTTTTGCTGCCTGCCGTGAGGCGGGTGAGCGTGTTCTTTCAATGCGCCATTTCCCTGTGCAGATAATAGGCGGTATTGTACTGCATCAGGGTAGAATAAGCGAAATGAAAACAGGTGAGGGTAAAACTCTTGTTGCAACTCTGCCTGCATATTTAAACGCTCTGTCGGGTAAGGGCGTGCATATTGTTACGGTAAACGATTACCTTGCCCGAAGGGATAGCGAGTGGATGGGCAAGCTTTATAAGTTTATGGGCCTTT
>JAZRQA010000037.1:0-10595 GCA_045649505.1 Acutalibacteraceae bacterium
ATCAAAACATCACAATAGGTTGAATATGAGCTTTCGGGAAATGAGTTTGCCAAAAATGTTCCCGAAACTAAATCCTTAAGACCGTTAATATTCTGCTTAGAAGAAGTCGGATCGTAGCCATGTCGTTCTGTGAGCCAAGGAGTTGACTATAAAGCTTGTTTCCTAAGACCGCTTGGCCTCCGACTTATCAAAACATCACAATAGGTTGAATATGAGCTTTCGGGAAATGAGTTTGCCAAAAATGTTCCCGAAACTAAATCCTTAAGACCGTTAATATTCTGCTTAGAAGCATCATATGACTGTTGCAGAAACTGAAAAATAGCAGTTGAATTCAAAGAATTACGAGGATCTAAATAGTATGCAACTACATTTCTATCTGCCGCTACCCAACCACCGGTATCAAAGACTACCCAACTTTTACTATCCCAGTTATATGCTCCGTACTCCATTGATTTCCATGAGTTGGGAGTTTGTATTAGACTTGTACCAACATTACTTTCGGTATTAAGCGCAAATTCCCAAGTATGATTAAGATGATCTGCGACAAAAACCCATTTTGGATATGTTGCATGCAATGTACGAAGCAATGGTTTGTAGCTTTCAGGGAAGCCCTGATTTTTAAGATATTCTTCAAATTCCGCTTCGTGTGTATATTCATATATAGGATCTATGAAATTTGTGGCAACATATTTACCCTCAAACTGGCTTTTTCCATCAACTGATATTTTATACCAATGAGGATAATTTGTATTTGATGAATTAACCTTATCAAGTATTTTAACCTTATCCCCAGGATAAAGTTTGCCTACTTCTGCATAAGTTGTGTTTGGTCCCGAACGCACAATCAACCAATCGCTTACAGCAACTGAGCCGTATTGAGGCAAAGTTTCGGCACTTACAGGTACACTTGCAAAGCAGGTTAAAGCAATTATTGCAATGCAAAGCATAACACTAAGTATTCGTTTTTTAAAATGCATAACTGCTCCTTCAAAAAGACAAATTTATTATATATAAACATTATACAAGTTTTGACGAACTATGTCAATAATGCAGAAAAATTTAACAAATTATGCATAATCTGTCGTTAATTTGCTCCCTCCTGTTCGAGTCACAACCGCACATTAAAAAAAGAAACACTTCCTTTTGGGAAGTGTTTCTTTTCTGCGAAAGAGTAACCAAACGGAGCAGAATCGAGGTAAAAGTACGTAAAAGTACACCTTCCGACCCGTTCAATAAACTTAAATTGGGTTAATCTTTGCTTAATACCTTTTTCTGCCAGGACTTTTTCCCGCACTTAGGGCAACGCATATACCTTGTTCTGTT
Source organism: Acutalibacteraceae bacterium (assembly GCA_045649505.1). Classification (GTDB taxonomy): domain Bacteria; phylum Bacillota; class Clostridia; order Oscillospirales; family Acutalibacteraceae; genus SIG587. The sequence goes on from JAZRQA010000037.1 coordinate 1,324, forward strand.
TATGTGCATAGCCATATTCACGGCTTTATAGGTGGGCACATATCTGTGCTTACAGTGCTTACATTCATAGTAGCCTGCCACCTGCTCGATACGCAATGCATAGAAGCAACCTGCCAAAAATAAAATAAAGCCAAACACGATAAGAGAAACCCTCAACCAAGTTGCCATTTGTATAAAGGCGGCAATAAAAACAAGGGCGAAAAGAACGATTGTAGCGGTGATGCCTATAAACACTTCTACAGACAACAATCTCTTATCAGCCTGTTCTTTTTGCTTAATCATCTCAAGTAAATTGTTTTCTAATTCTTTATTGTAATTATCCATTGTAACTACCTCCCCACATAACAAATCATTAACACTGATACCCAGAACATCACAAAGGTCAAGCATAATAGACGAGTCGGGCAGAGATTTGCCAGTTTCCCATTTTGATACCGCCCTATCGGTGATGTTCAGTTTTTCTGCCAACTGCATTTGAGTTAGGTTCTCCTTTTTTCTGCACTCGGCTATAAACTTTCCAATTTTCACTTGGTCCATAAATTGCCTCCTTTCGCTTTTAGTATAGGCCATTAAGGGAACAAAGAACACGAACTGATGGTTGAGTGAGGAGGAATCAACCATCGGTAGAGTGAAAATTGACCGATACATTCTTGTTTGTTGAACTGATTATACTACAAAACAATGCACATTTCAATGATATATCACCCGTTCCGCAAGGAACAGATATCATTGAAACAGTCCACCGGACTGTTTTCTTCCGCTTTGCTCCTTCCTTTTCGAGTCCCAACCGCAAATTGCAAAAAGCAAGCCTCTCTTCCGGGGGGCTTGCTTTTTGGTGCCGGTAGTGGGACATGCTACGATGCTCCGCATCTACACGCCCCCGTCAGCAAAAACAGTCCACCGGACTGTTTTCTTCCGCTTCGCTCCTTCCTTTTAGAGTCCCAACCGCAAATTGCAAAAAGCAAGCCTCTCTTCCGAGGGGCTTGCTTTTTGGTGCCGGTAGTGGGACTCGAACCCACACGATGTCGCCATCAACGGATTTTGAGTCCGTCACGTCTGCCAATTCCATCATACCGGCAAATATTTAACTAATACCTAATGATTATACAAAACTTTATCTGCAAAATCAAGACTTTTATGAATATTTTTTCTGCTTTTATTTGACATGCAGTAAATTTACGAGTATTATAATTATATATTGAAAATTGTTGCGTTAGTTTGGACAGGAGAAAAATATGGACAGAAATCTTACTATGCTTCAGGACCTTTATGAGATGACCATGGCAAACGGCATATTTAACAGCGATATGCGCGACACCGTTGCGTATTTTGATATGTTTTTCCGCCGTGTTCCCGACGAGGGCGGTTTTGCAATAATGGCAGGACTTGAGCAACTTATTGAATATTTTAATAATTTATCCTTTACGCAAAATGATATAAAATACCTGCGTTCTCTTAATCTTTTCAGCGAAGACTTTCTTGAGTATTTAAGCAATTTTAAATTTGAATGTGATGTATGGGCAGTGCCGGAAGGCACTCCCATATTTCCCAAGGAGCCCATTGTTACGGTACGCGGCCCTGCAATGCAGGCATTTATGGTTGAAACAATGGTGTTGCTTACTATAAATCATCAATCGCTTATTGCTACCAAAGCGAACAGGATTGTACGCGCGGCGCAAGGCAGAGCAGTTATGGAATTTGGTGCACGCCGTGCACACGGATACGATGCCTCCTACTACGGGGCAAGAGCCGCCATTATAGGCGGATGTATGGGAACCTCCGTTGTTAAGACGGCTATGGATTTCGGCGTAAAGCCTTCAGGCACAATGGCTCACAGTTGGGTGCAGCTTTATGACGATGAGTATACTGCTTTCAAAACCTATGCACAGCGTTATCCCGACAGTTGCACACTGCTAATTGACACCTACAATGTTTTAAAAAGCGGCGTGCCCAACGCCATTAAGGTATTTGATGAGGTTTTAAAACCTTTGGGGCATAGACCTAAAGGTGTTCGCATAGATAGCGGAGACATTACCTATCTTACAAAAAAGGTTCGTAAAATGCTCGATGATGCAGGATACCCTGACTGCAGAATAGTTGTATCAAACTCACTTGATGAATACCTTATCCGTGATATGATAATGCAGGGTGCCAAGGCCGATATTTTCGGTGTGGGCGAACGCCTTATAACCGCTTCAAGCGAGGCAGTTTTTGGCGGTGTTTACAAGCTTGCCGCAGTTGAAAAGAACGGTGAGATAATTCCTAAAATAAAAATAAGTGAAAACACGGCTAAGATAACTATTCCGGGTGTTAAAATTCCTTGGAGACTGTATGACCGAGAAAGTGGAAAATGTATTGCAGATGTTATAACATTAAATCACGAAAAAATAGATGATACAAAGCCTTATGAAATTTTTGACCCAATACACACTTGGAAGAAAAAGACGGTAGAAAACTTTGAGGCAAGAAAGCTGCAAGTAAAAATATTTGAAAAGGGCAAGCAGGTCTACGCCTCTCCGAGCGTTACTGAAATAGCGGATTTTTGCAAATCACAGATTTCGCTTTTGTGGGATGAGGTTACCCGTTTTGAAAAGCCGCACACCTACTATGTTGACCTTTCTCAAGACCTTTGGAACCAGCAACAGGAGCTGCTAAATTTAAAAAGCAAATAAGGAGAAGTTTAAATGAAAAAAATACTAAGTTGTTTTTTAGCCGTTGCAATAATGTTTAGCCTATGTGCCTGTGCACGTAACAATAATTCAGGTGCATCAGATATTTCCATAGAGCACTCGGTAGATATAGCCTACTATGCCTCATTAGGTAAAATACCTGAGCTTGAATACGCTCTGGGAACCGACCCTGATGAGATAATGAATGGTAGTGGACACGAACAATCACACACAGATGAATCGGTTTCAGACTCTGGTGGACACACCCACGAGGCGCCTACCCTTACAAAAAGTGAGGGTGAGCTTTCGGTAATGCTTAACGGCGGCACTTTTATATATTATTATGAAAAAGCAAAGGCACAAAACGGAGTTTCTGCGATTGTATGCCTGAATGAAGCATATGGATTTAATATTACAGACCGCACAGTAACCGTTGATACTGTTAAAGCGGTGCTTTCAAAGTACACACCTACTGTTGCAACACCTACCGAGGATGACCTTTTCTTCCTCCCTGATACGGGAACACAGGCGACCGCGCTTATTTACACATTTAACGATAAATATAAGCTACAATTCTTCTTTATTGACGGCGCCTTTTCTGCAATAATGCTTTCAGATATTTATAACTGGACAATTTAATGTTTTAACGCCCCGATATTTCGGGGCGTTTTTATTGTTATAATTTAAAATTTGTCTTGTATATTTTTGAATTATAATATATAATAATATATATTATACTTTTTGGAGATGTTTAATTGGAACCCATAATTTATCTTGATAACAGTGCGACTACAAAGCCCTGTAAACAGGCGGTAGAAAATATGAATATTTGCCTTATTGAGAATTGGGGAAATCCGTCTTCGCTTCATACTATTGGTATTGATGCTGAGCTTGAGTTATCAAACGCAAGAGCATCCGTTGCAAAAAAACTTTGCTGTCGTGAGGATGAAATTTTCTTCACCTCGGGTGGAACCGAAGCAAATAACATTGCCATTTTCTCCGGCGTTGCAGCCAGAGCAAAACGCGCTCATCGTATAGTGACAACAGCAATTGAACATCCGTCGGTGCTTAACTGCTTTAAAGAACTTGAAAGCAGAGGCTTTGAGGTAATATATCTCCATCCGCAATCTAACGGCGTAATATCTGAAAGTGATATAATAAACGCAATCACCAAAGAAACGATACTTGTAAGCATTATGCTTGTAAATAATGAAATAGGCTCCATTCAGCCTGTCCAAGCGGCGGCAAAAGCAATAAAGGACAAGGGTGCTCCTGCCCTGCTGCACTGCGATGCGGTACAGGCGTTCGGTAAACTGCCCATAGATGTACGTCGTCTTGGCGTTGATATGCTAAGTATCAGCGCTCATAAAATTCACGGTCCAAAAGGTATTGGTGCTTTATATAAAGCAAAAAATGTTACCCTTCGTCAAACGGTATTCGGTGGCGGTCAGGAGGGCGGGCTTCGCTCGGGAACACAAGCAATGCCCTGCATTGCGGGACTACACGGTGCAATAGAAGCGCTACCCGAGCTCACAAGCCAATTAAAAAAACAGTCCCAGCTTTTAAACTATGCAAAAGAAAAACTGCTTGAAACCGGAATAGTTAAAATAAATTCCACCGATGAAGCATTGCCTTATATACTTAACATATGCGTACCCGGTTATCGTTCCGAGACGCTGCTGCATTTTCTTGAAGCCAAGAACATATTTGTTTCAAGTGGAAGCGCCTGCGCAAAGGGCAAAATAAGCTATGTACTCAGCGAAATAGGCTTAAGTCCTGCAGATATTGATTCTTCCCTCAGGATAAGCTTTAGCAGATATAACACAACAGATGATATTGATGTTTTGGCTGAGGAGTTAATAAATGCAAGCAAAATACTCAAGAGGTCATTAAAATGAAAGAAATTATACTTATTAAAAACGGAGAGCTTACCCTTAAGGGTCTTAACCGTTTCACCTTCGAGGATGCACTTATAACCAACATAAAACGCCATTTAAAAGACCTTGGCAAGGTCAATATTAAAAAGGCGCAATCAACTGTTTTTATCGAGCCTGTTGATGAGGATTTTCCCTTTGAGGAAGCACTTGAGCGAATAAGCCGAGTATTCGGCATCGCCGCCTTCAGCAGATGTTGTGTTGTTAAGAAGGACATTGATGAAATACTTAGCACCTGTGCTCCATATCTTGCCCCGATAATGGAGAATATTAAAACCTTTAAGGTTGAGGCAAAGCGCTCGGACAAGCAGTTTCCATTGAAATCACCCGAAATTTGCCGCGAGGTGGGTGGAAAACTGCTTGAAAGTTTTCCGCATTTAAGGGTTGATGTTCATAACCCAGACGAGGTAATTACGGTTGAAATCCGCGATTATGCGGCTTACATCCGTGCAGGACAGATACACGGTATTGGCGGTTTACCCGTTGGAACTGCAGGAAAAGCGGCAATACTTATTTCGGGCGGAATTGACAGTCCCGTTGCCGCTTGGACCATGGCTAAGCGAGGACTTGCCCTTGATGCAATTCATTTTGCAAGCCCGCCTTATACAAGCCCGCGAGCGGAACTGAAAGTCCGTACCCTACTTAGCAAGGTTGCTCGTTACTGCGGCACTATAAAGCTTGGCATTGTACCGTTTACTAAAATACAACAGGAAATCGGCGATAAGTGTCCCGAAGAATTTTTTACTTTAATAATGCGACGCATGATGATGCGCATAGCACAGCGACTTGCCGAGCGTCAGAACTGCCCCGCGCTTATAACGGGTGAAAGCTTAGGTCAGGTGGCAAGTCAGACATTACCTGCAATAGCCGCAACTGATGCGGTTGCAACAATGCCTGTGCTAAGACCCCTCATAGGTATGGATAAAGAGGAAATTATTGCTATTTCACGAAAGATTGATACCTTTGAAACCTCTATTCTCCCCTACGAGGATTGTTGTACGGTATTTACCCCAAAGCATCCCAAGACCCGACCCACGGTGGAACAATGTGTTGATGCCGAAAGCGCACTTGATATTGAGGCGCTTGTAGAGGAAGCTGTAAACAGCACAGAATATTCTTTTATAAATTAGGAGTAAATTTAAGTGAACGCAGAAATTATTTGTGTAGGAACCGAGTTGTTGCTTGGCAACATTGTTAATACCAATGCGACATATCTTTCTCAAAAGCTTTCGCAGCTTGGAATAAATGTCTTTTATCAGAGCGTTGTGGGTGATAATGCCGACAGGCTGCGTGCCAGTTTGCAAACCGCACTTAATCGCAGTGATATTATTTTACTTACAGGCGGTCTTGGACCCACAGCAGACGATATCACAAAGGAAATTGTTTCTGAAAGCCTTGGGATTGACCTTGTAGAGAACGAGGCTAGTCGCCGTAGCCTAGAAAGGTTTTTTTCTGCACAAAACGGTACACCCGTGCAGTCAAACTATAAGCAGTGTCTTGCCCCCCGCGGAGCTGTTGTTATGCCTAATACCGTTGGTACTGCACCCGGTTATTGCATAGAAAAGGACTCTAAAAGGATAATAATGCTGCCCGGACCGCCAAAAGAACTTAAGAATATGTTTGAAAACTCGGTATTTCCCTATTTAAGTTCACTATCGGATTCTCAGCTTGTATCGCACTTTGTTAGGATTTTCGGTGTAGGCGAATCTAAAGCCGAGGAGCTTCTTGGTGACCTTGTAAAGAGTGAAAACCCCACCGTTGCAACCTATGCAGGTGACGGTGAGGTTATGATACGTATTACCGCAAAGGGAAGCGATTACCAAGTCTGCGAAGTGCTATGTAAAGGTATTATAGATAAAATAAAGGAAATATTTGGCGAGAATATATACGCAATTGACAGTGAAGGCCTTGAAAAAACTGTAGTTGACGTATTGAAATCAAAAGGGCTTTCGGTTGCCACCGCGGAGTCTTGCACAGGCGGAATGTTAGCGCAACGAATTACCGCTGTTCCCGGCTCCTCATCAGTATTTAAATCCGGATTTATTACCTATACTAATGAAGTTAAACACAATGAGTTAGACGTGCCCAGAGAGATTCTTGACGAGTTCGGTGCAATAAGCGAACAAACTGCTGCACATATGGCAATAAATGTTTCTAAAAAGGAAGGCGCAAATTTAGGTATAGGTATTACAGGAGTTGCAGGTCCCGACAAATCTGAAGGCAAGGATGTTGGTCTTGTTTTTGTTGCCCTTGCAGATAAGAATAATGTTTGGGTAAGACGTCTTAATTTAACCGTTGGATACGACCGCGATAAAATAAGAAACTACGCAACACTCACCGCACTCGACCTTATAAGAAGGTATGTTTATTTTCTTCCCGATATTATGCCGGGAGCTAATATTCACGGTGAGGATATATCTGTTCTTGAGTCCCAGCCTACTAAAAATTCAAAACCCTCATTCATAAAGCGTAAACCCGCTGTTTCACTCAAAGAACCCGTAATGTCCGATGAAATGTTGATTGATCTTATGACCAGTACATTTATTGAGGAAAAGCATGATAAAAAAACAAAAATCATGTTCGATGATGTAGATTTGCTCGATCCTATCCAGTCTCTTTCTGACTACGACGAAATCACTCAGGAGGAAGAAAAAGTACCGTTTAGTTTTAAAGCAAAAATGAAGAGCTTTGGTGCATATATATTAAACGCACTGCCCAATAAAAAAAGCAGTATTAAGGATAATATATTAAAAAGCCTATTTATTATCTCCCTTGCCGGTCTTATAATTTCAGCAACATATCTGCTCAATTATTTTATAACCGGAAATCAGCAAAAGGCTCTGCTTGATGATACGCGTGAACTTTGGTATTCTACACAAGAAACTGAAAACGATACCCCCTTCGGCTTTGACCCTCTGCTTAAGGTGAACAAGGACACCAAGGCGTGGATCAAAATAAACAATACAAGCATTGATAATCCGGTTGTTCAGACAAGCGATAACGATTATTATTTGAACTATAATTTTAACTCAAGCCAAAGCCGATACGGTACGCTGTTCTTTGATTACCGTGATGTTATTTCCGAAAGCGGGAATAGTAAAAACCTTGTTATTTACGGTCACAATATGAAGGACGGCAGTATGTTTGCGGGGTTGCTTAATTATAAAAATCTTAACTTTTATAAACAAAACCCCACATTTGAGCTTACAACACTTTATGAAAAAAGTGAGTATCAGGTATTCTCCGTTTTTCTTATAAATTCAAAGGCACACCACGATAACGGATATATCTATAATTTCCTGAGAAACAGCTTCACAAGCGATGATGAATTTATAAACTGGATAGATGAATCCAAAAAGCGAAGCCTTATAAATACTGCTATAGATATTTCTTCAGATGATGAGATACTTACCCTGGTTACCTGTGCATACGATTTTGACGATGCGCGACTTGTAGTTATGGCAAGAAAGACAAGGGATAATGAAACCGCAATGGTAAACACCGCTGCTGCAGCATATAATCCTTCACCTATGTATCCGCAAATATGGTATGATAACAAGGGGATTAAAAACCCTTATGCTGAAGACTCGCAGACCTCTGCTTCATCCGATAATGCGACTGATGCGATGCAGTCTGAGATTTCTTCTGCATCCGACACATCTGAGGACACATCAGTTGTTTTACAAAGTTCGTCAATAGTGCAAAAAAGTTCAAGCAGTGATTCTCCCGCAAGCACCGATAGTGCTTCATCAGAAAATCAGGATAGTGCTTTAACACAAACACAGTAATATTAAGGGGGATGATATGAATGCTTGAAAACATTAAACTTGATATTATTTATTACCGCACACCTAAGGATTTTGAAATGGAATTTAATCTTTGCGGGTGTTGCCGTATGAGGTTGTTAAATTCTATCGCCGATGATATTAAATCGCTTATAAACTGTATGAAATTAGCGGTTGCACGAAGCAAGGTCATCATTCTTTGCGGTGAAATAAACGGCGAAAATAATCTGTTTGAAATTGTATCAAAGGCAATAGGCAGAGAAAGTGAGGAAATTGAAAATTCCTTGTACGGCATTTCAACGCCTGGAACAACGCGACTTATGAAGAATAGTATTCCGCTTATTACAAAGGCAGGAGTTCTTTTCGGATGTGTGGTTGAGCAGGGGCCGCAGTCTATTGTAATTGTTTCGACCCACAAACAACAGCGAAGGGAGATAATGCACGACCTTGTGCATCCGTACATAACTGAACTCAGCCGTGTTACCTGCGTTAAGGAAAACGTGGATGAAACAAATGAAAACATTTTCTATGAACCCGATGCACAAGAAACCGTAACCGAACAGGATGAGCCTGTTCTTGATTGTTCTTCACCCGTAAATCCCGAAACGATGCCTGTATGTGAAGATATTACCACTGAGCAGGCACAGGAAGACACCGAAGGCGAAATTGAAGAGATAGCTCAAGAGCAAGCTCCAACCAGGACGGAAATATCCGAGGATGAATATACTGCCGAAATGCTTTTGGACACCGAAAAAGAGCAATATGATGTAGATAAAACCTTTGATTATGATTCAAATCCTTTTCCTCTTATTCATACTGTTTCTAACGCCGATACGCGCGACAGAACACGGCACCGTTCAAAGCACAGTAAGAAACAGGATAAC
>JAZRQA010000038.1:0-4210 GCA_045649505.1 Acutalibacteraceae bacterium
AAATTATAAAAATAATTTCACCTATTTCATTGCAATGATGTCGGCGTAAATAATCAAGGATTATTTACATAAAACCGCTATGTGTAGCGGTTTTTCGAAAAGCTTTATTTGAAAGCTTTTCGACTACCGATTATCATTATATTTGTGGGCACACCGTTTTGAGTAAAAAACTGCGCCACCTCATTTAAATAGCGTTCGGGCTCAACAAGATACGAAAGCCCGTGCCCCGCGCCCGGAACTATCACGAGTTTTTTAGGTCCCAGACACGCCTTAAAATTCCTCACGCTCATCTCACAGGGAACAAAATCATCATTCTCGCCATGGAAAAGGATTATAGGCAGCCTACTTTTTTTAACCGCCTGTATAGCAGATTGCTCTTCAAGAGAGAATTTTCCGAATACACTTGCACCCAGTCTAACAAAGGGGTACAAAATATTTGCGGGCAGCCCCATATCCTTAATGACTTTTTTGATTATTTCCTTTGCGCTTGTATATCCGCAATCTGCAAGCACTCCCACCACGCGCTCAGGCAGCTCATTTCCCGCCGCCATTAAAACGGTAGAGGCACCCATAGAAATACCTGTTAGGATAAACTTAACTTCGCTGTTAAAATGAGAAATTGCAAAATCTATCCAGGAAAGGCAATCCTTATACTCATTTACTCCAAAGGAAATTACGTTACCCTGACTTTTACCGCAGGCGCGTTGGTCAACGATAAGGGCGTTTCTTCCAAGAGCAAAGCATCGCTGAACACCGCCGCAAAGGTCCCTTTCGGCATTTCCTCTATAGCCGTGAAACATAATCTCGGTAACGGCACCTGGCACGCACTCATAATATCTGCCGAAAAGCTTTAACCCGTCAAAGGAGGTTATTGAAAATTCCTCCTTTACAATGCTTCGCGCCTCTTTCATCCAGCCAACCATCGTTTCGCGGTATGGTTCATATATCTCCCCCGGCGGAATCGGGTACTCCTGTGTTTCGGGTTGTTTTTTTGCGTAGAAAGTCAACCTATAGCATATAAACGCGACAAGCAAAATAAGTAAAATCATAGCCGCAATAACAATAGGTATCCATAAAAACTCCATTTTTATCACCTTTAACAGTATACTATATATTTTTTCTGTGTTCAACTTGTTCTTGCTTTTTTTAGAGAAATAGTTTAAAATCACCTCGAGGAGTGAATTTATGAACAAACAGGTTAATTATAAAAATCAAAAACGCTACAAAACCGCTAAATATCCTATTCGTCAGCCACTTATACTGACGTATCTTATATGGTTGCTTTGCAAGATTGTTCTTATTGGCAAGAAATTTAAGGTTGAAAAAATAAATATGGAGGGCTTAAAGCCTCCGTATATGATTTTAAGCAACCATATGTATTTTATTGACTTTGAACTTTGCGCGCTTGGAACCTTCCCACACAGGGTGAACAATGTTGTGAGTATTGACGGCTTTTACCGCCGCCCCTGGCTTTTGGAGCTTATCGGCGCAATATGCACAAGAAAATACACTACCGACCTGCATCTGGTTAAATCCATAAGCCGAGTACTTAAACGCGGAGATATACTTTGTATGTACCCTGAGGCACGGTATTCGCCTGCGGGAATAACATCATTTATGCCGGAATCGATAGGCAAGCTTATCCGTATGAACAAGGTTCCTGTTGTAGCGGTAGTGCATCACGGCAATTATCTCCATTCGCCTTTTTGGAACTTCCGCAATAAGCGAAAGGTGCCACTTTACACCACGATGACACAGATTTTAACTCCTGAACAGATAAAAAATATGTCGGTCAAAGAGATAAACGAGACGGTTGAAAAGGCACTAACCTATGATGAATACAAATATCAAAAGGAAAACGGCATTAAGGTAACCGAGCCCTTTAGAGCCGAGGGTATGCATAAAATTCTTTACCATTGTCCACACTGTAACACCGAGTCTAAAATGGCAAGTAAAGCAAATGAGATTTTTTGCACCCATTGCGGCAAGCGTTGGACACTCAACATTGACGGAAGCCTTACCGCTAATGAGGGAGAGACCGAATTTTCCCATGTTCCCGATTGGTTTAACTGGGAGCGTGAACAGGTGAGAAATCAGGTTCGAAGCGGAGAGTATTACTTTGAGGATGAGGTTGAGGTATATTCCCTGCCCCGCTGTTGGCGTTTTATGAAGCTTGGCAAGGCTAAAATAACCCACGACCCGCAAAACGGCTTTGTACTCACGGGGCATTATAGGGGCAAAGATTATGAAATTCAGCGCAAGCCTTCAGAGAATAACAGTCTTCACATTGAATATGATTATTGCTATATAAAGCCTCTTGACTGCTTTGATATTTCAACCGAAAATGATTCCTTTTACTGCTACCCGCTCACAAAGGAAAATGTTGTTACAAAGCTTGCATTTGCAACCGAGGAAATTTACAAAATGAGTACCGAAAAATAAAAAAACAAGGACGCGCCAAGCGTCCTTTTTTTAGCCTAAACTATCCTTTTTATTGGTAACTACCTGCTCGTCATAGCAGGAGAATTTTTGCTCGATATTTGCGGGGAGGGATTTTTGGGTCAGCAGGCTGACGATGGGCACAAGAACAAGACCGCCCAGCATTGCAAAAACGCCCGAATACAAGGAGTTTGTAAATACAAAGCTAATTACGGGTATTCCCTTAACCGAGAGCCAGCCAACGCTTATGCAAAGCTGGATTAGCTCAAGACCTGTGCCGAAGATAAAGCTCGCAACAACCGCAGCCTTTGTGGTCTTTTTGCAATACAGACCGTACATAAATGGAGCAAGGAAAGCACCAGCAAGCGCACCCCAGGAAACGCCCATCATCTGCGCTATAAACACCGACTCCGCCCAGATGCTGTCCTTTAAAATAGCGATAATAGCGGAAATCGCAATAAAGAACACAATGAACAGGCGCATTACGAAAACGCTTTTCTTCTCACTCATCTCGCCCTCTTTAGAGACCATTGGCTTAATAACATCAAGGGTAAGAGTGGAGGATGAGGTTAGTACAAGAGAAGAAAGGGTTGACATTGATGCCGCTAACACAAGAACAATTATAATTGAAACAATAAACGGAGAAAGCTGGGAAAGCATTGTAGGTATAACCTTATCAAACAGTATGGCTGATGTCTCTTTATTAAAATGTCCTGCCGATATCATTTGCTCCTCATATAGTCTGCCGAAACCGCCAAGAAAGTAGCAACCGCCCGCAACTATAACGGCAAATACGGTTGATATTATTGTACCCTTCTTTATCGCGCCTTCATCCTTAATCGAATAAAATTTACCCACCATCTGAGGGAGACCCCACGTACCTAAAGAGGTAAGCACGACAACAAAGAAAAGGAATATTGGATTAGGCCCAAACATAGAGGTATATTCTGTGCCTGCCTTAACTCCCAAAGCCTCTACAGCAGCATTAAAGCCACCGTTTTTGGTGAGCACCGAAGCGATAACTGCGATAATTCCCACAAGCATTATAATACCCTGAATAAAGTCATTTACAGCGGTAGCCATATAGCCGCCGAATATAACATAAATACCTGTTAGCACAGCCATTATAACAACAACTACCCAGTAATCAATGGCAAATACATTATTAAAAAGCGAAGACAGACCATTGTAAAGCGATGCGGTATATGGAATTAAAAACACGAATACAATAAAGGACGCTATTACCTTAAGCTTCTTTGAATCATATCTTTTCTCAAAAAAATCGGGCATAGTTTTTGAGCCTAAGTGTTGTGTCATAACACGGGTGCGTCTTCCAAGTACCGTCCAGGCAAGAAGAGAGCCGACAAAAGCGTTGCCAAGACCAATCCAGGTAGAAGCAATGCCAAAATTCCAGCCAAACTGCCCTGCATATCCTACAAATATAACTGCGGAAAAATATGATGTACCGAAAGCAAAGGCGGTAAGCCAAGGCCCAACGGCACGGCCACCCAGCACAAAACTGTCCACACTTTTTGCATGCTTACGGCAGGCAAAGCCTACTCCTATCATCAAAGCAAAGAAGCATACGAGCATTGGGATAGCTATAAATAGGGTGGTTGAATTTGTTGAGGTAACTGTCAGTGTTGTTAACATAGAAAATCAACCTTTCTGTTTTTGCGTTTTATACACTTTAACACTTTAAAGCGAGTTTGTCAAGCCCAAATTGTAAATTTTTATAAATTTTTGTATTTTGGTTGACATTTGCGCTTTA
>JAZRQA010000039.1:0-22006 GCA_045649505.1 Acutalibacteraceae bacterium
ACTATGGTCTTCTCTAGTCTTTCCTTCGCCTATACCCTTATCTTTAAGTCTTGAAAGCGACGGAAGAACATCAATAGGAGGTGTTATTCCCTTTCTGTAAAGGTCACGGCTGAGGATAATCTGCCCTTCGGTAATATATCCCGTAAGGTCAGGAATGGGGTGTGTCTTATCATCCTCAGGCATTGTGAGAATGGGAATGAGGGTAATGGAGCCGTCACTTCCCTTTTTTCTGCCTGCGCGCTCGTAAAGCGTTGCAAGGTCGGTATACATATAACCGGGGTAGCCGCGGCGTCCGGGAACCTCTTTACGTGCGGCAGAAACCTCACGCAGAGCATCGGCATAGTTGGTTATATCGGTCATAATAACAAGCACCTGCATACCAAGGTCAAAGGCAAGGTACTCAGCGCAGGTCAGCGCCATTTTAGGCGTTGCAATACGCTCAATGGCAGGGTCGTTTGCAAGGTTCATAAACATAACGGTACGGTCAATAGCACCCGTTTCCTTAAAGGAGTCAACAAAATAGTTGGATTCCTCAAAGGTGATACCCATAGCCGCGAAAACGACGGCAAACTGCTCGTTTTCGCCTCTAACTGCCGCCTGGCGGGCAATCTGCGCCGCAAGGTTTGCGTGGGGCAAGCCCGAAGCCGAGAATATCGGCAGTTTTTGTCCTCGAACAAGGGTATTTAGACCGTCTATAGCCGAAACGCCTGTCTGAATAAACTCCTGCGGATAGTTGCGGGCGGCAGGGTTCATAGGTCTGCCATTAACATCAAGACGTTTTTCGGGTATAATTTCGGGGCCGTCGTCAATAGGCCTGCCAAGACCGTCAAACACGCGGGAAAGCATATCTGAGGATACGGGCAACTCCATACTACGCCCTAAAAATCTTACCTTAGAGCCTGCAAGGTTAATACCTGCGGCACTTTCAAAGAGCTGAACAAGGGCGTTTTGGCCGTTTACCTCAAGCACTCTGCAACGGCGTGTCTCGCCGGAGGGCAGTTCGATTTCGCCCAGCTCATCGTATTTAACGTTTTCAACATCACTGACCATCATAAGAGGTCCTGCAACCTCGCGTATGGTTCTGTATTCCTTAGGCATAATCAACCCTCCTTATTGTGCTGCTTCGGCTACTGCCGCTTTAAGCTCGTTATCAAGCTGCTCAAGAGCCGCTTTGTAATCGTTGGCGGCAACATCCTCTGCCGCATACTTTATTCTGCCTATTTTTTCACGGGCGGGGACGGTAACTATTTTTTCAATGTCGGCACCAGCCTGCAATGCGGTGAGAGCCTTATCGTAGAACTGCAAAATTGCCGACATCATCAAATACTGCTTGTTTAGCGAGGTGTAGGTATCCTCATCCATAAAGGCGTTTTGATGCAGATAGTCCTCGCGGATACTGCGCGCCGCTTCAAGCTTTAAGCGGTCGGGAGCGGAAAGGGCGTCCATACCGACAAGCTTTACAATTTCCTCAAGCTCGGCTTCCTCCTGTAAAAGGTTCATTATTCTGCCGCGCAGTTCGCCCCAATCGGATTTAACATTTTCGGTAAACCAATTCGACAGAGAATCAGCATAAAGGGAATAGCTTGTAAGCCAGTTGATTGCGGGGAAGTGTCGTTTGTAGGCAAGGGAGGAATCAAGCCCCCAGAAAACCTTGACAATACGCAGTGTTGCCTGGGAAACAGGCTCGGAAATATCACCGCCGGGAGGCGAAACGGCACCGATAACCGAAAGCGCGCCCTCGGTTTCCTCGCTACCATTTACAATAACGCGGCCTGCGCGCTCATAAAACTGTGCAAGACGGGAGCCTAAATATGCGGGATAACCTTCCTCACCGGGCATTTCCTCAAGACGGCCCGACATTTCACGCAAAGCCTCTGCCCAACGAGATGTAGAGTCGGCCATAAGGGCAACCGTGTAGCCCATATCGCGGAAGTATTCGGCAATGGTAATACCTGTATAAATGGAAGCCTCACGGGCGGCAACGGGCATATCCGAGGTGTTGGCAATAAGCACGGTACGCTCCATAAGGGAGTTGCCTGTCCTCGGGTCCTTAAGCTCAGGGAATTCGTTTAAAACATCGGTCATTTCATTTCCGCGCTCACCGCAACCGATATAAACAATAATATCGGCGGCAGCCCACTTTGCAAGCTGATGCTGAACAACCGTTTTACCCGAACCAAAGGGACCGGGAACGGCGGCAACACCGCCCTTTGCTATGGGGAACAGGGTGTCTATAACGCGCTGACCTGTGATAAGCGGAATATCGGGAGAAAGCTTTTTCTTATACGGTCTGCCAATACGAACAGGCCAGTTCTGCATTAAGGAAAGCTCCTTTATTTCACCCTTGTCGGTTTCAATTTTACAAACGGTATCGGTAACGGTAAAATTACCCGATTTAATCTCTTTAACAGTACCCGAAACACCAAAGGGTACCATAATTTTGTGAAGGACTATAGCGGTTTCGGCAACTGTGCCAACCGTATCACCGCCGATAACGGTATCACCCTCCTTCACGGTAGGGGTGAATTCCCACCTTGCTTCACGGGAGAGGCTTGCAACCTCAACACCGCGCGCAAGATTGGAGCCGCTAACCTTCATTATCTCAGCCAACGGACGCTGAATTCCGTCAAAAATGGAGCCGATAAGACCTGGGCCCAGTTCAACGCTCAGCGGCATACCGGTCGAAACAACCTCCTCGCCGGGGCCAAGGCCCGAGGTTTCCTCATAAACCTGAATGGAAGCCTTATCCTCGTGCATTTCAATAATTTCACCTATAAGGTGCTCACTGCTGACCTTAACCACGTCAAACATATTAGCGTCACGCATACCCTCGGCTATAACCAGGGGTCCCGCAACCTTTGTAACAATTCCCTTTGCCATTTTTCTTTTCACCTTACTTATTAAATATAATATCGGAGCCTACTGCCTTTTCAACAGAGCTTTTAAGGCGGGCAACGCCTATTCCTGTATTGCCTTTAACCCCCGGAATGGGGATAACGGCAGGCAGCAGAGCCTCATCAAGCTTGGCTATTTCTTTATTTAGCGCGAAGGCGTATTCCTCGGTAATATATACTACCGCGCAACCCTCGCTAACCAATTTTTTAAGGGCGGCTTGCGCCTGCTCGGCAGACTCACACGGGTGTATCTGAAGACCTACAGCGGCAAAGCCCTTGGTGCTTTCAGAGTCGCCGATAACTGCAATATTAACCATAAAGCTCTCTCAGCCTCCCCCGTATCTCATTTTCGCTGCTTCGGGTTTTTTTGCCGCTTGCAATTATTCTAACAGCGGCAATCTCGCGCTGACGGGCTATAAGGTAGCCCACCGCCACCTCACCGCCAACGGTAATATACTTTGCGCCCTTGGCAAGGCGCATAACAAGATTATCGACAAATTTTTCAAACTGCGCAGGACCTTCCTTGTAGGCAGCGGCTGCCGCAGCGCTTTCAAGCTTATCGGCGCTCGTCAGCTTTTCAAGAAGGCTGTCAACCCCCGCTATGGCGGCGGTTATAAGCTCTTTTTTATCAATTACGCCTGTGTCGGTCAGGGCGAGCTCCAAAAACGCGGCACCCTTTCCTGCGCGGGCACAACGCAACGCGGCCTTTACATTAGCGTAAAAGACCGAGGCGGTAACTATTTTTTCAAGTAAAGGTATTTTTGAACTTCTTGCGCACTTAAGCTGCAAATTCATACACGCGGCGTCAAGCAGCGCGTCACAGATTTGCGCATCTGCATCCTTAAAAAGAGCAGAATATGCCGCCTCAACACCGACACGCATTTCGCCCTCAAGCAGGTCAAAGCGTTTTTCGGTTATTGCGGCTGTAAGTGTTTCAATGCTCACGCTCACAGGCTCCTTCAAAAGGTGCGAATACTCCCTATTGGCGGCGGTGCCCTTTAAAATTACCTTTATATTGTGAAAATCGTTTGAATATAAAAAGGCGTTAAAAACCTCTTTTTCGGGAACAATGCTCAGCAAATATTCCCAAACGTGGCGGCTTTCGTTTTCGAGCATATCAAAAATATCACCGTCCGAGTCAGAACCTGTAAAAAAGCCCTTATCCCGTAGAAAAGCCGCAAGAGCGTCATTTGATGCAAGTCCGAGCAGCTGCTCGGCATCGGCGCTTTTAAGCAGGGTCACTTCGCGGGCGCGAAGATTGCCCACTGCAAATCCATAAGATGCCTTAGGCATTTAATTTCCCTCCAAATGGGTAATTTGTGTTACTCGGCAAAAAGAATACCGTTTACGGTGTCGGTAAGTTGTTCGCGCTTTTCGCGCACAAGCGCACAAAGCTCGGCTGTTATTTCAATATCACCGTAAATAAGTATAAAGCCGTTTTCGATATCGGCAGGGGTTTTGTCAAGGCTTATATCAAGGGCATTAAGCTCCTTCTCAAAATCCGAAAGGTCACGCTTTAAATCGGAGCCGCAAAGCCTTAAAATGCCCTTACCCTTCCTTGCGTTATTTTTCGCAAGGCAAATAAGACGGGCAAAATATTCTCCATCGCTAAGACTTGCTATTTGATTAACCGCATCATTTATAACGGCGTCAATAAGCGCGGCGCGGCAGGAAAGGGCGGCATTTCGCACCTTAAGTGCCGCGGCAGAATCGGCATTGAGCTTAGCTGCGGCGCACTTGTCATCCGCCTTTTTCTTGCCGGCTTCAAGGAATGCTTCGGCATCCCTTCTGCTGCGCTCCTCTATCTGCGCGGCTTTAGCGGTTGCTTCGTCGATAATGCGCTGTGCCGCGGTGGCACCTTCAACCTCGATGCCGCTTAAAATCTTTTCAATACCGCTCATAATAGCCTACCCAAGTCTGCTGACTGCAAGAACGCTCAGAAGGGATACAAGGAAAGCAAGCAGAGCGTAAATCTCAACCAAAGTGGTGGAAACCATTGCCTTAGAGAACTCGGTAGGACGTTTTGCAACGAGCGCAACACCCGCGGTTGCGGCTTTACCCTGAGCAATACCCGAGAAAAGACCGCCGATAGCAATCGGCAGACAGGCTGCAAGATAGAGCCAGCCCTGTGTCATGGTAACCTCTACGGCATCGCCTAAGATACCAATGTTAAGCATAACCATGAAGGAAACGATGAAGCCATAAAGACCCTGTGTACCCGGGAGAAGCTCTAAAACAAGCATTTTACCGAACTTAGAGGGGTCTTCTGCAAGAACGCCCATACCTGCTTCGGTAGCCATACCTACACCCTTTGCGGAGCCGATACCTGCAAGAATTGTGGCAAGGGCTGCGCCTGCTAATGCTAAAATTACTCCTGTGATTGACATAATGATTGCCTCCTGTTTTTCTAATCTAATCTTGTGAATTTACTCTTGCGGTTGAAGGGTTTAAACGCCCTTCCGCCGCCGTCATAGAATTTTGAGAACAACTCAACATACTGAAGTCTCAGTGTATGAACATACGCGCCCAGCGCGTTGAGTCCTATATTAACGGCGTGGCCTACAATAAACATAACCAGCATAAGCACCGCGCCTACAACACCCTTACCTGCAAGGGCACCGATCTGATTAAACACAGCCGCCATGGCCGCACTTGTAAGGCCAAGGGCCATAAGACGGGAGAATGAAAGCAGGTCACTGACATAACCCGTTATGTCGTAAAGACTTGCAAGTCCCGAAATAATCCTACCAAAGCCCTTTTTATCACGGCCCTGAGTGAGAACAAGCCCCACCGCGCCGACAATAGCGGTCCACATACCGATAGTGCCTAAAATCTTTATTCCTACAAACGAGCCCGCAAGCATCGCAAGACCAAGCAGTGTCACTATCCAACAGCCCGCATCAAACAAGGCGCCCAAAATATCTTTATTTTTAATGCAGACTACCGCTTTTGCGATAAGTCCAGCCATTATCTGGATAAAACCTAATATAAGGCTTAGGATAAGCAGTGTTACCGCGTCGCCGTTCATTGGGTCAAGAACGGCGTAAAGACCTATTCTTTTTCCAAAAAAGGTTTCGGTGAAAACGGAAAGGAAATCGCCGAAAAAGCTGCCGTAAAGTATTCCCCAAAGGGCTGTGGAGATGCCGCAGTACATAAACAGGGTAAGATTTTTAGCCATTGGTGCCTCGGGCTTAAACTTCTTTTTCAAAAGCCACGAACCAAGGGCAATTAAAATACCGTAGCCTAAATCGGCTAACATCATTCCAAAGAAAAGGTAGTAGAAAAAGCCCGTTAGGGGCGAGGGGTCAATATCACTGCTTGAGGGCAGTGAGTACATTTCGGTAATAACCTCACCTGGGGTAGAAAAGGCGTTATTTTTGAGCTTTACGGGAGCCTTTGCTTCATCTGCCGCCTCGCTTTCGACCAAAACGGTGAAATTATTTTCAAGCTCGGCCTTTAGTGCGGGGACATCCACACGGGAAACATAGCCCTTTACCATAAAGGTGTGTGCGGTGCGGGATATTTCTCCCGTAATTCTCAACTTTTCGGCGCGCACGGTAAGCGAGTCAATATAAAGCTCAATTTTGCCGCGCTCATCGGAAATTTTTTCAAGCTCCTTAAGCAGTGCTTCACACAACTTTTCGTTATCGGAGCATTTTTCTTTAAGCTGAGCAATTTTCTCTGCCGCAGTTAAGGCGCAGATTTGAGCGGGCCTTGCAAAGCTAAGAGCGCGAAGTGCCTTTAAAAGCTTTTGCTCGTTCGCTTTTGCGCACGTTGCAAAAATAAAGGTCTGCTCAGAAGAAGCCGAAAGTATCTCAGCGTAAAAATCAAGACCTTCGTCCTGTCGTGTTATTGCACCAACCAACTGCTCAAGGTTGTATACCCCGACCACCGAGCCTATAAATGCGCTCGTTGTGGCAGTTCCCTCAAAATCAAGGGACAGGTCAAGTCCTTCATATATTGTAAGCTGTTCAATTGTTGCTTTGTTACGCAGGGTATCGGCATTTAATTCGGCGAGCTCGCGCTCAATTTCCAAAATTCTTTGACAAATTTTGCGGTAGTGTTCTTCCTTGCTTTCGATATCCTCATAATCCTTAAGGGTAACCTGCCGCCGTCCCGAAAAGGAGGCGAGCATACCCTTTTTTTCGGGAAAACGCTCATTTAAAACCTTAAGAGCATTTGCGCCGCTTTGCGCTTGCCGTTCAAACGAGAGAGCCTTTTGAGCCGTATCCTCGCGGGTAAAGCCTTCGGGCGCAGCGGATACATCCTCATCAAGCAGGGTAGTTTCAATATCCATAACCCCCATGCGCTGTAATGCGCTAAGAATTTTATCACGCTCATCTATGCCTGCAAATACGCTCACAAGCTCCATTTTAAGCTTTGCCAACCGTTATCACCACCTAAAATAAAGAGATAAAAGGTTAAATAAGAATATCCATTGCGGCCTTTACTGCCGCTTCGCGGTTTTGTGCCGCTTTAAGGCTTAAAGCCTGTGTTTGACTGTTTGCCGATTCCTCAGCCTCTTTAAAGGCAATCTTGGAATATTCGAGCTGCTTTTGCGCAATTTCGTCCTCATATTCTTTAAGGGCGCGCTTTGCATCGTTCATAATAAGCTCGGCTTTTCCCTGAGCATTTAAAAGGATTTTTTCAGCCTTTGCCTTTGCCTGCTCGCTCGCAGATTGCGCCGCTGCCTCAGCCTTTAAAATGCGCTCAACAGTTTCCTTTGCCATAATGCACCTCCGCAAAGAAATATATATGGTTTATTATACCAAATTTTTTTATTGTTGTAAATAATTTTTGCAATTTAAATTATAATATTTATATTTATTTAATATTTTAAAATTACCTCTTCTATTTTTGCTTAAATAATGGTATAATATTCATATATTGTCTGGACTCGGCTCTTGTCGGGGTGTGCGAGGTAGAACGAATGGAGATAAAAATTAAAAATTTAAAGATAAATTATGTTGATGAAGGTAGCGGTACTCCCATACTCCTGCTCCACGGTTGGGGTTCGGGCAGCATTGCTTTTCGCGGCATAATAAATGCGCTTAAAAAAAGTTTCCGCCTGATTGCTCCCGATTTTCCCGGTTGCGGCGGCAGCGATACAATGGAACAAGCTTGGACGCTTGAGGATTATGAAGATTTTGTGCTTGAATTTTTAGATAAGCTTGGCGTTGAAAACCCTATAATTATGGGCCATTCCCACGGCGGCAGAGTTACCCTTTCTTTGACAGCAAAAGGAAGAATAAATCCCCCTAAAATAGTTTTGCTTGATGCCGCGGGGCTTATTCCTAAAAAGAGCCTTAAGCAAAAGCTTCGCGCAAAAAGCTTTAAGGCAATAAAATGGACTCTGACTCTGCCCGTTATAAGAAAGGTTTCGGGCGGCTTGCTCGAAAGGGCGCGCAACCACTACGGCTCGGCTGACTATAACGCCGCGCCGCCCGTGCTAAGGGCCACCCTTGTTAATCTTGTCAATACCGATTTAAGGGATATCCTGCCGTGCATAAAATGTCCAAGCCTCTTAATCTGGGGAGAAAACGATACGGCAACCCCCCTTGCCGATGCAAAAATTATTGAAGGACTTATTCCCGATGCGGGATTATGCGTTATAAAGGGCGCGGGACACTTTGCTTTTGTCGAAAACCCCGCTCAAACCTATGCTATACTTAACAGCTTTCTGAGGTGATTTCTATGTGGACTTATTTTCTGATTTGCGCGTTTATCGCGGCGGTGGCAGGAACTGCGGGCTGTGTTAAACAGCTGCATATGCTGCAGCAAAACTCCTACTTTATAAGTCGCTATTTAAAATGGCTTAAGGGTGACGCCTCTAATTTTGTATATGTTCAGTCGGGCGTGTGCGCCCTTATGGCAATTTTAATTTCCTTTAAAGGGTATCTTCTTGCAACCGTTGCGCTCGGTATCTTTGCCGCCGCGGTAGTCTACCTTAATATAAGTGCTCAAAAAAAAGCAATTAAGCCTCTGGTCTTTACAAAGCGTATTATCCGCACCTTTATTGTCTGCGCCGTGCTGCTTTTTGTCGGCGCTGCGCTCTGCCTTGTTTTAAAGGGAACGCTTGCGGCAAAAATAATTTTACCTATTGTCTTAATTTTAGGAATATTCCCTGAATTTACCGCGCTTATCGCTTCGCTTATAATGAAGCCTGTTGAAAAGCAAATAACCGAGGGATTTATAAAGGATGCCAAGCGAATTTTAGCGCAGCATAAAAATTTAATCGTTGTAGGTATTACGGGCAGCTACGGCAAAACCTCCTTAAAATTTATGCTTGCCCGACTGCTTAGTGAGAAGTTCAATGTTGTTGCAACGCCTCAAAGCTTTAATACGCCTATGGGTGTTGTTAGAACCGTGCGTGAAAAGCTTCGCCCACAAACACAAATATTCGTTTGTGAGATGGGCGCAAAGAATGTTGGAGATATCAAAGAAATCTGCGATATCGTTAGCCCCGATATCGGTGTTATAACCTCGGTTGGCGAGCAGCACCTTGAAACCTTTAAGACCCTTAATAATGTCTGCTCAACAAAGTTTGAGCTTTACGATGCCGTAACAAATAAAGGCGGTAAGGTCTTTGCCAATATAAGCAGTGCCCCAATAAGAGAGCGGCTTGAAGCAGGCGCAATCCTTGAAAGCTATTCAGCCGAAAAATCTGCACAGGTAAAGGCCGCAAACATAAAATACGGCGCGTCAGGCTCGACCTTTGATATTGTGTTCCCCGACGGGAAGATACCCGTCACTACAAAATTGCTCGGCGCGCACAATGTAATAAATATTACGGGTGCCGCCGCGGTTGCGCGCCATTTAGGCGTAGAGTGCGCCGATATTGCTTTTGCAATATCGCGGCTTGAACCGACCGAGCACCGCTTGCAGCTAAAACCCTTTAAAAACGGCTCAACGCTTATTGACGATGCTTATAACGCCAATCCCGAAGGCTGCCTTGAGGCGGTTAATGTGCTTTCCCGTTTCGAGGGTATGAAAAAGGTTATAATAACTCCCGGCCTTGTAGAGCTCGGCGATAAGGAGTATGACAGCAACTACGCGTTAGGTGCCGCCGCCGCAAAGCATTGCGATATTATAATTCTTGTGGGCAAAAAGCGTAGCGAGCCTATGGCCGCCGCGGCAAGAGATGCAGGCTTTGACCAAAGCAGACTGTTTATTGCCGAAAGCTTTAATCAGGCTTTAGAAATATTTACCCCATTTGCCGATGAAAATACCGTTGTTCTGTTTGAGAACGACCTGCCCGATAACTATTTAAAGTAAGGAGCGCAAAAAAATGAAAATAAATGTAGCTTTTATGTATGGTTGCCGCAGCGTTGAGCACGAGGTTTCGATAATCTCGGCGGTACAGGCAATGCGCAGTATTGATAGTGAAAAATATAATGTCATCCCACTTTATGTCACCAAGGACGGTGCTATGTATACGGGTGAGCATTTAAAGGAAATCGAAAATTACAGGGATTTGTCCTCGCTTATAAAAAAAGCGCAAAGCGTTACCCTTATAAGGGAAAACGGAGCTGTTGTTCTACGTTCTGCGGCGAGTGGTCTTTTCCCGCGCAAAAAGGATATTCGAATTGATGTTGCCTTCCCCGTTGTGCACGGTACTAACTGTGAGGACGGCACCATTCAGGGCTATCTTGAGTTTTTAGGGTTGCCTTATGTTGGCTGTAATGTGCTTGCTTCCGCTGTTGGTATGGATAAGGCGGTATTTAAGGATGTACTAAACCGCTATAATCTTCCTGTACTGCCCTGTGTTACCTTCTATGCGAGGGAATATGCTCTAAACGGCGAGAAAATAAGAGAGAAAATTTTAGAAAAAATAGGTCTGCCCCTTATAATAAAGCCCATTAACTTAGGTTCAAGCGTTGGTATTACCAAGGTAAGTACTCAGTCTGAGCTTGACGGGGCAATTACCCTTGCTGCCTCCTTTGCTGACAGAATTTTGGTTGAGCGCGCTATTGAAAATTTAAGGGAGATAAACTGTTCGGTGCTGGGTGACGCTAATTCCTGTATCGCCTCTGTTTGTGAGGAGCCCTTTATGAACGACGAAATTTTATCCTATGAGGATAAGTATATATCCTCAGGCAAGTCAAAGGGTATGGCGTCGCTCGGTCGTAAAATCCCTGCGGACCTTGATGAAAAAAGAGCAAACCAAATAAAGGACCTTGCCTGTAAAATTTTTAAGGCTATTGATGCAAACGGCGTTGTGCGCATAGATTTTATGATAGATAAGGACACCGATACCGTTTACGCTAATGAAATAAATACCATTCCAGGCTCCCTTGCATTTTACCTGTGGGATGCTACGGGTATAAAATACCCTGAACTGCTTGATAGAATGATTGAGCTTGCCTTTACCCGTGAGCGAGCTAAGGAAAATCTTACCTTTACAATAGATACCAACATTCTTTCAGGCGTTTCTTTCGGCAAGGCAGGAAGTAAAGGCGGAAAGCTTTAATGACTACGCTGCTTTTAAAACTGTTTGTAAGGAACTATAAAAACACCGCCGAAAAAAGTGTGCGCAAGGGCTATGGCACCCTTGGCGGAGTTACGGGGATTATATGTAACATATTGCTTGCCGCGGTAAAACTGTTTAGCGGTATCTTATCGGGCAGCGTTTCCATCGTTGCCGATGCAATGAACAACCTTTCGGATATGGCATCCTCTGTCATAACCCTTATCGGCTTTAAGGCGGCAAGTCGCCCTGCGGATAAGGACCATCCCTTCGGCCACGGCAGAATGGAGTATATGGCGGCGTTTATAGTCTCCGCGCTTATACTTATGGTGGGATTTGAGCTTTTTAAAAGCTCGGTCGAAAAAATTATAAACCCTGTACCCGTGGATATTTCGGCAGTTACGCTTATAATATTGCTTTTGTCTGCCCTTTTAAAACTTTGGATGTACTTTTTTAACCGAAAGCTTGGTAAAGCGATAAATTCGGGTACGCTCATCGCCACCGCTCAGGACAGTTTAAATGACAGTCTTACTACCGCCGCTATACTCGCTTCCACCGCGGTAATGTATATATTTAAAATAAATATTGATGCCTATGTGGGCCTTGCAATGGCAATATTTATTCTTTGGATGGGCATTAAGTCTGCTAAAGAAACCCTTGACCCTCTGCTTGGTACACCCCCTGACCCCGAAATGATAAGTGAGCTTGAGGCGGTAATTTTAAGCTTTGAGGACTTTGTCGGAATTCACGACCTTATCGTGCATAACTACGGTCCGGGTCACAGCTTTGCCTCGGTGCATATCGAGGTGCCCCATGATATAGATATTGTCCACTGCCATGAGCAGGTGGATTTGTGCGAAAAGCTGGTTGCCGAGCGGCTTGATTTAGAGTTGGTTATTCATATGGATCCCATCGTTACCGATAATGAGGATGTGGTCAATACCCGTGCCGCGCTGGAAAAATGCATAAAGGATATCGACCCGCGCCTTTCCTGTCACGATTTCCGTATGACTCCTAAGGGCGAAAACCGCACCAACCTTATTTTCGATGTGGTTGTGCCCGCAGGCTTTAAAATGTCCCAGAGTGAGATAACCGACAAAATAAAAGAACAAATGACAAAAATCGACGAAACATTTTGCTTTGTAATAACCTTTGATAACGATTTCTCGGGAAAATAAAATAAAAACTCTCCTTATGAACAAGCAGTTCGCAAGGAGAGTTTTATTTAGTATAGAAAAGTAAAAAGCCGAAGGTTGACCTTCGGCTTTTTTATTGAATAAGGAATATATTTGCTTAATCGAGAACATCGTTTTTTATAAGGTCCTCGTAGGTTTCGCGACTAATCACAAGTCGGTCGGCACCGCCCTTTACCGCTACCATAGCGGGGCGGGGGTTACGGTTGTAGTTTGAAGCCATTGAGTAGTTATAGGCGCCTGTTGCAAACACGGCTAGAATATCACCCTCGGTCGGTTTTGTCATTTTAACATTCTCCTGAATAAGGTCACCGCTTTCACAGCACTTGCCCGCAACGGTAGCAACATAGTCTGCAGGGGCATCTGCCTTATTGGCAACACAAAGGGAATATTCACTCTTATAAAGGGCATAACGTGGGTTGTCACACATACCGCCGTCAACGCTGACATAGTTTCGAACGTCCTTAATTTCCTTAACGCCGCCTACGGTGTAGAGGGTAAGGCCTGCGCTTGCGACTATTGAGCGACCGGGCTCCATATAAATATAGGGCAGTGGCATATTCTGCTCGGCGCAGGTTTCCTCAATAATATCGCGCACCTGATGAATGTAGCTTTCATAGGGAACGGGGTCATCCTTAGAGGTGTACTTAATGCCGAAGCCGCCGCCGAGGTTAAGCTCGGTAAGCTCAATGCCGACCTCGCGGCGCACCTGAGCCATAAACTCAATCATACGCTTTGCCGTAAGCTTAAAGGGTGCTACCTCAAATATTTGTGAACCTATGTGACAGTCGGCACCGACAACGGTAACATTCGGCAATGCTGCCGCAGTGCGCATAATCTCAATCGCCTCGCCGTTTTCAAGGGCAACGCCAAACTTAGAGTCTATCTGACCTGTCATAATAAATTCGTGGGTATGCGCATCAACTCCGGGCTTTATGCGGAACATAATCTTCACATTTTTGCCCGCATCGCCTGCGATTTTATTAAGACGAAGCAGTTCCTCGTTATTATCAACAATAATTCTGCCAACGCCGCAGTCAACCGCCATCTTAAGCTCGTCGGCGGTTTTGTTGTTGCCGTGGAAACAGATATCGGCAGGGTCTGTGCCCGCCTTAAGGGCTGTGAAAAGCTCACCGCCCGAAACGACATCAACGCCCAGACCGCACTCCTTGACAGTTTTATACATAAATACTGCAGAAAGAGCCTTTGAGGCGTAAAGCACCTTGCCCTTGCCGCCGTAGTACTTATCAATTGAATTTTTGTACTGCCTGCAGTGGTCTATAACGGCATCCTCGTCAATAACATAAAGGGGAGTGCCGTATTTTTTTGCAAGCTCCACACAATCAACACCGCCAAGGGTGAGATTGCCTTTTTCGTTAACGCCTGCTGTGTCCATTACAAATTTGCTCATTGAAATCACCTGATTTGAAAATTGCTTTATTTTTTTATTCCTTAAACTCCTCGGGAAGTTCGGGAATATCGTTATCCTTTTTCTTTTTCTTTCCCTTTGAGATAATTTTAACATCATCTCTGTGTACCTTAAAGGGCATTTCACTGCCCTCCAATTTTACAAGCATATTGCCCGTAACAAGGTTAATATCCTGCACCGAGCCAACGCCGTCACGAGTTTTAACAATTGAGCCGATGCTCGGTGAAATAGAATTCAAATATTCGTAGGCGTTTTGCTCATATTTTAGGCAGCACATAAGTCTTCCGCAACTACCCGAAATCTTTGTCGGGTTAAGGGAAAGCCCCTGCTCCTTAGCCATTTTAATAGAAACGGGATGAAAATCGTCAAGAAAACGGCGACAGCAGAAGGGCTGTCCGCAAATGCCTATGCCTCCCAGCATCTTTGCCTCGTCACGCACGCCGATTTGTCTTAGCTCAATTCTTGCGTGGAATTTTGCCGCAAGGTCCTTTACAAGCTCGCGGAAATCTACCCTGCCGTCAGAGGTGAAGTAGAAAAGCATCTTTCCCGAATCAAAGGATATTTCTACATCCACAAGCTTCATATCAAGCTTATGCTGTAAAATCTTTTCCTCGCAAATGTCAAAAGCCTCCCTTGCCTTAGCATTTAGCTCCTGGACTCGGGCAAGGTCCTTTTTGGTAGCAAGTCGAAGCACCTTTTTAAGGGGTTTCACAATGCTGTCATTGCTCACCTCGCGGTTGGCCTCGCATACCGTTCCGCACTCATTTCCGCGGGCGGTTTCAACAATTACCTTTACGCCAACCGAAAAATTTTGACCGCAAGGGTCAAAGAAGTAGGCTCTGCCGTCCTCTTTAAATTTTACCGAAATAACTTCAGCCATAAAAGCCTCCTAAAAAATTTCCTTTGTCTTGCTTACAAAGGCGCTGAAAAACAGCGATAAATTTATATTTGTTATAAGCAGCGGCGCCGTTTCGTTTATAAGCTCATCAAGCTTTACAAGCCTTGAGCAAATAAGAGTATCGCCACAGCAGTTTCGCATATGATTTGCTATAAAAACCTTAAGCTCACGGGCAAACTCATCTGCCGCCGCCCTATCCTTTTCAAGGGGCGCGGTCAGCCGCAAAAGCGTTAACGCGGCATCGTTAGAAAGGAAAGCCTTTAAGTATTCCTTCGCGGCGGTGTAGCCCTTGGAAAAATCCTTCTTTTTAAGCTGATTAAGAGCTCTGCCAAGGTTGCCGCGCACCGCATCAAGCACGGTTTCGATTGCTTCGCGGTCCGCTTTTGTGTGGGAGCTTAAATACTCTATTGCCGCCAAACGCTCAGGCGCGCTCAGCGATAAAATAACACAGCGCGAAAGCACGGTGGGAAGAAGCGAAGCCTTGTTATCGGCAGTAAGCACAAAAACGGCATCGCCCGGTGGCTCCTCAAGCACCTTTAAAAGGGCGTTTTGCGCCTGTTCGGTTAAGGTGTGCGCCTGTTCAATTATCATTACCCGTTTGCCGTTTAACTGTGGTTTTATAAAGGCGTTCTCACGAATAGCCCTTACCTGTGCAACCGAGATGGATTTTTTCTTATTTTCGGGCGCGGTAACACTAATATCGGGGTGCGAGCCGACACTTGCCAAATGACAGCTTCGGCAGGCGTCGCAGGGCGCATTTTCACCCGTACAGGCGGCGGCTTTAGCAAGATATTTTGCAAGTGTGCCTTTGCCCATACCTGCCTCCCCATCAATGAGAATTGCATGGGGAAAGTGTCCGCTTTTAATAAAGCTGTCGATTACTGCGGCAATTCGAGCATTTCCTATAAGCGGAAACATCATAATACAAAGCCAACCTTCTTCATAGCCTTGTTAAGGGTGCGATACGCCGTTCTTGCGGCGGCTTCGGCTCCCTTTTTATAAATTTCCTCAAGTGCCTTTTTATCGCCGATATATTCCTCGTACCTTGCGCGTATGGGAGCGAGCTCATCTGCCACAGCCTCGCCTACAGCCAGCTTAAACTCGCCGTAGCCCTTGCCCTCAAACTGTGCAGTAATCTCATCGGCGGTTTTGCCTGTAACGGCGGAATAAATACCTATAAGGTTGTTTATCCCCGGCTTGTCGTCACCGACACAAACACAGGCCTGACTATCGGTAACGGCACGCTTGAACTTTCGTATAATGTCATCCTTGCTATCAAGGATTGCTACCCAGGCGTTAACGTTTTCGTCGGATTTCGACATCTTTTTTGTGGGGTCCTGAAGCGACATTACCCTTGCGCCAACCTTGGGAATATAAGGCTCAGGCACGGTGAAAACATTGCCGTAAATGCCGTTAAAACGGCCCGCTATATCGCGCGCAAGCTCAAGGTGCTGCTTCTGGTCGGCGCCAACGGGCACGAAATCGGGCGCATGCAGCAAAATATCCGACGCCATTAAAACGGGATAGGTAAAAAGACCCGCATTTACATTGTCGGCGTGGCGAGTGCTTTTTTCCTTAAACTGGGTCATACGGGAAAGCTCGCCAAATTGGGTGTAACAGGAAAGCAGCCACGAAAGCTGAGAGTGCGCCGCAACGTGGGATTGCACAAACATAACGGATTTTTCGGGGTCAAGACCCAAAGCAAGGAGTAAAGCGCAGGTGGAATATATCTGCGCGCGTAGTTTTGCAG
The DNA here is from genome assembly GCA_045649505.1 of Acutalibacteraceae bacterium. Lineage (GTDB taxonomy): Bacteria > Bacillota > Clostridia > Oscillospirales > Acutalibacteraceae > SIG587. The sequence goes on from JAZRQA010000039.1 coordinate 16,632, forward strand.
GCTCTTGACGGACCGTTATACTGTGCAAATCGGCAACGGCAAAGGTGCAATCAAATTCCTCTTGCATATTCAGCCAGTTCTTAAGCGCGCCAAGATAGTTGCCAAGGGTGAGCATACCGCTGGGCTGAATTGCGCTAAGCACTCTTTTTTTGTTTTCGGTTATAATTTCACTCATTGTAAAAACTCCTGCGCGGTCTCGGCTAACAGCTTCATACCGTTTATTATCATTTCGTCACTCGGCGTTGAGTAGTTAATACGGAAGCTTTGCGTTGGTGCCGCTTCATCGGTTAAAAACGCGGTACCGGGTACTACCGCAACCTTTTTATCAAGAGCGCGGCGCACGAATTTAAGCATATCAACACCTTCAGGCAGAGTGCACCATACAAACAGACCGCCGTCAGGGTCGGTGCGCTCTATTTTACCTGCAAAATATTTATCAAATTCTGCTTTACAAAGGCGGGATTTCCTGCCGTATATTTCTTTGAGTTTTTTAAGATGCCCGTCATAATCGTATTCGCTCATAAATTTGTAGGCTATTTGCTGACCTAAAATATTGGTATGCACATCCTGTGTCTGTTTAAGAGCCACAAGCTTATCTACAAACTGTTCGGGTGCAATCACAAAGCCTACGCGAAGTCCCGGTGATAAAACCTTCGAAAAGGTACCCGCGTAGATTACGAGTCCCGCCTCGTCCATACTCTTAATGGTGGGCATCTCCTCTCCGGAAAATCGGGTGTCACCGTAAGGGTTATCCTCTAAAACAGGAATATTGTACTTAACCGCAAGGTCGTATACAGCCTTTCTTTTCTCCCTGCTCATAGTAATACCTGTGGGGTTTTGGAAGTTTGGTATAGTGTAGAAAAATCTTATGTTATCATACCTCTTGAAGGCGGCCTCTAATTGCTCAAGATCGGGACCGTCAGCAAGCATATCAATACCGACAAGCTTTGCGCCCATACTGCGAAAGGCGTTAAGCGAGCCGACAAAGGAGGGGTTTTCGCAAACAATTATGTCACCCCTGTTGCACAAAGCCTTTGCGGTGAGGTTCATAACCTGCTGTGCGCCTGCGGTGGTTATAAGTTTGTCAAAAGCTTTGCCGATGCCGTGATGTTCGTTCATATATTTAAAAATAAGCTCGCGAAGAGGCAAATAACCCTCGGTCACCGAATACTGTAATGCGCTAATAGGGTCGCTTTTTAAAAGCTGCTCGGTAATGGCTCTTACCGCCTCGGTGGGAAACGCCTCACCTGCAGGGTTACCCGCCGAAAAGGGGATTATCCCGGGCTGACTTGAAAGCTTTAAAATTTCCCTTATCGCAGAGGGCTTTACACCCTGCGCGTTATCTGAGAAAATGAAATTCATTTTGTGTCACTTCCAAAAAATAATAATTCACTATATTATAGCATAAAAGTCACAATACATCAAGTGTAATTGAAAATAAAAAAATATAGACATTTAGGAAATATTGTTATATAATAAAAGCAACTATTACTCCAAGGAGAAGTTAAGATGAAAAGTATCAAAAAAATTATTGCTTTAGCTTTAGCGTTGTTAATGGTTGCAGCGCTTGCAGGCTGTCACGGTAAGGATGAAATTGCCGCTACCGCGGGTGATACCACCTTTACCAGCGCATTTTATATGTGCGCGCTTATAAATGCCGATATGCAGGCAAGAACAAAGGTTGACGAAGCAAAGGCTCAGGAAAAAGAGAAGGAGGATACAACCTCCTCTACCACCTCTGATGCCGCCGAGGAAATCGATTATCACTCGCAAAAGATTGAGGATAAGCCGTATGCTGACTGGGTAAAGGATACCGCCATAAATACCTTAAAGCGATTTGCTTTTGTTGAGGCAAAGGTCAAGGAATTAAAGATTAAGGTTGAACAGGAAGCTATTGATGAATATGAATATTATGCTCAGTACTACTGGTCCAACTATGGTTATCAGAGCCTTTTTGAGCCTAACGGAGTTTCCCTTGCAACATATGAGAAGTATATGACCTATACCGCTTACGAGGATGCCTATTTTAACTATTTTTACGGCAAGGGCGGAGAAAAGGAAATTTCTGAGGCAGATATCAAGGCGTATTTAAGCGAAAACTACGTGATTGTCAATACCCTGCAAGGCTCCCTTGCCGACCTTGAGGATGATGAGGCAGCCAAGCTTAAGGATAAATTTGACAGTTATGAAAAACGTCTTAAAAACGGTGAAGACTTTAAAAAGATATACAACGAGCATAACAATATACAGGAAGATAATACTACCTCCTCTGCTACCTCGGATACCGAACAGGCTAAGCCTCTTGACGAGCTCGCCGAGGTTATAGGTAAGGAGGGAACCTCCTACGCGAAAGATTATTTTGAAACCGTAAAGGCTATGGCCGTGGGCGAGGTTAAAAAGTATTCACCCAAGGAGGATGACAAAACCCTGCTCATCTTTAAAAAGGGAGATATTATGGCCGACCCGTATTATCTTGAGAATCTTGATGAAACCCTGCGTTACGATATGAAGAGTGAAGAATTTAATAAGGATGTTGACGCCGCCGCCGCATCACAGCAGATAAGCACTATTGACTACGCGATAAACCGCTTTAAGGTTGAAAAAATCGTCTATCCCGAAGGCAACTAATAAAAACCGAAAGGCACCTGATATCAGGTGCCTTTTATAATTTTAAATAGTATGTACAGGCAAAAAAATCCTTTGTGTTTCATAAATTTAAAACACGGAGGGGATTATAATGTTTTTTTCACTGTTGGCTGAGATAGCCTCGTCAATTATCTATTTAGCGCTTAATGTTACGGGCGCGGGCTCATTTCCGCCGCCGCTGTCTAAGGCTAAGGAGAGCGAGCTTATAGAAAAAAGCGCGTTGGGTGACGCTGCGGCAAGGAATAAGCTCATTGAGCATAACCTGCGCCTTGTGGCACACATAGTAAAGAAATACTACACCGCCACCGATGAACAGGAGGACCTCATATCCATCGGTACTATAGGGCTGATAAAGGCGGTATCCACCTTTCATCCCGAAAAGGGAAGCCGCCTCGCTACCTATGCCGCGCGATGCATTGAAAATGCAACCCTCTCACAAATGAGTTTTTGGTTAAAAAACTCACCATTAAAAATCAAAGAAAAGGTAAATAAGAAGAAACCAATTAAAAAGGCTTATATCGCTGTTTATAATTTACATAATTATAGTTTTTGAGTTGATTTTATACAGAATGTATAATAAAATAAAAGTACTAAATATAGAGGTTGCCATAGAATTTGCGAATACCTCGGTGTGGATTATATTAAATATTTAGGCGACGTTGATTTCACCAACCTATATTCATTATAAATAAGGAGCTTTAAAAAATGGATATCAAAGAGGCATCATTAAAAAAACATTATGATTGGCAGGGCAAAATCGAGGTTGTATCAAAGGTAAAGGTAGAATCGGGTGAAGATTTATCTTTAGCATATACCCCGGGCGTTGCTCAACCCTGTCTTGAAATTCAAAAGGATTATAATAAGTCTTTTGAGCTTACCCGTCGTTGGAACCTTATCGGTGTTATTACCGACGGTTCGGCGGTTTTAGGTCTTGGAAATATCGGACCCGAAGCAGGTATGCCTGTTATGGAGGGTAAATGCGTTCTCTTTAAGGAGTTTGCAGGTGTAGATGCATTCCCGATTTGTATTCGTTCAAACGATGTTGATGAAATTGTAAATACAATATATAATATTTCGGGCTCATTCGGCGGTATTAACCTTGAAGATATTTCAGCGCCCAGATGTTTTGAAATTGAAAGAAAGCTTAAAGAAAAATGCGACATTCCGATTTTCCATGATGACCAGCACGGTACGGCAATCTGTGTTGCCGCTGCTATGATTAACGCGCTTAAAATTTCGGGCAAAAATATTGCAGATATAAAGTGTATTATAAACGGTGCAGGTGCTGCAGGAACCGCTATCGGCGAGCTTCTTTTAAAACTTGGTCTAAAGAATCTTATTATGTGTGATAAATTCGGTGCTATCTGCAGGGATGACGAAACCTTGTCCGATGCCCATAAAGAATTATCACTTAAAACCAATCCTAATATGGAAAGAGGAAGCTTGGCTGATGTAATGAAAGGGGCAGACGTATTTATCGGTGTTTCTGCGCCTAATATTGTTACCGAAGAAATGGTAGCATCAATGAATGAGGGCGCGGCAGTATTTGCAATGGCAAATCCCGTTCCTGAAATTATGCCTGACAAAGCGCTCAAAGCAGGCGCCTTAGTTGTAGGTACAGGACGTTCTGACTTTAAAAACCAAATCAATAATGTTTTAGCTTTTCCGGGTATATTCAGAGGCGCGCTTGACGTAAGAGCAAGTAATATAAACGATGAAATGAAGATGGCTGCGGTTTATGCTTTAAGCAATCTTGTGAGCGATGAAGAACTTTCTACAGAGTATATTCTTCCTAAAGCATTTGACCCGCGTATTGCTCCTGCAGTTGCAAAGGCTGTTGCCGATGCTGCAAGAAAATCTGGAGTAGCAAGAATCTAATAGCTTTTAGAAATTTTAGCGAACAGTAGGATGTATTGTCCTACTGTTCGCTTTTAATTTGTTCTTTTTCATCCTTTATGATTGCATTAAGAAGTCTTTGCTTTTGCGATATTGAGCAGTCCAACTTTGAAATAATGTTAAGTACCCCATCGGCGTGAACGTCGGCTACTCGCCGTCTTAGTTCTCGCCAACCTTCTTTCGTGTTGGGATAGTGGACAATAACGTTAATCGGCGCAAATGTCTTCATATCGAGCACCTCCTATGTTCATAAACTATATGAGCACGGTATCGTCCAATATTACAAAATGTGTTGCTTTTTATAATAATCTACCTCATATAATGTAACATAAAAGCCAAAGAGGAATAATTATGAAAAATACTTCTAATGTAATTGCAATTTATTCAAGAAAATCTAAATTCACAGGCAAGGGCGAAAGTATCGGCAATCAAGTAGAGCTTTGCCGTGAATACATACGAACCCACTTTGGTGATGAAGCCGCAGAAAAGGCAGTCGTGTTCGAGGACGAAGGTTTTTCGGGTGGAAACATCAACCGCCCTGCCTTTAAAAAAATGATGGCTCAAATTGAGCGTGGAGAATTTAAGGCACTTGTGGTTTACCGCCTTGACCGAGTAAGCCGTAATGTCAGCGACTTCTCATCACTTATTGAAGACCTCAACCGCCGAGATATAGTCTTTGTGTCTATCCGTGAGCAGTTTGATACGGCAACGCCAATGGGCAGAGCAATGATGTATATTGCCTCTGTATTCGCACAGCTTGAGCGCGAAACCATTGCCGAGCGTATCAGAGATAATATGCACGAATTAGCAAAGACAGGTCGTTGGCTCGGTGG
>JAZRQA010000040.1:0-3099 GCA_045649505.1 Acutalibacteraceae bacterium
AGAAGATTTTGACGGTGTTCACGGAATTCTTGCATACAACCGTACCGACCAAGAAAAAGGCAAAGCCACCGTTTACAACCTAGTCAGCGACTGGATTGTTTCGGTTGGTAAGCATCAAGGTATTATCCCCGGCAAGATTTGGGTAGGTGTTCAGGATAACCTTGAACGAAATAAGTCGAAATCTTTCCGCAGACCGAGAAGAAATGAAGCTTTGCTTACGGGACTTTTGTTCTGCTCTTGCACAAACCGAATGTACCCCAAACTCTCTAAACGAAAAACTGCTGACGGCGAAATCATATATACTTATGTGTGCAAGATGAAAGAGCTTAGCAAAAAAGACCTATGCAACAAGCGCAACGCAAACGGCAATATCTTAGACCTTGCAGTTATCGAGAAAATTAAACAACTAGGCAGTGAGAAAAGTGATTTTTTGGGGCGGCTTGAAAAGAGCAAAATTTTCTACTCCGACAACCCTGAGAAAAAGTTAAATGTAATGAAAAAAGAAAAAGCCGACCTTGAGAAAAAGGTCAGCTCGCTTGTAGACACGCTTGCCGAGTTAGATGATAATTCTTCTAAAAAATCAATAGTTACCCGCATTAACGAAATGAATACGGAGATTGATAAAATCTCACAAGGCATTGACGAAATGATAAGTCTTACATCCGAACACGCTTTTAGCGATACCGAGTTCGATGTGCTTCGTAAAATGCTTTCGGTATTCAAAAACACTATTGATGATATGTCCTGTGAGAAAAAGAGAGCCGCTATAGGGAGTATTGTACGCCGTGTAATTTGGGACGGTGAAAATGCACACATTTTTTTATTCGGCTCGCGCGGCGTTGATAATGAGGATTTTCGTTTATTAACTAAAACCGATTTGGGTGAGGATAGCAAATGAGATACTTATGCATTTTCGCAATCGAAAGAAAACGGCGCAGGATGTTCTCATTTCCGACCCCATTGATACCGATAAGGACGGAAATACACTGACGCTTATCGATGTTATTGCCGATGATACCGATATTACCGATGACCTGGATGTCAAGATACGCTTGGAGCAACTTCGCTGTGTTATGAGAAACTGCCTTGATAATAGAGAAAAGATGATACTAACAATGCGTTACGGCCTTGGCGGTACAAAAGAATACACCCAAAGAGAAATAGCGGTCAAGCTCAAAATATCCCGTTCCTATGTCAGTAGAATAGAAAAATCCGCTCTCCAAAAACTAAAAAAAGGGTTTGAAACAGGAGTTTGCCGTTGAGAAGAAACGAATAAATGCGGCGAAGGTGCAAGGGAAAGTGAAATATTCGGCTTACGCCGAATGTGAAATAATGACCTGCGATCATTGTAAAATTTGATGCTTGCGCATCAAGTGAAATGAAATAAATCCCCCACGCGTCGCAGCGCATTTCACATTGCGCAGCAATATTTTACACGCGAAGCGTATTTCACAAATCCCGTAAGGGATTTATTTCGTTGAAAAAAAGGACTTCACTTTCGTGAAGACCTTTTTTTCTGGAGCTGGTGGACGGACTTGAACCCCCGACCTGCTGATTACAAATCAGCTGCTCTACCAACTGAGCTACACCAGCTAATATTAAGTTAGCCTATGTAGTATACAACAAAAATCTCAATTTGTCAACAAAGAAAATAAAATTGCTTTGTTTTGCTTTTTTGACTGCTTTATGCAACTTAAATGCCTATGGGCTTATCAAGGTAAAGGTCTTCCTTATATTCGATTTCCTCGGTAATATCAAGAAGCGGCACAATATGAGATAAAACCTTGTTTGTAAAAACCTCGGTGCCTGTAGGAGTATAATAATGCACGGGGTCGGAATGCGCTTCGTCGGGCAGGCTCGCGCTGGTATTGTATAGGTCATTTACGGTAAAACCGTATTTTTCTACAATTAAAACGGCTTGCTTATTATACTTTTCAATCTCTTCATTGTACCGCTTAAAGCTTTTGCTCATCTTATCCGATTGTACTCGGGTAGATGTTGCGAAAATAACCTTAGCGTCAGGAAAGAGTTTTTTAATTCTGATACAGATACGTTCAATATAATATGCATAAACATCAATGGGCGTGTGAGGCTCTTCTTCAAAAAGTCTTAAGCAATCCCAAAGTCCTGCGTTCCAGTGAATAATATCGACCTTGCCGTCTTTAACCAAATCCTTGTATTCGTGAAGATATCTTAAAACGTAAGAGGCAAAACGGCAGTTGTCCGCAGGGAAATAAACGTTTGCTTTTCCTTCCAGAGTTTTCTTTACGGCTTTATCATAACCCATACGAATTGAATCACCGATTAGCAAAATGTTTTTCATAAAAACACTCCTTTAAACAATAAAATTCGTAGACTTGTTTTTTGTGATGTGTTTGATAAATTATAGCACTATTTCTTTTATCTGTAAACAACAATTTGAGAGAAAAGGGAACGCTTCATTTAAAAACGACAAGCTTCTGTCGAAACTTGTCGTTTTTTTGGCCCGCCTGAAGGGATTCGAACCCCCGTTCTTCAGAATCGGAATCTGCTGCGTTATCCAGCTGCGCCACAGGCGGAAATATTTAAATATCTAATAGATAATATTTTAAAGTATTATACCACACGAAACACCTAAAATCCAGCGTTTTTATAATATAATTTATGATAAACTTTTTTATTTTTGAAATATGCTTGACATGAACACGTTGTTGTGCTAAAATAATCTTCGCGGCAAAAAGCCGATAATTAAATATGTGGGAGTGTTCCCGAGTGGCCAAAGGGGGCAGACTGTAAATCTGTTGTCTTCGACTTCGGTGGTTCGAATCCACCCGCTCCCACCAGAACGAGAGATCCTTAAATGTATATGCAGGTGAATCTGCGTACACTTGGGCAAAAGAGATTGCGAATCAGTATCCAAACGATAATATTATTGTGGCAACGGATGTGTATACATCTTCCATTTATAATGAACTTGGAAGTCGGGTGAAACTCATTATCAGTGGTGGCATTGCAGATGACGACCGTGTGGCAGACGGAGTTCCGGCTATGATCCTTCCGGCACAGAATGATACGGAAAAATCATATTTCGGCGGGGAACAGGAGATGGGACTTCTCTAT
>JAZRQA010000041.1:0-3394 GCA_045649505.1 Acutalibacteraceae bacterium
GCAAGAGGTTTACCCCAACGCTTGCCGTCCTTTCCGGGATGCTCAAAATATTCCTGGAATGTAAGGTAAACGTCTTCAAAAGAGGCTCCTGTAGCAATAAGTTTGCAAACAGATTCAATAACGGCTAAATATGCACCGTGATAGGGGCTTTGCTCGGTAATGAAGGGGTTATATCCCCAAGACATATAGGAGCAGTTATCGGTATGCTTTTTCTCAACAGAAATCTTTTGAACCATTGCCTGAATAGGTGTTAACTGATTCTTACCGCCGAAAGGCATAAGAACTGTACCTGCGCCTATGGTAGAGTCAAATCGCTCTGAAAGACCGCGTTTTGAGCATATATTCAGATCTGAGGCAAGCTTCTTATAATTTTCTGTGAAATCATCTTCAATATCCTTTGCTTTAAGCTCAGGTTTTGAAGGAGTAATTGTGATATGCTTGTCAGCACCGTTTGAATTTAAGAATTCACGGCTGATGTCAACAATCTTCTTTCCGTTCCAGTTCATTACAAGTCTGGGCTCTGCCTTAACAACGGCAACGGGACAGGCTTGCAGATTTTCGGTAGCGGCAAGTTTTAAGAAAGCATCAACATTCTCTTTCTCAACAACAACAGCCATACGCTCCTGTGACTCACTAATAGCAAGTTCCGTACCGTCAAGACCGTCATACTTCTTTGGAACTGCGTTAAGGTCAATTTCAAGACCGTCAGCAAGCTCACCTATAGCAACGGATACACCGCCTGCACCAAAGTCATTACAACGCTTAATCATAAGTGTTGCTTCTTTGTTACGGAAAAGACGCTGAAGCTTTCTTTCCTCAGGAGCATTACCCTTTTGAACCTCTGCACCGCAGGTTTCTATTGACTCAACGGTATGAGATTTTGAAGAGCCTGTTGCACCGCCGCAACCGTCACGGCCTGTGCTACCGCCTAAGAGGATAACAACATCACCGGGAGCAGGAACCTCACGGCGTACATTTTCAGCAGGAGCGGCTGCAATAACCGCACCGATTTCCATACGCTTTGCGGCATAACCATCATGATAAATCTCATCAACAATGCCTGTTGCAAGACCAATCTGGTTACCGTAGGATGAATATCCCGCAGCGGCAGTTGTTACAATTTTACGCTGAGGAAGCTTTCCCTTGATTGTTTCACTAACAGGCTTTAAGGGGTCTGCTGCGCCTGTTACACGCATAGCACCGTACACATAAGAACGTCCTGAAAGAGGGTCACGGATAGCACCGCCGATACAAGTAGCGGCTCCACCGAAAGGCTCAATTTCGGTAGGATGGTTATGGGTTTCGTTCTTAAACAGAAGGAGCCAGGGCTCAACAACGCCATCTACTTCAACATCCATTTTAACGGTACAGGCGTTAATTTCTTCGGACTCATCAAGCTTATCAAGCTTGCCCTGAGTTTTAAGGTATTTAACAGCAACGGTTGCAAGGTCCATAAGGCAGATAGGTTTAGTTCTGCCAAGTTCCTTGCGAACTGCAAGATAATCGTTATATGCACTCTGTAAAAGTTCATCCTCAAAAACAGCATTATCAATAACTGTTAAGAAGGTTGTATGACGACAATGGTCAGACCAATATGTATCAATCATACGGATTTCTGTGATGGTGGGGTCTCTGTCCTCAGATTTAAAATAATCCTGACAGAAAGCAATATCGTCGGCATCCATTGCAAGACCGTATTCCTTAACAAAGGCTTCAAGACCTGCTCGGTCAAGCTTAATAAAGCCGTCTAAGGTTTTTACAGTAGTGGGAATATCATAATTAACCTTTAAGGTTTCGGGCTTTTCAAGAGTTGCTTCCCTTGCTTCCACAGGGTTAATTACATACTTTTTAATTTCTGCAATTTCAGCATCTGTAAGGTCACCGTAAAGCGCATAAACCTTTGCTGTGCGAACTGTGGGGCGCTCACCCTGAGAAATTATCTGAATACACTGTGCGGCAGAGTCTGCACGCTGGTCGAACTGACCGGGTAAAAACTCTACAGCAAAAACTGTTGCATCGCTTAAATCAACATCACTTGTTGCTATGTCAAGCTGAGGCTCGGAAAATACCGTTTTACAGGCATAATCAAAAAGCTCCTCAGTTATATTTTCCGCATCATAGCGGTTAATAATACGGACATCGGTAAGGGAGGTAATGCCAAGCAGAGTACGGGCATCGCCAAGAAGTGCTTTCGCCTCATTGGCAAGTTCTTTTTTCTTTTCTACAAATACGCGATAAACCATATTATTTTCCCTCCCCTGCTGCCAATGCTTTTTTACCGATATCGTTACGGTAATAAGCGTTGGCAAAATCTATTTTCTTTACCATATCATATGCGCCTTCAACTGCACATTTAAGGCTGTCGGCAACGGCGGTTGCTCCAAGCACTCTACCGCCGTTTGTTACAAGCACGCCGTCCTTTATAGCAGCACCGGCAACATAGACATTACTATTTATTTCAGTTGGGATTTTTAGTTCAAATCCCTTATCATAGCGTTGCGGATAACCCTTTGATGCCATAATAACACAGCAGGCATTTTTGTTGCTGAATTTTACATCAAGTGAACCAAGCGTTTCGTTTGTGACCGCCTGCATAACCGTTAAAAGGTCAGTTTCAAGGAGCGGTAGAACAACCTGTGTTTCGGGATCACCAAAACGGCAATTATATTCAATCACCTTGGGTCCCTTAGGTGTAAGCATTAGTCCAAAATACAGACATCCCTTAAAGGTTCTGCCCTCACTGTTCATAGCATTCATTGTAGGAATAAAAATATTATCCATACAAATCTTTGCAATATCCTCAGTGTAATAGGGATTTGGTGCAACGGTACCCATACCACCTGTATTAAGCCCTGTATCATTATCTCCTGCGCGCTTATGATCCATAGAGGAAATCATAGGAACGAGTGTTTTGCCATCGGTAAAAGCAAGAACAGATACCTCAGGGCCGGTTAAAAACTCCTCGATAACAATATTGTCTCCACTTGCACCGAACACCTTATCTGCCATAATAGACCGTACGGCATCCTTTGCCTCCTGTCTTGTCTGAGCAATTATAACACCCTTACCGAGAGCAAGACCGTCAGCCTTTATAACGGTAGGAATAGGAGCGGTGTCAAGATAAGAAAGGGCGGCGTTCATATCAGAAAAAATCTCATAAGCGGCGGTGGGTATGCCGTATTTTTTCATAAGATTTTTAGAGAACACCTTACTGCCCTCAATTATAGCTGCATTTGCTTGGGGACCGAAGCATGCTATTCCATTTGCTTCAAGAGCATCAACGCATCCGAGCACCAGCGGATCATCGGGAGCAACTACTGCATAATCAATATGATTAGCCACGGCAAATTCGGTTATTTTATCAATATCCTTTGCACCGATATCAACAAGGGTA
>JAZRQA010000042.1:0-41275 GCA_045649505.1 Acutalibacteraceae bacterium
TGTTACAAGATATTGAAACCTTTCGTATATTTGCATCATGAAACGAAGGATCATAACATTTGGCAGATATTTTGGCGAGTTTATGGAGGGGCTGACTGCCAAAGAAAGAGAGAAGGTAGATTATGGCCTGGTATTGCTGAAAACTCAAGACAGGTTGCCGACAAAGTTCGTCAAACATATCAGGGACGGACTATATGAATTGAGGACAGAGTATAATGGCAATATATATAGAGTGTTTTTCATTTTTGACGAAGGAAATATTGTAGTTCTGTTCAATGGATTTCAGAAAAAGACACAGAAGACTCCGTCAAGTGAGATTAAAGTCCATCAAGGCTCGGAACATTTTTACCCGGCAAGGAAGCTTTTATCTCAATTCCGCTTTCAAGAACATTTTCTGGAGTGGTTAGTGCGAGGGATGCCTCACCACCGCCAAACAGTTCCTTAAAGGTTTTCGAGAAGCATTCATTTATTCTATTAAAGCCTGTAACAAAAAGCTCCTGCATCTGTGCGGTAAGTCGATTTATAAGTTTATGAAGTTCAGCTCGCGAGCTTTCAACATCGGCTATTTGAGCAGACATAAACTCATACCTTTCGCTTACCTCTTTATATTCCTCAATAGCAGAAACATTTACATTTCCAAGAGAACGGATTTTTGAACGAATCTCAGAAAGCTCTTTTTTTGCTTGAGCAGGGTTTTCAATTTCAATACCCATAGCCTCAGCGTCACTTCTGGTAAGCTGATATTCATCATAAAGCTGACGGATAACATCATCATATTCCCTGACCATTACATCCTTACGCTCGTTCAATCGGGCAAGCTCGCCTCCGATTTTCTCACGCTCAAGAGTGCGCTCACGCTCACTTGCACGAAGTTCAACGCCCGCTTTTTCGGTATCGGAGCGTTTAATAATTAACTGTTTAATTTCATTTTCGGTATCGGATGTGTTTTTTCTAATCGTTTCAATATTACTCTGAATTTGTGTAATTTGGGCATTTATCTTTTCAATTTCTGCTTTATGTGTATCAAGCTCTAAGGTAAGTTCTTCAACCCTTGAGGCACGGTCGGTAACTGAAATTTCAAGAGAAGATATGACTGCTTTAAGGTTTTCAATATCCTTATCGTTTTCAAGGGTAGCCATTTTTATTTCAGTAATATTCGCGGTTATCTCCTCGCGTTTATTTGTAAGGTCGCTGCGACCGCCTGTCATACTATCAATGGTTTCCTGTAACGCAATCTTTTGAGTGTCAATGCGCGCTATTTCCCTTGTAGCGTTATCAGCAAGGGCTTTAAGCTCATTTGCACGACCTTGAGAATTGTTTTTCTCACTATTCAACTCACCAATAGCCTTTGAAACGGTTGCAAGCATATCGTCAAGCCTTTTGAGTTCTCCGATTACACGAATTTTATCCTCGCCTGCAGTTGTAAGCTCAGCTCTTGCATTTGTAATATCGGCTTCCGCTTTTGAAAGAGCCTCAACAGTTTCGGTTAAAAGCAAATTCTTATTTTCAATCTTTTCATTAAGCTTGGCAACATCAGCTTGAAGTCGTTCAATATCACTGTTTCGGCTTAAAAGACCGGCATTTTTTATAAGCGAACCACCTGTAAGCGAACCGCCTGCATTGATTATTTGTCCGTCAAGAGAAACAACCTTAAAATGATATTTGAACTTTCTTGCGATAGTAATTGCAGTGTCAATATCCTCGGTAACAACGGTATTACCCAACAGGTACTTGATTATTTCTCTATATTTATCATCACACTCAATAAGCTCACTCGCAATACCAACAAAGCCAAACATATTTTCAAATCCGCTTTCAGTAAAATCTCTGGCTTTTATTGAAGATATGGGCAAAAATGTCGCTCTGCCCTTTCCTTCTTTTTTCAGCATTTCTATAGCGCGCTTGGCATCTGCTTCGCTATCAACAATAATATGCTGTATTGCATTGCCAAGTGCAGTTTCTACTGCGGTTGAATGCTCCTTTTTAACCTTCAAAACCTTAGAAACAGGACCGTGCACACCGCGTAAAATTCCTTTTGAAGCCTCGTTTACCACGGTTTTTACCGAGTGACTAAAACCGTCAAGATTTTTTTCTAAATCCTCTAATATCTGGATACGGCGAAGCTTTGCCTCAACGTCAAGGCGAAGAGTGTCAAGCTCCTGTTTTTGTTTATTAACGGCTTCTTGCCTTGTTGCAAAACGCAGTTCATAGCCTTTTAGAGAATTTTCGCACGAAAGAATGGTTTCTTCAAGCTTTAAGAGAAGGTCACTATTTTGTTGTTTTTCACAGTTTAGCTCATCAATTTCCGAGTTTCGCTGAGCAATTAAGGCATCGATATCTTCCTCACGCTCAGTTATCTGCTTTATGCCTGAGTCACAGGTCATTAAGGTTGCTCGGTGATTTGCGGCTTCGGCCGATATTGTATTGAGTTGTCGAACCTGTTCTTCAATTTGCTTTGAAATATTTTCGCTATTTAAAAGCAGTTCGGCTAGGGTTTCGTTTAACTCATTAAGTTTTTCATTAAGAGTAACGCCTGCAGCAGTTTTTTCAAGAATAAGACTGTTTTTACTATCAATCTCATCCTTAATTGAGGTGTCGGTCAGATGAAGCTGTGCAATCTCACCGTTAATACGCTCAATTGATTCATTATTATGAACAACATTATTTTCAAGCACACTTATAGCACCCTGTGCTTTAACGCATTCCTCGTTGTGCTCGGAAATTCCCTGCCGTTTTTCCTCAATCAGCTCGGTTATACGGGAAAATTCCTCACTGTTTTGCGCGGCCTTTAAATCAAAATCACTTAAAGCGGCCTCTATCTGACGATACTGCTCCTGTGCAATGGCGATTTTTGTTTCCTGAGCACGAAGATTTTCCTTTGAATGATTAAGAGTATAAAGCCAAAGACCGATTTCAAGTTGTTTCTTATCGGCAGAAAATTCAAGAAATTTTTGTGCCTTTTTACTTTGTTCGGCAAGCGGTCCTACGCGAACCTCAAGCTCACCAATTATATCTTTAAGACGCAATAAATTATCCTCAGCACTAGCGAGTTTACGCTGTGCTTCGGTTTTACGGTAACGATATTTTGATATACCGGATGCCTCTTCAAAAATATCACGACGCTCCTGCGATTTTGAGCTTATGATAGAGTCAATCTTACCCTGACCTATCATTGAATATCCGTCACGTCCAAGGCCTGTATCCATAAACAGCTCGTGAACATCTTTTAAACGAACTGTTACATTATTTATAAGATATTCACTTTCATGTGAACGATAATAACGCCTTGTAACAGATACAAAATCATTATCAAAATTTAATGTGCGATCGGTATTGTCTATGTTAAGAGTAACCTCACAAAAGCCGTGAGGCTTGCGTAAAGCGGTACCGCTGAAAATAACATCCTCCATAGACTGACCGCGCAGACTCTTAGTAGACTGTTCACCAAGAACCCAACGCACTGCATCGGAGATATTGCTTTTTCCGCTTCCGTTAGGTCCGACAACGGCGGTTATACCGCGACCGAATTTTAGTGTTGTCTTATCCGCAAAAGACTTGAAGCCTTGTACTTGTATTGAACTTAACAGCACTTTTCTTTACACATCCTTATCTCATATTGTTCAATATCCGCATCGCCTTTAACGCAGATATTATAGCCTTTTTCCTTTAAAAAATTAATATTTTCTCTTTTTTGCCCTATCGCCTTTGAAATATCCGAAGGACAAACATAAAGGGTATAATCCCCAACAGGATATTCTAAAATTTTATTTCTTATAATTCTTGAATCACAAAGCTCCTTAAAGGCGGGATGCCAGGGTCCCGAAACATATGTATTTTCATCAATATAATGAAGTCCTGTGCGAATAACATTTATATTTGCTTGTTTGAACATTAAAAGTAATTTTGCAACAAGCTCCACCGTATCTTCAAGACTTGGCGGTATAAACTCCCCGCTTTTTACATATTCTGCAAGCTTTGTGTTTTCAAGTATGATAGTAGGATAAATGCGAACCGTATCGGGATTTAAATCAATTAAATGTTTTGCAGTATAAATATCCTTTTGTGGACAATCTTTATAAAGTCCTGTCATCATCTGGAGTCCAAGTGAAAATCCGTACGACTTTATCAGTTGACTTGCCCTTATAACATCTTTTGCCGTATGACCGCGATTATTGGCAACAAGCACACTATCGCACATACTTTGCGCGCCAAGCTCAATAGCGGTAACACCGTATTTTTTAAGTCTTAATAATATCTCATCATCTATTGCATCGGGGCGCGTGGAAATACGAATTCCTGAGACAATTCCCGACTTAACATATTTATATCCAACCTCAAGAAGATACAACTGATAGTTTATATCAATGGCTGTAAAGCTACCGCCAAAGAAAGCAAGTTCAGTGTTTTCTCGGTTGTAATTTGACGATTTAACCGCTTCGTTTACCGCCTTATCTATATCACAAGCCTGCGGAGCCTTTACACCTCCCGTAATGGAAAACTGGTTGCAAAAGCTACACTGATGCGGACAACCTATATGCGGAACAAAAATAGATATATTAGAATGTTTACCGCTCATTCATTTATTCCCATAAGCTCCAGCGCCTGCTTAGCCGCCATTTGCTCAGCTTGTTTTTTGCTTTTACCCATACCCGAGCCAACAACATTTGAGTTAAGCCTTACTTCTACAGTAAAACTCTTGTCATGGTCAGGACCGCTTTCAGCAATAAGAATATAGGTAAGTCTCTCCTCAGGATTACGTTGAATTATCTCTTGAAGGGATGTTTTATAATCCTTAAAAACCTCATCATCTGCACTTTTAAGTTCTTCAAGAATAAAGCGCATTACATGTTCTCTGGCTACCTGAATTCCACCGTCTAAATACATTGCGGCAAGTACCGCCTCAAAGGCATCAGCAAGTATAGAAACACGGTTTCTTCCGCCTGTTTGCTCCTCGCCTTTGCCCAAAAGCAAGAAATCTCCAATACATAATTGTTTTGAAAAACCGTAAAGAGATTTTTCGCACACAAGAGATGCTCTAAGCTTTGTAAGCTGACCCTCAGGCATTTGCGGATATGTTTTATAAAGATAATCAGAAACTATAATTGATAAAACCGAATCACCTAAAAACTCAAGACGTTCATTTGATGAATTATGCGAATGCGATTCATTAGCATAAGATGAATGGGTCAAGGCATTTTTAAGCAGCTGAATATTATTAAATTTGTATTTTAAATTTTCTTCAAGCCTTTTCATTTTTTTCCTCTAAACTAAGCTTGGCAATATCCTCACTAATTGCGCCGATAACATCGTTTTCGGTAAACACTATTGCCTGTTTTACTGCATTTTTAAACGCAATCGCATCTGAATTACCGTGAGCCTTAATTACGGGCTTTGCAACACCGAGAAGCGGTGCTCCGCCCACCTCGGAGGCATCCATCTTTTTCTTTATAGTCATAAGACCGCCCTTTAAAATCCCTGCAGCAAGCTTGTTAATTAAATTCTTGTAAAATACACCTTTAAGCATCTTAAAAAGTGTTGAAGATGTACCTTCAATAAGTTTTAGAGCAATATTACCGCTAAAACCGTCAGTAACAATACCATCGCAAACGCCCTTAGGCATCTCACGCGATTCAACATTACCTATAAAATTGATAGGAGCCTTTTCTAAGAGCTTATAACTTTCCTGCTGTAAATTACCGCCCTTAGTATTTTCAGTACCAATATTTAAAAGACCGATAGTTGGATTATCTCTTCCAACCACTCTATTTAAGTAAACACTGGACATTACACCGAACTGCGCTAACATTTCGGGACGACATTCGGCATTTGCACCTATATCCATTAGCATATAGGGTTCACCGGGAGAAGGTATCATAGAAGCAAGCGCAGGACGCTTAACACCCTTAATTCTTTTTACAATAAGAGTACCTCCTACAACGATTGCGCCTGTGCTTCCTGCGGAAACGAGCGCATCCGCCTTACCCTCAGAAAGAGCGCGAAAAGCAATTGCAAGAGAAGTATTTGAATTTTTTTTAAGAAGGGTTGTGGGTTCATCGTGCATATCAAATATATCAGGAGCATCGATGATTTCAAACTGCTTACCACCGAAATCAATAGAATTTTCATTTATACAGGTATTGATTTTCTCGGTATCACCGCAAAGAATAATATGTACATCATATTCCTTAGCAGCTAGCGCAGCGCCCTTTATTGCCTCAATCGGCGCGTTATCTCCGCCAAAAGCATCGATTATAACTTTCATTAAAGTTCCTCCTTAAAAAGATTATCAAAATATGCAAGTGAGCGGTTTGCAAGTGCCATATAACGCTCACGTTTGTCGCGAATATGAGGTTCCATCTCGGGTAAAATACCAAAATTAGCGCCCATTGGCTGAAAATTTGTTACCGATTCATCGGTAATATATGAAAGCAATGCACCAATCATTGTATATTCAGGAAGAATGAGTGCGTTCTCTCCTTTTAATTTTTTGACAGCATTTATGCCTGCAATAATGCCTGAAGCTGCAGATTCCATATAACCCTCAACACCTGAGAGTTGACCTGCGAAAAAAATATTTGGATTACGTTTTAAGGATAAATCCTTATTTAAAAGTTTGGGTGAATTTATAAAGGTATTACGATGCATTACACCGTAACGTACAAATTCGGCATTTTCAAGTCCGGGTATCATTGAAAATACCCTTTTCTGCTCACCAAACTTCAGGTTTGTCTGAAAACCGACAATATTAAAAAGCGTACCCTCGCTGTTTTCTCGGCGAAGCTGAACAACCGCCCAGGGTCTGTGACCTGTTGCAGGGTCCTTAATACCAACCGGTTTAAGCGGACCAAAGCGAATAGAATCGTAACCGCGTTTTGCCAAAACTTCAACAGGCATACAACCTTCGTAAACCGTAAACGGTTTATCAAAATCTTTTACAGGAGCAATCTCGGCATTTATAAGCTCATTATAAAATGCCTCGTACTCATCTTTATTCATAGGGCAATTGATATAATCATTATTGCCTTTACCGTAACGGTCCGCATAAAATGCTCGTGAAAAATCAACACTTTCGGCCGTAACAATAGGGGCAGCCGCATCAAAAAAGCTTAAATTCTCCTGACCTGAATAGCGAGCTATTGCATTTGCAAGCATACCCTCGGTGAGAGGACCCGTTGCAACAACGGTTATTCCTTCTTGCTCAATTGAATCCATAAACTTTTCGGTTATTGTTATATATTTATTATTCTTTACGGCATTTGTAATTTGTTGGGAAAAAAGCTCACGGTCTACTGCCAAAGCACCGCCCGCGGCAACGCTTGTCCTATCGGCGGCGGCAAGACAAACAGAGGAAAATCTACGCATTTCCTCCTTTAAAAGACCTGCAGCAGAATCAATTCTTGATGCCTTTAGGGAATTAGAGCACACAAGCTCAGCAAAGAGCACAGAGTGATGAGCAGGTGTCATCTTAATCGGCTTCATTTCAATAAGCTCGACCTCGATTTTGTGCTTTGCAATCTGCAAAGCTGCCTCACACCCCGCAAGCCCTGCGCCTATAACGGTTATTTTTTGCATATTATTTCTTTTCTGCCTTTTTATTTCTTGTAGGACATTCTGAATTCATACAGTATTTTCTTCCGCGAACACCTGATATAATAAATCCACCGCATTCCTTACAGGTTTCACCCGTAGGAACACCGGGAGCAGCAAAATCACAGGTTGGGTAGTTGGAACAACCATAAAATTTCTTGTTGGTCTTTTTTGAAACTCGTTTAATAAGCTTAGCTCCGCATTTCGGGCAGGGCTGCTTAACCTCATCCTCAGGCACAGGTTTTGTATTTTTACACTCGGGATAGCCGGGACAGGCAAGAAATTTTCCAAATCGACTGCTCTTTATTACCATTTTTCGACCGCATTTTTCACAAACAATATCGGTTTCTTCCTGAGGCACCTTAACTCTGTTAGCACCAATCGTATTTTCTGCCTTTTCAAGCATTACGGAAAAATCGTCATAGAATTTGCTTATTGTGTCAATCCAACCCAGTTCACCGTCACCGATTTTATCAAGCTGTTGCTCCATATTTGCAGTAAATTTAACATCAACAATCTTCTTAAAATGTTCTGAGATAAGGTCTGAAACAACGGTTCCAAGATTTGTTGGCTTTAACGACTTTTTATCACGCTCAATATAAGAACGCTGCAAAATATTGGCAATAATGGGTGCATAGGTTGAAGGTCTTCCAATTCCGTTTTCATCAAGCGACTTAATTAAAGTAGGTTCAGTATAACGTGCTGGAGGCTGAGTGAAATGTTGATTGGGAATAAGTTCCTTAAGCTTTAGTACTTCACCCTCAATCATTTCAGGAAGCTTGCCTGCGTCTGCTTCTTCCTCGTCCTTACCCTCTTCATAAAGAACGGTAAAACCATCAAATTTAACCGAATATCCGCTTGCTTTAAAAAGATAATCACCTGCGGTTATATCTACTGCAACCGTATCCTGAACGCAGTTTGCCATTAAGCTTGCAATAAAGCGTTCCCAAATAAGCTTATAAAGTTTTCTTTGCTCCGCAGTAAGGCTTTCGGCAATATTGTCGGGAGTAAAGGAAACATTTGTAGGTCTGATTGCTTCATGAGCATCCTGTGCATTGGCCTTGGTTTTATAAATACGATCAGATTTAGGTAAATATTTTGCGCCATAAACAGAAGAAATAAAAGCTTTACCCGCATTCCTTGCATCGTTTGAAATACGAAGAGAGTCGGTACGCATATACGTGATAAGACCCGTTGTGCCAACGCCTGCAATATCTACGCCCTCATATAGCTGTTGCGCAATTCTCATTGTGCGTTGACCGGTAAATCCAAGTTTTCTTGATGCTTCCTGTTGCAATGTAGATGTTGTAAAAGGAGGGGCAGGTTGCTTATTACGAATACCTTTTTTAATAGAGGATACGCTAAAATCTTTGTCTTTTAAATCATCAATAATACTTTGCGCGTTGATTTCGTCGCTTATCTCAATCTTTTCCTGAGGTAATTTACCGTAAAATTTAGCAATTAAATTACGCTTTGAGGCTAAAAGTTTAGCATCAATTGTCCAATATTCTTCACTGTTAAATTTTTCGATTTCTTTTTCTCTGTCAACAATCAGTTTTAAAGCAACGGTCTGGACTCTTCCTGCAGATAAACCGCTTTTAACCTTCTTCCAGAGGAAGGGGCTTAATTTATAACCAACTATCCTGTCAAGGACACGTCGTGCCTGTTGCGCATCAACGAGGTCAATATTTATCTGCTTTGGTGCTGCCATTCCTGCTTTAACACCGCTTTGGGTAATTTCGTTGAAACAAACACGATTAGCCTGATTCATATCAAGTGCTAAAATCTGAGCAAGATGCCATGAAATAGCCTCACCCTCTCGATCAGGGTCGGTTGCAAGATAAACAATATCACTGTTTGCCGCAGCTTCTTTAAGCTTTTTAATAACCTCTTTTTTATCCGACATATTGATATATTGCGGCTTAAAACCGTTATCAATATCAACGCCCATTTTTGATTTAGGAAGGTCGCGAATGTGACCCATAGATGCAACAACATTGTAATCTGCACCTAAATATTTCTTTATAGGCTTCACCTTTGAGGGTGACTCAACTATAACCAGTTTTGACATAAATACATCACCTATTTATTTTTAGTATATCTTCCTCCCGGCACTGCTTTAATATAGCCGGAAAGCTCAAGCTCGGTAAAAGCGGCAAGTATTTCCCCTGACGACAAGCCTTCAATATAAACATCGTCTAAAGAAAATATTTGTGTATTCAAATTATTATACAACATTTTCGCCGTTTTGGAAAGGTCTGATTTTAAAATTTCGGTGTTTTTTTGTGAAGATTCTTTATTTGTTGGTTTAAATGCTGCTTCAATATTGATTTTATCAGGAAAACGAGTTAAATATTCATTAAAAATATCCATTGCGGATAAAAGAGGAATGGCTCCCTCACGAAGCAGTGCGTTTGATCCTTCACAGAACTTATCATCAGGTCTGCCCGGAACAACAAATACATCTCTTCCCTCTTCATTTGCAATTCGTGCAGTAATCAGACCGCCGCTTATTTGCGGCGCCTCTACAACCACAACGCCGAGAGCCAGACCCGCCATAATCCTGTTTCTGATTGGAAATGTACTTCTTCCTGAAGGATGCATAGGCGGAAACTCACTCATAACACAACCCGTTTTTTCAATATCGTCACGAAGCTTCTTATTTTGGGGCAGATAATGATAATCCAGTCCGCATCCAAGCACTGCAACGGTTGTTCCGCCTACAGCAAGAGCACCTAAATGTCCCTTTCTATCACCGCCACGAGCTCCTCCGCTGACGATAATCATTCCTGCTTTAGCAAGGCGAAGCCCTAACGCAAACGCACACTTGCTGCCGTACTCACTTATCTCTCTGGGACCGACGATAGTAATTGTCGGCGTATTGTCAAAATCAGGAAATTTACCGCGATAATACAATACAATGGGCGGAGAAGCTATCTCTCTAAGACATGCAGGATAATTACAGTCCGATATTGTGATAATTTTAATCTTTCTTTTGCGACAGTCATTTATAATCCTTTTAGCATCGTCTATAGGAGTTTGTTTTAATTTCTTTACTTCGCTGTTTGTAAAGATTTTTGATTCTATAAGTGAATTCTCATTTGCTTTATAAATATTTTTACTGTTGCCAAATAACTCCAATGCCTGCTTTAGTCTTATATTTCCATAGCCTATAGCACACTGTAACCAAATATCATATATCATCATTTAACCATTTCCCACATAACTATAGCAGCCGCAACGGAAGCATTTAATGATTCAACTCTTCCAGACATCGGTATCGTTATACTATATTCGCATAAATTTACAGCCTCGTCAGACAGCCCTGAGCCTTCATTGCCGATAAGGCAAATGCATCCCTTGTTAAATTTAATATCGGTTAATTTGTCAGCGCACTCGTTTACAACACAAGCATACTTTGTTAATTTGTTGTCTTTAAGCAAATTAATAAAATCCAAGGTTATGTATACAGGCATACGTAAAACGGTTCCCATTGACGCACGAAGCACCTTAGGACTATAAGGGTCACAGCCATTACTAGAAACAATAATTCCATCAATCCCCAGTGCCTCAGCGCTACGACAAATAGCACCCAAATTTGAAGGATCTGCAATATTTTCAAGGGCTAAGTATTTTCCGTTTTCCTTGAATTTAAAATCTTGATTTTCTGCCATACGACACAGAGAAATTATTCCTTGCGGAGAGTGCGTGTCGGATATTTTATTAAAAATCGCTTCACTAACCTCAAAGCTTTCGTCAGAATTATCGAGAAAACGATTTAATATATCTTGATTTTTTTCACGAAAACCTTGAGTAAACAGGATTTTTTCAAAACGAACGCCGTTTTCAAGAGCATCCTCGCACAAACGCATACCTTCAAGTACAAACAAACCGCATTCTCTGCGAAAACGCGCACTTGATTGAAGTTTAACAACATTTTTTATTAGTTGATTATCCTTAGCGGTGATCAAAACCGTTGATTTCAAAGCAATTACACCCCCGAAATTAAAATGAAAAACTTCGCCTGAGTGTTAAAAACTCAGGCGAAGAGCCTTATTTATTAAGTGCCTTTTTAGCAGATTTTGCAAGAGTAGCGAAACCGGCAGCATCATTAACTGCAAGCTCAGCTAACATCTTACGATTAATTTGAACGCCCGCCTTCTTAAGGCCGTTCATAAAGGTGGAATAATTCATTCCGTTAATCTTCGCAGCAGCGGAAATACGGGTGATCCACAGACGGCGGAAATCTCTTTTCTTGAGGCGACGACCGATATATGCATAGTTACCGGATTTCATTACCGCCTCTTTAGCGGTTTTAAAAAGCTTGGATTTAGCACCAAAATAACCTTTGGCAAGCTTTAATGTCTTTTTTCTTCTTTTGCGTGTAGCTAACGCACCCTTAACACGAGCCATTTGCTGTAACCTCCATTATCTGTTAATCTTATTTGTAAGGAATCATTTTCTTTACCTTTGCAACGTTGGTTACATCGGCAATAACGGTCTTACGAAGATTTCTCTTGCGTTTAGTAGTTTTCTTATTGAGAATGTGTGATTTGTAAGCATGTGCGCGCTTAACCTGACCAGTTTTGGTAAGCTTAAAACGCTTTTTTGCACCGCTGTGGGTCTTAATCTTAGGCATTTTATATCCTCCCTTAATTTAATTACCTTACTTGTTTGTTTTCGGAACAAGGAACATAAGCATATTACGTCCCTCCATTTTGGCAGCCTTTTCAACCGAAGCTACCTCAGCACAGTATTCACTAAAGCGATTCATAATTTCAAGTCCTATTTCCGGATGACCAAGTTCACGGCCGCGGAAACGAATAGAAACCTTAACCTTATTACCGCTTTTCAGGAAAGAGATAGCGTGATTGCCTTTTGTCTGAAAATCGTGAGTATCAATGCCTAATCCTAAACGAATTTCCTTAAGCTCGATAACTTTTTGATTTTTTCTGGCTTCCTTTTCTCTCTTGGCCTGTTCAAAGCGATATTTTCCGTAATCCATTATTTTACATACCGGCGGATCAGCATTGGGAGAAATATTTACAAGATCAAGGTCGCGGGCATAGGCAGCCTCAATGGCATCCTTGATAGGTAAAATTCCAAGCTGTGAACCGTCAGAATCGATTACGCGAACTTCTTTGAATTTAATGCTTTCGTTGATCGGCAATTCTTTGCTGCTAATGGTTAAGCACCTCCAAAACATATAAAACAAAAACGTGAACAGAAAAATTCCGTTCACGCATAATAAGCCCACTTACACCTTTAATATAGTGATTTTGAAACCTATTAACCCGTTCAGTAAGCCTTGCGGGTGAGAACGAAAAATACAGTTCTGCTTTGTTGTAATGGTATTGTAGCACCAATTCACTGATTTGTCAACACTTTTTTTATTCAATTATTAACTCCTGTATGGAACGGAACTGATAATCGACATTTTTAAGGAGCTCAGGTTTTTTCAAAGCCCTTACTGCGCCCTTTACAACGCTATGCTCAGGGTCATCGGAAAGATGCACTTTTGTGCCGATATAATTACTGAGCAGAACATCCATACCGTAAAGCTTTGCTCCGCCACCCGAAAGATAGATACCTGTATCCATAATATCAGCAACGATATCAGGATCGGTTTTTTCAAGCACCTTTCTTACTGCGTTACATATACTGTAGGCACAGTCAATAACTGCAGAATATACCTGTGTCGAGGATATTTCAAAGGACTCGGGCATACCTGAAAAAACATTCCTTCCACGAGCAACCATTGTAATCTCAACAGGACGCTTTATTGCGCAACCGATTTGTTTTTTAATATTTTCGGCCGTTAATGGGCCTACAATAATATTGTATTCACGTCTTATATAACGCATAATTAGCTCATCAAAATCAAATGAGCCTGTTTTAAAGCAATCACACTGCGCTATTCCGCCAAGAGATAAAGCAGCAATATCGGTAACGCCTGCGCCGATATCCACGACCATATATCCCTTAGGTGTTGAAAAATCAAGGTCAAGACCAAACGCAATGGCCAACGGACATTCGATTACACAAATATTTCTTCCGCCGCTTTCTTCAATAACATTAGCAAGTGAATGATGCTGAAGTTCGGTAAGGCCCGTAGGTAAGGTTGCTATTATTTGAGGGCGAATTATCTTACTTCCAAATGCCTTTTGCATATAATTTTTAAGCATTGCCTGTGCTGTATCGTAATCGGCGATGACACCGCGTTCTATAGGAAATACGCACTGATAGGTATCAGGTGTTCTACCGAGCGTTTGTTTTGCCTTTTCTCCAAAAAAAACGGGTTCCCAGGTTTCTGCATCAACAGTCACTGCACTGGGGCGTTCAAGCACAATTTTTGAACTTGAAAAAAGTACAGTTTTTGAGGAACCTAAATCTATTCCAATTTCAGTTGCCATTTTTATCACCACTCTTGTTTTTTATTATACCCTTGCTTTGCGATTTTTTCAACCATGGATTTGATATAAGTGCAGTAACGCAATAAACATTATTTACTCCTGCAAGCATAAGCTGCCTTGCACATTCATCAAGAGTAGCACCCGTGGTTTTAATATCATCAACCAGCAGTACGTTATCATAATTCGTTTTTCTTTTGTAATAATATTTTCCTTTTATATTGGAATATCGCATTGAAATACCTTTAATTTCGTGTTGAACCTTCTTATTTTTGGAAAATATTATAGACTTATCCGTTTTAACTCCGATAATACGCGATATTTCGTCCGCCAAAATCTCGGATTGATTATAACCTCTTTTTGCCTTTCTAAAATAATGCATAGGCACAGGACATACCGCATCAAACTTTACATTTGAATAATACTTTAAAACCAAATTTGACATTTCCTTTGAAAAGAAATACGAATTTGCTTTACGATTTCGAAATTTAAAATCGTAAAAGCCCTGTTTTGCAAGACCTGTATTTATAAACGGGGAGATAATTTGTCTGAATCTGAATACATGGAATTTACATTCGCAATACTTTTGCTCGTGGCCGCACCATAAACATATTTTTTCGCCTACACGCTCAATATTCTTTTTGCACTTTTCGCATAGGTCCTCGTTTTCCTCAATAAGCTCCTTGCAACAGACACACTTTTTTGGATAAACGAAAGCTATAAAACCTTTATATATTTCAGCAAATTTCATCATTCAGTTCCCAAAGCATTTTTTTGAGCAGCGTATATCTTAACGTTTTTTTATTGTTTTGAATCATTTGATTAAAGACCATTTCGCTACCAACAATTATAAGCATCTTTTTAGCGCGAGTCACTGCTGTATAAAGCAGATTGCGATACTTAAGAAGTGAAGGAGTATCAAAAAGAGGTAAAATAACGCACTCGAATTCACTTCCCTGGCTTTTATGTATTGTTACTGCATATGCGAGTTCAAGTTCACCGTAATCTTCAGAATAATATGTAGCCACACGATCATCAAACCGAACCCTCATATAACCGTCACGCGTATTTATTTCTTCAACGGTACCTATATCTCCATTGAAAATTCCGCCGCCTTCTTCCCCGTCGTCCTTAGTCCAGAATATATCATAGTTATTTTTTATCTGCATAACCTTATCGGTTTCGCGTATATAAACGCCTTTGTAAAATACCTCTCTTTTTTCCACAGATTGAGGGTTAACCGCGCTCTGCAATATATTATTAAGATTCACAGTGCCAAGTGGAGTTTTCCGAGATGGACAAAGTATTTGTATATCATTTTTAGGAATATATCCATAGGATTCGGGTAAGCGATTTATGTATAAATCATTTACAAGTTCACAAACATCATCACTATTATTTTTTCGCAAGAAGAATAAATCTGTATCCCGATTGGTAAATTGGATGCTATCACCTG
This sequence comes from Acutalibacteraceae bacterium, assembly GCA_045649505.1. GTDB lineage: Bacteria > Bacillota > Clostridia > Oscillospirales > Acutalibacteraceae > SIG587. The sequence continues at coordinate 15,454 of JAZRQA010000042.1, forward strand.
CAATAATAGAATGGGCAGCCTTTATAATATCACTCTCTCCTGCTTGTCTAAAAACCTTTTGTAGTTTGCAGGTATCAAATAAACCCGAATCAATAATATCATTAAGCACATTGCCCGCTCCAACACTCGGAAGCTGATCAACATCGCCGACCAAAATTATTCGACAACCCAATTTAAGCGCGCGAAGCAAACCTTCAAAAAGAGGGACGTCAACCATTGACATTTCGTCAACAATTATTACATCGCAGCTAAGCGGATTTTTTTCATTTCTCGTAAATTGCTGTTTATCACCTTCGCCCCACTCTACCTCTAACAGACGGTGAATTGTTTTAGCATTTTTTTGTGTAAGCTCAGACATCCTTTTTGCTGCTCTACCTGTCGGCGCAGCAAGCTCGACTGTTATTTTTTTACTTTCAAAAAGATTGATTATTGCATTAAGAGTGGTGGTTTTACCTGTACCAGGGCCGCCTGTTAATACAAAAATCGAGTTATTACAGGCACGAAAAACCGCATCACGCTGAGAGGCTTCAAGAGTAATGCCCATTTTCTGTTCAATATAATCAATTTCCAGCTCGTCAACAATTATTTTGGCCCTTGAAAAATTATTTAATGCCGTAAGTTTTGCTGCAATAAAATTTTCCGCATTATAGTATGCATTAAGCGATAAAAAATGTATGCCGTTGACCTCCTTGGAGGTTACACGTAAAACATTTATAAGCGTATCGCAAGCATCCGATACATCCTCGTTTGTACAAGAAAGAAGCTTGCAACTGACTTCAATTACTTTCTGACGAGGAAGGCAGGTATGACCGTTCATTAAATTTTTCCGCAATACATACTCAATACCTGCGCAAAGCCTATTTTTATTAACGGAATCTATTCCGTATTCCTCGGCAATTTCTTCTGCAAGCTCAAATGGAAAATCGATTTTTTCATTGCAAAGCAGATAAGGATTTTCCTTTATAAGAGTTACCGCATTATCACCAAGTACCTTATACACTTTAACAGCCGAAGGTGCTGATATACCAAAACGACCGAGCGCAAACATAATTTCTCTCAAGCCAAACTGTCTTTTATATTCCTCGTTGATTTTTTGCGCCTTTTGTGAAGAAATTCCTCGAATAATTGTAAGCTCCTGTGGTGAATACTCAATAACCTCAAGCGAACGTTCTTTGAAACGTTCAACTATGAGTTGAGCGGTGGATGGTCCAACCCCTTTTATTCTACCCGAAGCAAGATAACGCAATATTGCCGCTGCGCTTGTCGGCATTTTCTTCTCGGCTGAAGTAACCTTAAATTGCTGACCGTATGTAGGATGAATAATATATTCTCCCGTAAGCGAAACAACATCACCTTCGTCGATGTATAAAAGTTCACCGACAATGGTGATGTTCTCCTTTTCTGCCTTTAACACAGCTACAGTATATCCGTTTTGAGAATTTTTATAGGTTACACGCTCTATAATTCCTTCAAGTTTTTCCATTTTTCTTGGATTTTCCATTTCTTTCCTCGTAAAAACTATCGATTATATGTAATATATTTGCTGAATTACAAAATGAAAAATCAATGTTATTTTCAGCTATATTTTTGCAAGCACATATCGTTTTATCAGATAAATTGTTGCCCGATAAAATAATATGGTCAGCATAATTGGACCCAAGCCATCTGAATTTGGCAACAGTATGATTAAGCTGATAAATAGCCTCAGGTTCTTTAAGTAACACAACAAGAATTGTTTTTTCTTTCTTTTTTGGGCGGAGAAACTTTAACTTAACACTATGTAGTAATTCACCCAAACCCCAAATAGCCAAAAACGTAACAACTAAAACAGCTAATAATTCAAACATTTTCCTCACCTAAAAACATTTTATGCTAAAGGTGAGGAAAATGATATTACGATATTTTATTTTGATTCAGAGACAACCACCACTGCCGTGTAGGTGCCTACCTGCCATACCGAAGAGGATTTGCTGCAGAACACTTTTACAGGTACGGTGTACTCGCCTGCAGATTTTCCCGAAAGGTCTATCTGAGCATAAAAACTGTTATTATCAAGTGATCGAAAAATTGATGATGGGCCGCATATACGGACATTTTTTATAGATTCCGAAACCAAGCCTTGTAATCCACTTTCAACATTTATGCAACGATAATTCTTAACGGTGAAGCTCCTTTCGGAATAACCTGAAAGATTAAAGGATACTGTTACCGCTTCAATATTATCAAGAATTCGAACACCGTCGGGCAAAACAGGCGCCATATCAAAAGATGTGCTCGAAGTGCTGACATTATTAAAGTCAACAGGAGAAAGCTCTATAACGCTTAATGAGTCAATAGTTTCTGGGGGACCTATTACACTTACATTTTTATGAGAAAGAGTATAGGATATATCGTTGGTAAGCGTAAGTGGCGCATTAGCAAAGGTAGCTTTTAGACTAACCGTCTTTTTCTTTGAGATGGGAACAGAAACCTTAACCTTTTCAAAACTCAAAGTGAAAAGTGACTTATCAAGCTCTTTGCCATCGGCGTCAAGTAATTGAATGTTTGCATCAAAGCTTTCGGTTTTACTAAGCGTTTTATTAACCTCAGCAAAAGCAACAACCGAATTTATTTTTGACATTTCGGTTCTCGGTCCCTTAACGGTTATAGTATTTTCGCCCGAATTGCTAACTGCCGCGTCCTCAGCTAAAAGTCCTTCGCTGGCAACAGCCCCCTTTACCGAGGGAACAATCAAAAATTCCTTGGTATCAACATAGTCAAAACGCACATTAAGTGATGAAGGCGTTACACTTATAAATTCATAACCCGCCTTTGAGCTTGCTCGCATAGGCGTAAGGTCAAGAACATATTCTCCCGGCTGATTAACATCAGAAAGCGAGGGAGAAACATAAATATCATTCTCACTAAGTTCCGAAACAATATAGGTCGGTCCGCTAACTCTTACATCAATCTTTTGACCAATTCCACCCGAAATCACATCCATTCCCATATCACCAACAATAGTACCCTCTACCGCTACATTAACAGTAACGCTTACGGTAGACTCTCTTACTGGGGTTTGGTCAACCGTAATAACAAGCCAGAAAACAAAAGCCGCAATAAAGGAAAACGGAATAATAAATTTTTTATTGTAAAATAACTCACCCAGGGAGTATTTTCCAAATAATTTCATTTACTCTTCCCTCCCTGTTTCTTTGTTATCTGTATTATTTTTTCCTTTAAAAAAATCTTTAACTAAAGATTTAATACGCAAAACAAGACCTTCTCTTTTTACTTGCTGTTCATCGAGAAGCTCGGCAATCAGCTTTTCTCTGAGAGTATCGGTTGTATAATTTCTAACAATATTTCCATTGGTTGCAACCGAAATAATTCCTGTTTCCTCAGATATAACAACCACAACTGCATCGGAATTTTCACTCATACCGATTGCCGCACGGTGTCTTGTTCCAAGGCGAAGGCTGATATTCCCATTTTGAGTAAGGGGTAAAATGCATCCTGCCGCAAGAATCCTACCGTCACGAACAATCATAGCGCCGTCGTGTAACGGTGACTTAGGATAAAAAACATTTGCAATCATCTGCGGTGAAGCCGATGCGTCTATCAAGGTTCCTGTATTGACAATATCGCCGAGAAGCGTATTCCTTTCAAAAACAATCAGTGCGCCCACCTTTTGCTTTGACATACCCGCCGCAGCCTGACAAACCGCTTCAATACACTTTGTTGCATTTTCCCTTTCCTCTACAGGAGTTTGACCCTTAACAAAGCTTCCAAAATTACTGCGACCAACTTTTTCGAGGGCGCGCCGTAGCTCAGGTTGAAAAATAATAGCAACGGCAATGAGTGCAGATTCAAACACTGTACTTAACAGCCACTGAAGGCTGACTAATTTAAGCAATCTTGCAAGCAACGCAACAATTATAAGAATTGCTATGCCCTTTACAAGCTGACCCGCTCTTGTTTCACGAAGAAAACCTATTGCTTTATAAACAAGATAGGCAATAACCAAGATATCTATTAAATCAAAAACAGTGATATGACATACCGCGTAAAAGACCTGACTCCACATTGAAGAAACGGCCTCAAAAACTTTTTCCATCACTCACATTCCTTTACTCTTTATATACACTTTAATTTTAACATAAGAGCTTAATTCTATCAATAGATTTATCTAATTTTTTTCACGAAATTTTCATTTTTTAGCACATTCAACAAATAATTAATATTTTTATTATTATTAAATACTCCAAGAGAAATACGAACCGTTCCGCTTTGTGATGTTTTTATTACATTGTGCGCTAACGGAGCGCAATGGAATCCGCCTCTCACTGCTATTTTATAATCATTTAAAGCCGACGCTACGGTATTGCTTTCGGCTCCCTTAAAATTGAAGGATAAAACCGGTGCATACTCACCGTATTTTGGGAAAGGAGTATAAAGTTCAATATTCTTATTCGCTTCAAGCCCCGAATATAGATTTTGTAAAAGGTGAAGTTCGTGATTATATATTGTCGATACTCCCTTACTTTTTACAAAATCAACGCCTGCGCAAACTCCGAATATTCCAGGAACATTTATTGTTCCGCTTTCAAGTCTGTCAGGCAAAAATGTAGGCTGAACAGGCGATGTGGATACAGAACCTGTCCCACCTTCAATTAAAACATTTTCAATATGCTTATCGGCAATAAGAATTCCTATACCCATAGGGGCAAATAATCCTTTATGCGGTGCAACGCACAAATAATCAATACACTGCTGTGTCATATTTATATCAAGGACACCTGCACTTTGTGCTGCATCGACAGCAAAAAGAATACCGTGTTCTTTACACAGCATACCTATTTCTTTTATAGGAAGTATCCTTCCTGTTACATTAGATGCATGTGTGCATATTATCATAGATGTTTCTTTTTTTATACAGTCTTTAAAGTTTTGGACAGTTATATCATTATCCTCAAACGAAACATGTGCTGTGTCAAAAGTTATTATGCCTTTCCTTTTAAGATTTTCAAGCGGACGCAATACTGAATTATGCTCCAAATCTGAAATAATTATATGGTCTCCCCGCTTAACTACGCCCTTAATAACAGCATTTATTGAATGAGTACAGTTAAGTGTAAAAATCACATTTTCGGGATGCGAATATCCAAAAAAATCCGCAATTTTTTCTCGACATTTAAATATTTTTTCTGCAGTATTAACGGATAAAATGTGGCCGCTTCTTCCGGGATTAGCGCTATATTTCTCAAGCGCTGTAGAAACCGCCTTGACGACTGATGCAGGCTTAAAGCCGCTTGTAGCGGCATTATCAAAATATAGCATATCATCAACCGCCGAAAATCAATTTTTTCTTATATCTAAAATTTTGATACCGTTTTGGTTTAATATTTCTTTTATTTTTTCTATATCACCGAATACAGTAATACCGTAACCGCAGCCGATTCTATCGCCGGCAGTTATTCTTTCAATTGAGGTTTTATACCCCATTCTCCGTAATAAATCCCGACCCTTTATGGCATAAGTTATGGTACCTGTTACAATAATAAATTTTTCCATAAATACCACTCACTTTTAGAATAATGGGACCTATATATACTATGTAAATTTCTGTAGAATTGCCAAAAAGGACGCCTTTGCGTCATTCGTACAGAGAAAAAATTTCTCTAAAAAATCACTACAAAGGCGTCCACAAAACTACAATTTTTCGATCGATAACTTTCCGTTTTGAAACAGTTTAATAATTATTATAAGAGCAACAGGAACAGCTAACATTCCAAGGAAGCCGAAAAGCCGCAGTCCCACAAACATTGAAACAAGAGTAATTAAAGGATGCAGTCCCATTTGTTGACCGATTACTCTTGGTTCTAAAAAATTCCTTACAACCGTAATAACGAGATACAAAATTATAAGTGCTAATGCAGCCCACACATCGCCGCTTATAAGACGTATGAGCGCCCATGGAATAACCACTGTCCCCGTTCCGAGCACAGGTAAAATATCCACAATAGCGATAATTGCAGCAATAATTATTGAATTAGGATAATCAAGAAGGGTTAGCCCAATAGATAACTCCACAAAGGTTATAAGCATCAAGAGCATATAACCGCGGAAAAACTTAAAAATATTTTCCCATAGCATAGTGCGGATTTCAATATAATTGTCAATATACTTTTGAGGCAGAATCCCCTTAATATAGTTCTTTATATTTCCATAATCCTTAGCAATGTAGCAGCTTGCAACAATTGTAACTATTATGGTTATAATAATTGAGGGAATTGATTTAGCTATTCCCGTAGCAGAGCTACCCAAAATTCCCGTAACAAACTGCACCCCATTATTCATAAGAGAATTAACAATTCCTCCAGGGTCAAACGAAGCTGCCAATTCATCGGGCAAGGACTGAGAGAATTTTGAAAATTTACCGCTTATATTATTAAGCGTGGCTTGTATTTGAGGAATATATTCGGGTATTTTAGCTATAAAATCAGATGCCGCAGCATAGATTCGAATTCCTATGAAACCAATAATAACAACAAGCGCAATATAAAAGACAAAAACCATTGCCGCGGCGCACGCACCGCTTTTAAGCTTTGTTTTTCTTTCTATAAATTCAGAAGGTTTTTGCACAAGTGCTGCAAGAGCGATACCAATTATAAACGGAAAAAGATATGAAAGCAAAAATTTAAATACAATATACAAAAGCGCAATAGCCACTATCGCAAATAATATGTTTATAAGAAATCTTTTCTTTCCTTCTAAGGTCATTTTTACACCTCCGATATATCTATATTACCCTATTTTTTCCATATTAGCAACAAAAATAATTTATATGTCACAAAATATAAAAAAAAGGTTGCAAAAATAATTTAAATGGTTTATAATTAAGTACAATTGTTTTTGAATGGTGGACATATATGAACAAACATCAATTTTTACTTGTAAAAAGCGATGCCCTTCCATGTGTTTATAAAAATGTGCTGATAGTAAAAGAAATGCTTGCTAAGGGCGAAGCTTCAAGCATAAGTGAAGCAATAAGAAAAACAGGTATTTCGCGCAGTGCATATTATAAATATAAGGATTGTGTTTTTGGTTATTCGGGGGAAACACAGAACAGTACGCTGAACCTAAGCGTTGTTCTTTCCGATAATGCGGGAAAGCTTTCGGCTCTTACTGCATTTCTTTATGAAATTGGGGCCAACATACTCACCGTAAATCAAAGCCATCCAGTTGACGGAACGGCGATTGTTTCAATTACAATGAGAACAGGTAATATTGCGGTTCCGCTTTCCGAACTACCTGAAATGATAAAAGCGGTTGACGGTGTTATATCTGTCAAAATTTTATAAAGGAGGAATAAAGATGATTGATGTTGCAATTATGGGGCATGGTGTCGTAGGCTCAGGCGTTGCTGAAATACTTATAAGTCATCGCGAGTCCATTGCTGCCAAAGCAAAAAATGAAATTAACATTAAATACATTTTGGATTTGCGTGATTTTGACGGTCTTGAATACAGCGATAAATTTATAAAAGATTTCAATTTAATTCTCCGCGATCCCGATATAAGGGTTGTTATAGAGGTAATGGGCGGAATAAATCCTGCTTATGATTTTGTTAAGTCTTGTTTGTTAAGCGGAAAAAGTGTTGTTACCTCAAATAAAGAGCTTGTGGCTGCCAAAGGCGCCGAGCTTTTAAAAATTGCAAATGAAAAGAATGTAAACTTCTTGTTTGAGGCAAGTGTTGGCGGCGGTATTCCTGTCCTTCGTCCCATTGCGCAATGTCTTGCAGCTAACGAACTCACCGAGATAGTTGGTATTTTAAACGGAACAACAAATTTCATTTTAACCAAAATGATAAAAGAAAATATGGCATTTACAGATGCTTTAAAGCTTGCCCAAAAGCTTGGTTACGCCGAAAAAGATCCTACTGCTGATATTGAAGGTCACGATGCCTGTCGTAAGATATGTATTCTTGCTTCTTTAGGCTTCGGAAAACACGTTTATCCTGAACAGGTTGCAACCGAAGGTATCACCAATATAGGACTTGACGATGTAGATTATGCCGATAAATTCAATTATGTAATTAAGCTTATAGGTCATGCTAAAAAGCTTGATAACGGACAAATAACCGCCAATGTTTACCCCGCACTTATAAGCCGAAATAATATGCTTTCGGGTGTTAGCGATGTATTTAATGCGGTTATGGTTTACGGTGATGCTATTGGTGAAGTAATGTTTTACGGCAGAGGCGCAGGAAAATCGCCCACCGCAAGTGCTGTAGTTGCCGATGTTATAGACTGCGTAAAGCATCTTGTTGCAAGAAAATATCTTTCATGGAATGACGGTAATGTTGATTATGTTGCAGATAGCTGCACTGCATTAACCAAGCTTTATATCCGTATAAAAGCTGATGATATTCAAAATATTTGCACCCAAATAGATAACGTTTTCGGAAAAGATACATTTAAAATTAAAAACAATGATGAGAACGAGGTTATATTCATAACCGAGTACGACATTGAAAGCAAATTAAAAAGCAACCTTGAAAAGCTTAAGGGTGTTACTAGTGCAAAAGTGCTGCACGTTTTAGATTAAGAGGAGGGTTCTTATGGCACTTATCGTAAAAAAATTTGGCGGAAGTTCGGTTGCTGACGCCGAGCGTGTAATGAACGTTGCGAACATTATTACTGAGGATTACAAAAAAGGTAATGATGTTGTTGTTGTTGTTTCTGCACAGGGTGATACAACCGATGATCTTATTGAAAAGGCTAAGGAAATAAATCCGGACGGCGCATCAAAGCGTGAAATGGATATGCTTCTTTCGGCAGGTGAACAAATATCTATAGCACTTCTTGCGATGGCTATTGAAAAAATGGGCTTCCCTGTTGTTTCTCTACTTGGTTGGCAGGCAGGCTTTGAGACAGATTCCAATTATTCTATTGCAAGAATCAAGCGCGTAAATCCCGAAAGACTTCGTGCAGAGATTTCTAAAAAGCATATAGTAATCGTCGCAGGCTTTCAGGGTGTTAATAAGTATGATGATGTTACTACATTAGGCCGCGGAGGCTCTGATACAAGCGCGGTTGCAATTGCTGCAACGCTTCACGCTGATTTATGTCAGATATATACCGATGTTGACGGCGTTTATACGGCTGACCCGAGAAAGGTGAAGAATGCCAAAAAAATGGACCAAATTACCTATGATGAAATGCTTGAGCTTGCCACCTTGGGCGCTCAGGTGCTTAATAACCGTTCGGTTGAAATGGCTAAAAAATACAATGTTGAGCTTGAGGTTCTTTCAAGTCTTGAAAGAAAGCCCGGCACTATAGTAAAGGAGACAGTTAAAATGGAAAAAATGTTAATACGCGGCGTTGCCAGTGATAAAAATGTATCAAGAATATCCGTTGTTGGTCTTAAAGACACTCCAGGTGTTGCCTTTAAAATCTTTAATGAGCTTGCACAGGCTAAGGTTAATGTCGATATAATTCTTCAATCTGTTGGCCGTGATGGCACTAAAGATATCTCTTTTACTGTTTCAAAAGAACAATATCACGATGCTGTCAATGCTCTTTCCAAGCTTAAGGAATCCCTTCACTTCCAAAAAATTGTTCACGATGAGAATGTTTCAAAGGTTTCTATTGTAGGTTCAGGTATGGAATCTCATCCTGGTGTTGCTTCAAAAATGTTTGAGGCTCTTTATGATGCAGGTGTTAACATTGAAATGATTTCTACCAGCGAAATAAAGATTTCTGTACTTATCAATATCGAAGATAATGACAGAGCCGTTAGTGCTATACACGATAAATTTATTGGATAAAATTAAAACAACAAAAAACCGCCTAACGGCGGTTTTATTTGTTTGTAATAGTCATTTTTAAAAATTGTACCTTGAGACCTTGTGCAGGGTATTCAAGACTTAAGGGCAACCCGGTTTCGGCAAGAGTTATTTTATAGTATTTTTCATCCGGCGCTGACTGTATAAAATAATTTTCACCTTCCCTACTCACAGGGGCAAGCCGTTTACTCGCATCGTTAAAAACATCCCATATATTTTGCGCCACGCCGCCGAATGGAAATGTTCCCGTATTAGGCGTATAGGTAAGTCCTTTAAACCGCGCAGTTATGCAACCATTTTCGACGTTAATCATCATACCCGAAATATTCTCAGGTTCGGTTACCGTGAGTTCAAGAACTCCATCACCGCTTATCCTTCCGTCACAAGTAAACATTTCGTTATAAAAGCTTATTTCTGCAGTAAATGTGATTCCCGAAATAACCGCCTGCACACCTGAGGCAGAGTTACTGCATCCGCAAATCATAAAAAGCATAAGAAAAACCGAGATTATTCTTTTCAAACCTTACTCGCTACCTTTCAAGTGACTTAAACAGTACAGGTAACTCCTCAATCATATCACTAGGTAATACAGCAGTCTGAGAAAGTCTATTTGCAGCATAATCTCCTGCTTTACCGTGAAGATAAACAGCAGCCAAAGCCGCAGTTTTTAAAGGTAAATCTTGAGCCAAAAATGACACCATCATTCCGGCAAGCATATCACCGCTTCCGCCTGTTGCCATACCCGAATTGCCTGTTGTGTTTACAAATACATCCGAATTAGGGAAAGCAACAATGGTATTCGCTCCCTTTAAAACCAAAGTGACACCATATTCCTTAGCAAATTTCTTTGCAAATCCTATACGGTCAGCGTTTATCTCATCCACCGAAACTTTACATAGCCGTGCCATTTCACCCGGATGCGGAGTAAGTATAACATTACCCTTTGACTGTTTAATAATATCTATGTTATGTGTAAGCGAATTTATGCCATCAGCATCAATAATGATATCTGAAGATGTATTTAAAAGTATATCTCTAAGAAGGAAATCAATATCATTTCCTTTTCCTACACCGCATCCGAAAAGAACTGCATTTGCGCTATTTAAAGCCTCTTTAATATTGAAATATGTATTTGCTGCAAAGGTACCGTTTTTTCCTGTATCCACAGGAATATAAACCGCTTCAGGGAGCGAACAAGCTACCAAAGGATATATTTTATCAGGCAAGACAAGCTTGGTTAGTCCTGCGCCGCAACGCAATGATGCTCGTGCAGCAATATATGCAGCTCCTGCCATACCATAGGAGCCCGAAATAATAAGCGCAGTACCAAATGTACCTTTATGAGCATTTTTATCTCTTACGGGTAATACAGGCGCATCAATTATTCTCGGACAATCATTTATCGAATCAATAATATCCTGCGGTACACCTATTGCGCAGTTTATAACCTCACCGCAATAAGATGAAGCAGGAGGATGAATATGGCATAATTTATAACCGATAAAGCTGATTGTCATATCAGCTTTAATAACCGACGGTGAGCACTTTGCGGTATCACAGAAAATACCGCTTGGAATATCCACAGCAATACGGTATGCTTTAAGGGAAGAAATATAAGAAAATGCTTCGCTAATTGAACTGTCGGGTGTACGGTTAAGACCAATTCCAAAAACTGCATCAATTATTATATTCGACTGTTCAAGCAGGGATTTTATCAAATTTATATTGTCAAAATAATCATAAATATGTACACCGCACTCCATAAGCTTTTTACACATAATTGAAGCATTTTCAGTAACTGGCAGACCCATAAGTCGGATAACATTTACCTTTGCACCGTTTTCAAAAAGCTTTCTTGCAATTACAAAACCGTCACCGCCGTTGTTTGCGTTTCCGCATACAACGGTAATTTGTTGATTGCAAATATCAAAACGCTGCCGTATAATACGCGCAGCGGCACTGCCTGCGTTTTCCATCAAACGCAGTTTTGATATACCTCGTATAACGGTAGCGTCCTCTAAATATTTTATCTGATTTGCGGTAAAAACCTTCATAAAATTCACCTAAATTTTATTTTTTGAAAAAGTCACCTGCAACAATTCGCTCAATACTTCTACTCATACCCTGTTTAATGCGGGCATCAGGCGCAAAAACAACCATAAGCTTGCCTCGCTTTGAATGGTTAATAAGAATAAAGCAGGCATTTTCATCATTGGTATCACAGTAAATCTCCATTTTCGCATCCTTTATAACGGGAGGGGCAGCCCGATTAAATTTTTCAATTCGTATAATATCCTTGCAAGAAAATGTGAGCATACGCTTTCTTGAATTCTTTGCAGTTATTTTATCAATATCTATCTCACCGTTAGTAAGAATATACTCGTACTCAATATTAAACATCATAGAAAGCTTAAATGCACCATACAGTATACCTACAACTAAGAGAGCAGATAAAGGAAGCGGAACAATAACTATACAAATCGCCGACAATACAACTGCGGCAAGCCATATTAAAACAATAAGCGCAATACTTTTTAAATTTTTCTTCATTGCAACTATCTGTTCAAAAAAAGTATCCATTTTACAAATCTCCTACATTTTTTATAAATATATTATATAAAAATTTTTCTATACTTGCAATAGTTTTTATTTTATTATATAATGATTTTATAAAATATTAAAACTTGGGAGCAGAATAATTATGAAAATTAAAGAAGGTTTTATTTTAAGACAGGTTGCAGGACAGCATATAGTTATGCCTTTAGGTCAAAAGTCCCTTGATTTTAACTGTGCAATTACCCTCAATGAATCAGGTGCTTTCTTGTGGTCGGCGCTTGAAGCGGGTGCAAAAAACAAAGATGAGCTTCTTAATAAAATGATGGACGAATACGATGTTAATTCAAACACAGCTTTAAATGATATCGAAACGTTTTTATCCAAACTCAAGGAAAACAATCTGCTTGATGAATAATTTTTTAAGGAACTCAAAAAAAACGAGTTCCTTATTTATATTGTAATTTAACAGATAATGATATATAATATAATAAAAGAATTTTGGAGTGATTGTAATGTCTAATATATGGCACGATATTTCGCCTAAGCGAATTAACCCCGATGATTTTGTTTGTGTTGTAGAAATTTCTAAGGGCAGTAAAAACAAATACGAGCTTGATAAAGAAACGGGTTTCATTATGCTTGACCGCATTCTTTATACATCAACTCATTACCCTGCAAACTACGGCTTTATACCCCGTACCTACGGTGATGACCTTGACCCCCTTGATGTTCTTCTTTTATGCTCTGAGCCAATTGAGCCGCTTACACTTGTACGCGCTTTTCCTATAGGCGTAATATCAATGATTGATAACGGTCACAGTGATGAAAAAATTATTGCAATTCCCTTTAGTGATCCTATGTATAATCAATACAGTGATATTGATCAACTACCAAGCCATATTTTTGATGAAATGATGCATTTTTTCAAGGTATATAAAAATCTTGAAAACAAAGAAACTGCAGTAAATAAAATACAAAAGCGCAATAAAGCAATAGAGGTAATTTCTCAGGCAATTGATAATTATATTGTTAATTTCTGCAAATAAAAAAATCTCCGTCGGATATATCCGACGGAGATTTTTTAATCTTTATTTTGTGTAATTAAAATATTATACAAAGCGTTATTTATATGCAGCGTTGCAAGTTGTTTTGCCTTTTCGGCGTCGCGTTCCTTAATAGCGTGCATAATATCGCGATGCTCAACAATGGTGTTTTCAATTCTGCCTTTGCTTTGCATTGACCTATCGCGGAAGCGTACCCCATATCCGTGAAGCTCATTTAAGACGTGTTCAAGCATTCTATTCTTAGATATTCGGTAAAGGCACTGATGAAATCTTCCATCCATATCCCTAAGTTTTAAACTGTCACCACGTTCAAGATAAAACTCGGTTAAATCTACAATCTCACTTAACTGCTCAATTTCTTCATCGCTTGCATTATTTACTGCATGAACCGCAGCAATGCCCTCTATAAGAGAACGCATTTCGTAAATACTGCGAATGTCATCAATAGATATTCCTTCAACAATAGCACCCTTGTTTGGTACAATCTTGACAAGCTCACCAAGCTCAAGCTGACGTAATGCCTCACGCACCGGAGTTCGGCTCACATTGAGCATCTGCGCAAGTGCATTTTCTGTAAGCGCTGTTCCTTTTTCATACTTGCCTGAAAGAATATCATTTTTTAAACGATTATATACCTTTGCTGTAAGATTTAAGCTCTCACTGGTCATAATTCACCTTAAAGCTTGGCAACAGTTTCAAGAATATAGTTAGCAAACTCTTCGCCTGTAGCACCGTCGCTTCTTCCTGTCATTACAAGTTTTTTCTCGGTTTGACCGCAAATTTCAAGTGCGGTTGAGAGTTTATCAGCCTTTTGTGTATATCCAATATGTGCAAGAAGCATTGCTGCAGCGCGGATAACGCTGGAAGGGTCAGCATACTGTGCTCTACCCTCTTTTACCATACGAGGTGCTGAGCCGTGAATTGCTTCAAACATACAGTATTTTTTACCCAGATTAGAGCTGCCCGCGGTGCCAACACCGCCCTGAAGCTCAGCAGCCTCATCTGTAATAATGTCACCATAAAGGTTAGGAAGAACAATAACCTGAAAATCTCTGCGACGCTTCTCGTCAACCAACTTTGCAGTCATTATATCAATATACCACTCATCGAAGGTTATTTCAGGATAATCAGCAGCAACCTTTCGGCAACATTCAAGGAACTTACCGTCTGTTGTTTTAATAACATTAGCCTTTGTAACGGCGGTAACCCTTGTTTTACCATTTTTCTTTGCAAAATCAAACGCCGCACGTGCAATGCGTTCTGCACCCTGAGTAGTAATAACCTTAAAATCAAAAGCTATATCCTCGGTTACATTAACGCCCTGACTTCCAAGTGCATATTCACCCTCAGTATTCTCACGGAAGAAGGTCCAATCTATTCCTTGCTCAGGAATCTTAACGGGTCGAACATTAGCAAACAGGTCGAGCTCCTTACGCATAGCAACATTAGCGCTTTCAATATTCGGCCAGGGGTCGCCTTTTTGAGGTGTAGTAGTAGGGCCCTTAAGTATTACATCACATTTTTTTAGTTCTGCAAGTACATCATCGGGAATAGGTTTATTCTTTGCGACACGGTTTTCAATTGTAAGACCTTCAATTGTACGAATTTCAATTTTCCCTGCCTTTATATCATCTGCAAGAAGTACTTCAAGCACACGCTGTGCCTCACCTGTAATCATAGGACCAATACCGTCACCGCCGACAACACCGATAACTATTTTTTCAAGCTTTGTATAATCAACAAAGTCACCCTCGTTTTTAAGGCGTTCAACACGCTGTGCCTGCTGTTTTAAAATTTCTTCAAATTTTGCTAAAGTTTTCTCATACATACTCGTTTTTATCCTTTCATTCTTATAGAATTAATTTTACCGCCCGAAAGCAGAACTTCGCGCTCCTTGTCAGTCAGCTCAATAATCATATCAATGTCTTTACCGTTTACCTTTACGGTAACCTTGCCCGATTTTATCTGCTCAACCGTGTTTTCAATCACAATTTCATCATCTAAATTTATACAATCGTAATCACTGGGATTTGTAAAAACAAGAGGCATTATACCCGAATTGATAAGATTTGCCTTGTGAATACGGGCAAAACTCTTTGCGAGTACCGCTTTTACACCGAGATACAGCGGTACAAGCGCAGCGTGCTCTCGACTAGAGCCCTGCCCATAATTCTCACCGCCGATTATGAATCCACCACCATTTGCCTTGGCACGTGCAGGAAATTCAGGATCACAGGGAGTTAGACAATAATCCGAAAGATGCGGAATGTTGGAACGGAACGGCAACAGTTTGGCATCCGAAGGCATAATATGGTCGGTAGTAATATTATCCTCGACCTTAATGAGTGCAATACCGCTTACCTTTTCAGGAATAGCAACATTTACGGGGAAGGGTTTAATATTTGGGCCCTTTACAACCTCAACCGATGCTGAATCAGTTGCAGGAGCAACTATCATATTATCATTTATTTCAAATTTCTCGGGCATTTCAATATTAAGATCAACCTTATCTGCATAGGTGCGAGGATCTGTTAAAACGCCCTCAAGCGCGCTTACAGCGGCAGTTTCAGGACTCACAATATAAACACCCGCAGAGGTTGTTCCGCAACGGCCCTTAAAATTACGGTTTATTGTACGAAGGGATACGGCGTTACTTGCAGGAGCCTGACCCATACCAATACACGGACCGCAACCCGATTCAAGAATACGTGCGCCAGCATCTATCATATCGGCAAGTGCACCGTTACGCGCAATCATGTTAAGAACCTGTTTGGAGCCAGGGGCAATAACAAGGCTTACATGTGCGGGAACTGTTCTTCCCTTTAAAATGCGGGCAACCTTCATCATATCAAGATATGAACTGTTAGTACAGCTTCCAATCATAACCTGATCTACCTTGATGCCGTTTGTATCCTTAACCTTTTTAACATTATCGGGACTGTGCGGTAGTGCCGTAAGTGGCTCAAGCTCGGAAAGATTAACGGTTATGGCCTCATCATACTGAGCATCGTCATCGGCGGTAATGGCAGTAAAATCACCCTGTCTGCCCTGCGCCTTTAAAAATGCAAGGGTTGTTTCGTCGGTTGGGAAAACCGAGGTTGTAGCACCAAGCTCAGCGCCCATATTGGTAATTGTTGCGCGTTCAGGAACGGTAAGTGTTTTAACACCCTCTCCGCAATATTCAATTACACGGCCTACACCACCTTTAACACTAAGCACACGAAGAACCTCAAGAATAACATCCTTAGCAGTTACAAAGGGCTTTAACGACCCTGTAAGCTCAACTTTTAATACTTTAGGCATATTCATATAATAGGTTCCGCCGCCCATTGCAACAGCAACATCAAGTCCTCCTGCGCCCATTGCAAGCATACCGATACCTCCGCCTGTGGGAGTGTGGCTATCAGAGCCGAGAAGGGTTTGTCCGGGAACACCAAAACGCTCAAGATGCACCTGATGGCAAATGCCGTTACCGGGCTTAGAAAAGTATATTCCGTGCTTGTCGGCAACGGTCTGTATATACTTATGGTCATCTGCATTTTCAAAACCCTGCTGAAGCATATTATGATCTATGTATGCAACAGAGCGAAGCGTTTTAACCTGCTCAATCTCCATAGCCTCAAGCTGCAAATACGCCATAGTACCTGTAGAATCCTGAGTTAACGTCTGGTCGATTTTGATTCCGATTTGTTCACCAGGAACCATATTTCCTTCCACCAGATGGTTTTTAATAATCTTTTGAGTAATATTCAATCCCATTTTATTCACCTCTATATTAAAGTTCTATTATTATTTGCACAATATTCTGCAATACGCTCATCAAGCTCACCGTCGGAAATAGCGGTAACTCGACCCGAATCATACTCGCTGTCCACCCATTCCTTAAGATAAATAACCAGCGGATCTTGTTTAGTTACTGCATTTTTATCCTTCAAACGGTAACGGCCGTTAAGCCAAACTGCAATACCGGAAACACCCGATGTATTACTAATCATAACCTTAGGTGACCTTCCAAGAACGGCTTTTGTATCGAAAATATTGTATATCTCCTCGTTTTTAAGTAGCCCGTCTGCGTGAACACCTGCACGTGTAACATTAAAATCTTCACCGACAAACGGGGTACGCGGCGGAATATTGTAGCCAAGCTCTTTTTTATAATAATCGGCAATCTCTGTTATTACAAGGGGCTCCATACCATCAAAGGTTCCCTTAAGCTGTGCATACTCGATAACCATTGCTTCAAGAGGGCAGTTGCCTGTGCGCTCTCCTATGCCCAGAAGTGAACAGTTAATACCCGAAGCACCGTACAGCCAAGCAGCGGTAGAATTTGTTACCGCGCAGTAGAAATCGTTATGTGCGTGGAATTCTATAAGTTCTGAAGGTATTCTGGCGTGATGATTAAGTCCATATATAATACCTGGGATACTTCTGGGAAGTGCAACACCGGGAATTGAAACACCGTAGCCCAGCGTATCACATGCACGAATTTTTATGGGTACTCCCGATTCCTTCATAAGCTTTGATAATTCAAGCACAAAAGGAACAACAAAACCGTAGAAATCCGCCCTTGTAATATCCTCAAGGTGACAACGCGGACGAATCCCTGTTTCAATACATTCTTTAATCACACCGAGATAATGGTCGATAGCCTGACGGCGTGTCATTTTAAGCTTATAGAAGATATGGTAATCGGAACAGGAAACAAGTATTCCTGTCTCCTTTAAGCCTATCTCCTTAACCATTTCAAAGTCCTTTTTAGATGCACGAATCCAGCTTGTTATTTCAGGAAATTCGTAACCCTTCTCAAGGCACTTATACACCGCTTTCCTATCCTTTTCACTATAAAGAAAAAACTCACTTTGACGAATTATGCCCTTAGGTCCGCCAAGTTTATGTATAAGTTCGTAAAGGTGAACAATCTGTTGTGTAGTATAAGGCTCACGGGATTGCTGACCGTCACGAAATGTAGTATCGGTTATCCATATATCCTTCGGCATTGACATTGGAACTATTCTTCGGTTAAAAGCAAGCTTTGGTACCTCGCTGTAATTGAATATTTTTCTATAAAGATTTGGGGTTTCAACATCCTGCAACTCATATTCAAACTCAGTTTGCTCAAGCAGATTTGTTGAAGGGTTAATTTCGAGTCTTTTCATAGGTAAATTTTAGCCTCCAATATAACGCTATGTATGATTGTATACAATTATACAATGTTTGTCAATAGCTAAAATCAATAATCGGAAAAAGATATAAAAAAAGACGGAGTTTATCACTCCGTCTTGCAATTTTTAAACAATCAGTTGGCAATTGTAACCTCTGTATCCTTATCAAAGAGATGAATCTTGCCGGTTTCAATAGCAATCTTAATCTTATCTCCGGGACGAGCGGTAGAAGTAGGACTAACACGGGCGTTAATGTTTTGACCTTCGCAGTTCATATACAGATAGGTCTCAGCACCCATAAGCTCGGTAACTTCAACGTCAGCCTCAACAATACCGTCGGGATTAGCTTCAATCAGAGCAGGCTCATCATGAACATCCTCGGGACGAATACCCATAATAACTTCCTTACCAATATACTCTTTAAGACAATCATTATTATTCTTGGAAGCGGGTAACTTAATCTTATACTTAACACCAACGCGGGTCTTCGTATCCTCGGAACCGAACTCTACAAAGTAGTCACCGCCCTCTTCAAGAAGCTTACACTCAATAAAGTTCATCTGGGGTGAACCAATAAATCCGGCAACAAAGAGGTTGCAAGGATATTTATAAAGATTGTTAGGTGTATCAACCTGCTGAACAATACCGCTCTTCATAACAACGATACGGGTACCCATGGTCATAGCCTCTGTCTGGTCGTGAGTAACATAGATGAATGTTGTACCCAGTCTCTGATGAAGCTTAGAAATCTCAGTACGCATTTGTGCACGGAGCTTAGCGTCAAGGTTGGAAAGCGGCTCGTCAAGTAAGAAAACCTTAGGCTCACGAACTATAGCACGGCCTAAAGCAACACGCTGACGCTGACCACCGGAAAGAGCCTTAGGCTTACGCTCAAGAAGATGCTCAATATCGAGAATACGGGCAGCCTCCTCAACACGACGCTTAATCTCATCCTTAGGAGTTTTGCGAAGCTTAAGACCAAAAGCCATATTATCAAATACGGTCATATGAGGATACAAAGCGTAGTTCTGGAAAACCATCGCAATATCACGATCCTTAGGCGCAACATCGTTCACAAGACGATCGCCGATATAAACCTCACCATCAGAAATTTCCTCAAGACCTGCAACCATACGAAGAGTTGTAGATTTACCGCAACCTGAAGGACCAACGAGAATTATAAATTCCTTATCTTTGATTTCAAGATTGAAATCAGAAACAGCGATAACACCGCCGGGGTACTTCTTATAAACGTTACGAAGTGATAAACTTGCCATAAAATTTGACCTCCATTAGCAAACCATAATCTAATTGTATTATAACAAAGTTTGCATTAAATTACAACATTTACAATATCCAAACTTGTTTTATCTATTTTGTTTATATTGTCCAAGCGTTTTGCAATATATCGAAAAACAACGAATTTAAAGGGTTTTTTTAATATCAAAATCGTCCAAAAATCTACACTCACCTGTTTTTAGGTCTTTTGGAAGATATAACTCACCTATTGCCTCTCTGTGAAGTTCAAGGACACCGAGTCCAAAAACACCAAACATTCTTTTTACCTGGTGATATTTTCCGTCAAACAAGGTAAGTTTTGCTTTTGTGCTGTCAATTATCTCAAGCTTAGACGGGCGACATTTTGTACCGTCAGCAAGAGTAACTCCGCCTTTAAATGCATCAATCATATCATCACTCAAGGAGCCATCAAGCACAGCTATATACACCTTGCCTGTTTTGTTTTTCGGAGAAATTATTTTATGCGCATACTCACCGTCATCGGTAATTATAAGGAGTCCCGTGGTATCCTTATCAAGCCTACCGACGGGAAACAGTCCCTGGCGCTTCATTTCTTCGGGAATAAGGTCAATTACTGTCCTACGATTTTTATCATTAGATGCACTTAATATTCCTTTAGGTTTATTAAGCATAATATACACATTTTTGCTATAATTTACCGCTTGTCCGTCAACAAAAACCTGAGCAGAGTCTGGGTGAATTTTATCTTCGCCGCGGTAGACAAAATTATCGTTTACCTTTACCCTGCCGCTTTTAAGCATCTGCTTTACTTGCGAACGGGAAATATTAAGTTGGTTTGATAAGAATTTATCTATTCGTATTTGTTCCATATTATCCCTTAATTTTCTTTTTTAATAAGAGGGTCCATAAATCCATTAATATTTACGCTGCTTACATCTCCGCCTATAACGCGGTCTTTAAAAACGAGTAGATTAACAACTATATTTTCGTCATTTATTACTCTATAGGTATATTTCGTTACCTCTTTCCCGCGAAATTCTCTCAAATCAAATCCTGCGCGAAGCTGAACGGCATTATATGCGGTATATACATCAGAAAACTCTACAGGAATGCTTATATTCTCAACAGCAACCGGAGTCTGCGAAACCTCTACACCTAAAGAATATATGTAATCAAGTCGTTGTGTATTGCTTTGCGCATTAACTCGTTGACTGGCTACCGCTGAATAATACTCACCGAAAATCAGAGCACAAATAATCAAAAACGCGGTTACAGCAATTACCCCTCTTTTACTAAGCACTGCATATATTCCCATGCTTCCACCGCCCTTTATACATAGATATGTACAAGGGGTAAACTATATGAATTTTAAATTTTTTCAATCAAGCAAACAGCGTGGGCACTTATGCCTTCACTGTTTCCGGTAAAACCAAGTTTTTCCTCGGTTGTTGCTTTTATATTCACACAATCAATATCCGTCAAAATATCATCAGCAATATTTTTGCGCATTAAATCAATATATTTTGCAAGCTTTGGCTGTTGAGCAATCACCGTTGCATCAACATTTATAACTGCATATCCATTATCTTTAAGTATTTTTATAACACGTCTTAATAGGATTCGGCTGTCAATTCCCAAAAATTCATCACTTGTATCGGGAAAGTGTTTACCTATGTCCCCAAGTGCTGCAGCACCTAAGAGCGCATCACAAACAGCGTGTATTAAAACGTCGGCATCTGAATGACCGTCAAGCCCTAATGTATGTTCAATCTCAACGCCGCCTAAAATCAGTTTTCTGTTCGCCACAAGACGGTGAACATCGTAACCGTGACCTATTCTCATAATTTATGCCTGCCTTTCTTTCAAGTATTGCTCGGCTATAACAAGGTCCTCCCTTGTGGTTATCTTTATATTATGATAATCACCGCAGGTTATATATGTTTTTATTCCCTGACTTTCCATAATTGAAGTATCATCAGTAAAACAGGAAAGATTAGCATTTTCAAGTGCTGAAAGATATTCATATACAGCAACGCCCTGTGGTGTCTGAACGCTTACAAGCTCATCCCGTTTTAAGGTTTCGCATACAATACCGCTGTTATTGACCCGCTTTACTGTATCCTTAACAGGCACGGCGCAGGCAACGCTTTTATGTTCCCTCAAGGCACAAGCAACATTACTTATTACATTATCGCTCACAAGAGGGCGAGCGCCGTCATGAATAAGTACAAATTGAGCATCTGCCCCGAGGCGCGAAAATCCGTTTTTAACCGATTCTTGACGGTTATCACCACCAGCAACAATATCACTAACCTTAGTAATATTATAGCACTGTGTAAGCTGCTGCATTTTAAGGATATCCTCGTTCTTAACAACAACTATAATGCGGGAAATATGCTCACTGTTCTCAAAAGAACGCAGGGTATGAACTATAAGCGGAACACCACACAATTCAGCAAATATTTTATCAATTCCGTTCATACGGCTTGCGCTTCCCGCGGCAACAATAATAACAGGCACAGCATCTTCATTTATGGTATTAGCTACTGCGGTATATTCAATTTTACACTCTAAAGCAGGCATATGCGCTGCTCCCCTTTACAAAATAGTAAAAAAGGGACGCACTAAAGTACGCCCCCAAAAAGCTTGTCTAAAACTATTCCTCTTCAGCGTCTTCATGATCGCAACCGCAGCAGCAATCACAATCGCCGTCAAAATCAAACTCAAGGTCGGTACCGCAGTTGGGGCAGGTAATACCTTCCTCTGCAAGCATTTCCTCATCAAGATAGATTATATCATGGCACTTCGGACACTCAACCTCATAAAGGTCGTCGTCATCACAGCAGCCACAATCGCAATCGCAATCATCGTCATCATCTTCATAGATGAAGTCTTCAACAGAAGCAAGATCCTCATCAACAGCGTCAACCTGCTCGGAAAGCTCTGCATAATCCTCCTCAATATAGTCGATTTCCTCGGCAATATCGGTAAGAACATCGATAATAGCATTTAATACCTTACCCTCTTTGGTAGAATCATCGAGAGCCAAACCCTCAGCAAGGCCTTTGATATAAGAAACTTTTTCACAAATTGTCATAATTAAAAATCCTCCTGTTGTATTTTATACAGTAAAACGGCAATTATGCACGCTCCATGTACTCACCTGTACGAGTATCAATACGAATCATATCACCCTCGTTTATAAAGAGCGGAACACGAATCTCAGCACCTGTTTCAAGAGTTGCAGGCTTAGTAGCGTTGGTAGCTGTATCACCCTTGAAGCCGGGATCGGTAGCGGTAATCTGAAGCTCAACAAATGTAGGAGGCTCAACGCCGAAAACCTTACCCTTATAGGATAATATCTTACATACCATATTTTCCTTTACGAATTTAAAGTTGTCGCCTAAATCATCAGCGCCAACAGGAACAAGCTCATAGGATTCAGGATCCATAAAGTAGTAAAGGCCCTCATCACTGTAAGAGAATTCCATTTCCTTACGCTCTACAAAAGCAGTGGGATATTTATCATTCGGGTTGAAGGTACGTTCAACAACAGAGCCCTCAATAACGTTGCGGATCTTAGCGCGAACAAATGCAGCGCCCTTACCCGGTTTAACGTGTTGGAACTCAATAATCTGATAAACCTTACCATCCATCTCGAAGGTTACACCGTTTCTGAAATCACCAGCAGTTACCATAATAAAATTCCTCCAAAATTTACATACATTGTGTGGTATCCAATTTCTACCACAATATATTACATAATGAATTATAAAGTGTTTTAAGCTGTTTGTCAAGAACAACAATTAAAAAACTATATTAAATCACGCATCGCATTTACTGCAAGCAGGTAACTTCCTGTGCCAAATCCTGCAATTACACCCTTGCATACACCGCTTATTACCGAGGTGTGTCTAAATTCCTCTCGGGAATGAACATTTGACATATGCACTTCAATAAAAGGCTTGTCTACACAAGCAATAGCATCGCGTATTGCATAACTATAGTGTGTATAGGCACCGGCGTTGATTATACAGCCCGCATACTCAGTATTAACACTGTGAATTTTATCGATTATTTCGCCTTCACAATTAGACTGAAAAAAATCGCAGCTTATCTTCATTGCTTGAGCATAGCTTCGAATGTTTGAATTTATATCATTTAAAGTCTTACCGCCATAGATTGAAGGCTCACGTATACCAAGCATATTGAGATTTGGACCGTTAATTATAAGAATTTTTTTGTTTATCACAGTTTACACAACCCTTCGTAATATAGCTTCATTGTACGCGCATCCTCCGCCTGTGTGCCGTCGGACTCGCAAATTATCGTAGGTGAACAGTCCTTCTTGTATATAAGCTCCATAACCGGCTCAAAATTGGGACCAAACACGTCATCATCAAATGTGAGATGCTTTTTCTCGCCGCCTGCGGTGTATTCTATTTTTGAAAAGTGAGAATGGAAGGATTTTAAGCGTTGGGCACCTAAGCGTCTTTCTATCTCATCAAATATATACTCAAAATCCGAAAGCTCCTTAAGACCGCCAAGCGTTCTCGCATTAAGATGTCCAAAATCTATACACGGAATCAGTCTTTCGTCTAGCTCGCAAAGGGTTAATACCTCATCGAGAGTGCCAAGCTGATTTATTTTTCCCATTGTTTCCGGACAAATATGAATATTTGAAAGAGAGTTTTCATCAAGAGCCTTAAGGGCAATACTCATTGTATCAAGGGCAAGCTTTAATGCCTCTTCCCTTGATATTTTTCCGCACGAGCCTGTATGAACAACTATGCGGTTTCCGCCCATAGCGTTTACGGCCTTTGCGCTGCTTAAAATATAATTTACAGAATTAAGGCGTTTTTCCTCATCCACGGAAGACATTGAGATGTAGTACGGAGCATGAAGCGAAAGGGTTATTCCCTTTTCTTTTGCTATTTTGCCAAGCTGTTGAGCCTTATCAAGCCCAATATTGACTCCTCGCCCACACTGATATTCAAAGGCATTAAGCCCCATTTTTTCAAGAAATTCCGGCACCTGAAGGCTATGCTTATAGCCCATTTTGGTAAAGCTTACGGAATTACCCGCCGGTCCGAATATTGCTGACAAATGACTCGCCTCCCTTAAAATTTATAAATACGAAGCAAAAACCTCTCTGCTCTTCTGCGAAGTCTAAAGCTCCAACCCTTTTCGCATAAAATAGGTGTTAATAAAATCGTTTTAATTCCAACCATATTTCCGCCCAGAACATCGGTAAATATCTGGTCGCCAACTATAGCGGTATTTTCCCTTTTAATTTGCATTTTCTTAATTGCACGTATATACCCGAAAGGCAGAGGTTTAAGCCCTAAAGATATAAAATCAAGGGCTATTTTTTCAGCGAAAGGCTCTACCCTTTTTTTCTTGCTGTTTGAAAGAACGGTAAGCCTTATATTATTTTGCTTCATAAGCTCAAGCCATTCTTTAAGTCCTTTTGTCAACTGCTGACCATGATGGGTGGATAAGGTGTTATCCACATCAAGAATAAGAGCAGTAATGCCGTTTTCGATTAAAAAAGAGGGAGATATATCCGTTACTGCATCAAATTTGAAATTGGGTTTAAATATCATATTGTTTTATTTCCTTGTAAACAAAAGCGGTTACACAAAATTGTGTAACCGCTTTTTAAATAAAGTAAAATCGTTTAGCGGAACTTGCGCTTGCGGGCGGCTTCCGACTTCTTCTTGCGCTTTACAGAGGGCTTCTCATAATGCTCTCTCTTGCGAACTTCCTGAATAACACCGTCTTTTGCGGTCTGTCTCTTAAAGCGACGAAGAGCGTTGTCAAGAGACTCATTCTCTTTAATTTTTACCTGACTCATCTACATTCCCTCCCTCCGCGAATCGTGCAGGGGTATATTTGCAAAGGCTATTATACTACAACTCAGCAGCAAATGTCAAGGACTTATTTTAATT
>JAZRQA010000043.1:0-27803 GCA_045649505.1 Acutalibacteraceae bacterium
GGGATTCGCCCGTGAGGTTGCCGACCGCGTTATATTTATTGACGAGGGTATTATTATGGAGGAGGCTCCCCCTGAGGAGTTCTTTAGTAATCCTAAGTGTGACCGCCTTAAAGATTTCCTTGCTAAAGTGCTTTAAGAAAACGACGTTGACCTGAGGGTCAAATGATGTTTACGGCTTTGCCGCGAAACGATGTTGTGTCCTATGGACACAAATACAAAAAGGACAAGTCGAAAGACTTGTCCTTTTTGATGTCGGCATCTACTTATCTTCCCAGGCAGCTTCCCGCCA
The DNA here is from genome assembly GCA_045649505.1 of Acutalibacteraceae bacterium. GTDB lineage: Bacteria > Bacillota > Clostridia > Oscillospirales > Acutalibacteraceae > SIG587. Next base: position 290 of record JAZRQA010000043.1, read on the forward strand.
AGTATTGTCAGCGCAAGTGAGCTTAACTTCCGTGTTCGGAATGGGAACGGGTGGACCCTCACCGCAATCAACACCAACTCTTTTTGCCCACTTTTAATGGGCAAAAAGGATTTTAACATAATATATTTATTTTGTCAATACTAAATTATTCCTCGTTCCCCCAATACTTACGGTCCAAGCTTCTAAACTGTATTGCCTGAGAAATATGGGCAGCCTCGATATTTTCACTACCTTCAAGGTCGGCAACGGTGCGAGCAACCTTTAAGAGGCGATCATAGGCACGGGCGGACATACCGAGCCTGTCAAATGCGGCACGCAGTATTCCTGATGCTTGTTCTGACAAGGTGCAATACTTTTTAAGCAACGCAGGAGTTAAACGGGCGTTACAGGTAATTCCCGTGCCCTCATACCGCTTTATCTGGATAGCGCGGGCAGCATTTACGCGCGCCCTTATCTGCGCCGAGGTTTCTTGCGGGATATTAGAATTAAGTGAATTGTAATCCACAGGCGGCACCTCGATATGTAAATCAAGCCTGTCAAGCATTGGTCCCGAAATACGGTTTAAATATTTGCGCACTATATTTTCACTACAGGTGCATCGGTTTGATGGATGCCCATAAAAGCCGCAGGGACAGGGATTCATTGCGGCAACCACAGTTACCGAGCTTGGATAGGTTAGGGTGCCCGCAACACGGGAAATTGTAACCTTACCGTCCTCAATAGGCTGGCGCATAGCCTCCATAACATCGCGGTGAAATTCGGGAAGCTCATCAAGAAAAAGTACGCCGTTATGGGCAAGGGAAAGCTCACCTGGTCTTGGTACTGTACCGCCGCCCGCAAGGCCTGCGGCAGATACGGTATGATGGGGCGAACGGAAGGGACGTGCAGTTATTAGTGGATTTTCGGGGTTAAGAATACCCGCTATTGAATGTATTTTCGTTGTCTGAATAGACTCCTCAAATGTCATTTCGGGCAAAATGGTCGGCATACGCTTGGCAAGCATACTTTTACCCGAGCCGGGAGGTCCTATAAGCAGTATGTTATGACCGCCCGCGGCGGCAACCTCTAAGGCGCGCTTTGCAGCCGTCTGACCACGAACATCGCAAAAATCAAGTTCCTCGTAAGCAGTGGTATTGCTACAGGGCGCGGGCACCGCTTTTGCTATTTCGCGCTCTCCTTTTAAATGGCACAGCAGGTCAGCTATGCTGTTTAATGGATAAATATCAATTCCTTCTACAACGGCTGCCTCTGCTGCATTTGCGCAGGGCACAAAAAATTTCTTTACACCGTTTTCCTTAGCGCAGATAGCCATTGCAAGTACACCGTTTACAGGGCGAATCTTACCGTCCAAGGACACCTCGCCTATAAAAGCACAGTCACTCACACCCACACCCAGTTGCTTTGAAGCAAGGAGTATGCTTATTAGTATGGGAAGGTCGTAAACAGGACCCTCCTTCCTCAGGTCGGCAGGGGCAAGGTTTACGGTTATTCTGCCCACAGGAAATTTAAAGCCGCAGTTTTTCAGAGCAGAGCGTACCCTGTCCCTTGACTCTTTAACCGAGGCATCAGGCAGACCAACAATATCGAATGCGGGCAGTCCGTTTGATAAGTCGGTCTCGATTTCAAGCATATATGATTCCATTCCAAAAATGGCAACGCTTTTTAAACTGGCAAACATTTTTACCACCTCTTGTTTTCCTATTATATACCAATTGCGCAATTTTCTCAATCACTTTAATTGCATTTTTGCAAATTATATTATATAATTATTGTGTACTAATTTTAAGGATGTAACAATATGCCCTTTTTACCCATTACAAAAAAAGAGATGGAAAGCTACGGCTGGAATCAGCCCGACATTATAATAATTACGGGAGATGCCTATATTGACCACCCAAGCTTTGGTACAGCGGTAGTATCCCGCGTATTGGAAAGCGCAGGCTTTAAGGTATGCATTATTCCCCAGCCAACAAGGGATGAGGACTATAAAATTTTTGGCAGTCCAAGGCTTGCATTTTTCATAAACAGCGGAAATATTGACTCCATGGTGGCGCACTACACTGCGGCAAAGAAGCGGCGCAGTGACGATGCTTATACCCCCGGTGGTAAAGCGGGACGGCGTCCTGACAGGGCAGTTATTTGCTATACTAAAAAGGTGCGCGAGCTTTTCGGGGATATTCCCATTGCCATTGGCGGCATTGAGGCTTCCCTTCGACGCTTTGCCCACTATGATTATTGGGACGACAGGGTGCGCCCATCCGTTTTAATTGATTCGGGTGCTGACCTGCTTATGTACGGTATGGGAGAAAAGCATATTGTTGAGATTGCAAAACGTCTTGATGGCGGTGAAAAAGTCACCGAGCTTACCGATATTTTAGGCACCTGCTTTGCGGTAGCGGCTAAGGACTACACTCCCCGCCCCTGCAGTGAGTGCCCTGCATACGATATTGTAAGACAGCCTACTGAATCGGGCAAGAGGCAGTATGCCGTTTCCTGCCGCATACAACAGGATGAGCAGGATGCCCTTCGCGGCAAAACCGTTATTCAGCGCCACGGCGATAAGATTTTAGTGCAGAATCCGCCTATGCCTCCCCTTTCCACCGATGAGATGGACGCGGTTTATGCGCTGCCCTATATGCGAGATTACCACCCCTCCTATGAGTCTGCGGGCGGTGTTGATGCAATAAAGGAAGTAAAATTCTCGGTTATCCATAACCGCGGTTGTTTCGGCGCGTGTAATTTTTGTTCACTTGCCTTTCATCAGGGCAGGCAGATTGCCTGCAGAAGCCATGAATCGGTTATAAAAGAGGTAGAGGCTATTACAAAAATGCCCGATTTTAAAGGCTATATACACGATGTTGGTGGACCTACGGCAAACTTTCGCGCCCCATCCTGCGACAAGCAATTAAAGACAGGACTTTGCAAGGGTAAAAAATGCCTTGCGCCCAATATCTGCCCCGCGGTAAAGGTTGACCACAGTGATTACCTTGCTTTACTCAGAGAGCTAAGAAAGATACCCAAGGTAAAAAAAGTATTCATCCGCTCAGGTATACGCTTTGACTACCTTGTAGCAGATAATGATGAAAGCTTTTTTAAGGAGCTTATAGCGCACCACACAAGCGGTCAGCTAAAGGTTGCGCCTGAACACTGTAGTGACAATGTTTTAAGGTATATGGGCAAGCCAAATATTGCAACCTATCAGAAATTTAAGAAGCGTTTTTACGAGCTGACAAAAAGTGTGGGTAAGGAGCAGTTTTTAGTGCCCTACCTTATGTCCTCACATCCGGGGAGCACAATGAAGGACGCCATCCAGTTAGCAGTTTTTCTTAAAAAGGAGGGCCTACACCCCGAACAGGTTCAGGATTTTTACCCCACGCCCGGTACCGTTTCCACCTGTATGTACTATACGGGGATTGACCCTTACACAATGCAGCCTGTGTATGTGCCGCGCACAATGAAGGAAAAGGCACAGCAGCGCGCACTTTTGCAGTATTTCAAACCAGAAAACCGCGCCCTTGTGCTAACTGCACTTAAAAGCGCGGGCAGATATGACCTTATAGGCACGGGCAAAAACTGTCTTATCGCACCCGATAGGAACGATACCGCTTTACAAGCAAAAAAGCGCAAGCCAACCATCAGAAATACACATAAAAAGAAGAAATAAATAGCGGATCATAAAAAACTTAAAGAAAGATTGTAGTGATATGTTTGAATTTTTAAGAACGGCACCACTGAGGAATATTACTATTACATATTCAACGCTCAAGGCGATGTAACGGGGATAGTTGACAGTCAAGGCACACAGGTGGTAGAATATACCTATGGAGCATGGGGAGATTTACTCAGTATTACAGGCACTATGGCTGACACCGTTGGTCAGGCAAACGCTATAAGATATCGCGGGTATTATTACGATGCTGAGACGGGGTTCTACCTAACAGGTACAAGGTACTACGATCCCGAAATTGGTAGATTCATCAACGCTGACGGATATGTATCCACAGGGCAAGGCGTTCTTGGTAATAATATGTTCGCTTACTGTGGTAACAATCCGGTTAATCGTGCAGATCCTACAGGAATGTTTTGGAAAGAAATCGGTGACTTTTTCTCAAAGGCTTGGAATGGAATTAAAACTTGGGCAAAAAACACCTTTGGGGCCGGTAGTTCCACTACTGCAACGATAGCAGAGATTGAAACACCAGTAATTCCAGATCCATCACCTATTACTGTAAAAACAGGAACCAAAACCACTCAAACAATATCCAAACACGGTGACTCGTCAAAGCCTATTTCCGTTTATGCAAATAAAGACGCACAACACCCAATAAAATCATCATCTGCCGGTATAAATATTAACATTGTCAATTTTACTTTAGATTTAAGTGTAGGGCTTGATGATATTGGTATTTCCGGCTCCTTAACAAACGGAAATACAACAAATAACTTTGGTGTAAAATTGAATTTATCAGAATTAAAAATTGGCTTTGAAGGTTCAACAGCAATTCAATGGGATAATACAACCGAAACGGCTTATACCAATGCTAGTATTAGTGGTTGGGCGATTGCGGCGGCATACATTTTAGCTACAACGGGACAATATGTGCAGTCGCCATCATATGCATATTAGTATTATAGGGGGTATAGCACATTGTATAATATTATTAGATTGATAATGGGTTGTATTTTTCTTGTGTGTTCAATTATAGTTATAAAAAATTTTAAAGCGATTCGTAAACATATACTATATATTGTTTTTACAAGTTTGTCGGTGTTATTGATTGTTGTGTTAACATTTTTACCTTTTGAAAATCTTTTTATAACTTTCGACTCTCCAAAAGCCGCCTATGAGTATTATAATTTAGGAAGATCAAATATTGAACTTATTGTAGAGGGAGATGATTGCGATTTTATTATTGATCGCAAGAACGACTCTGACACATATTTGATTATACCTAAAACAGCAGACGGATGGAAAATAGGAATCGGCTCAAATACTAAAAGAATAGTACAAAAACTTTCTAACGGAATTGTTTTATATGTTTACCAATACAAGGATACAAGTGATTATTTTATAACCATCCTTGACACAAATGGTGGTGAATCAACTGTATCGGATGAATACAATACCAAATTCTTTTCATTAGAAAGATACAATGATTCGCTCGAAAAAAATTTTGTTACCTATTATGCACATATCACAAATCTAAATCCACAGTATAGCGTAATAGTAAACGATAACAAAATAGTATTGGAAAATCAATAAGTAGATTTGATTTTCCATTCCACACTAACCTCTTGCTGTTTTTGACCATTAACCATTTCTAAACAACCAATTTCAATTTTTGAAATCAGATTGTTTAGAATAAACGGTGTTAATTCAGTAACATTAAGGCACTCTTTGACGGTTTCTCTGAACTGCTCAACGGATATTTCGGTATTATGTTGCTGTGAGATTTTAGATTGCAAGGCAGATAGCTTTTGTTCTAATGTTTCCTGCAGCGTAGAAAGACAGAAAAGACAGGTGACGGTTTTAATTTCATCTGGTCTAACGGCAGACAAAATTCACTCTATTATAATAAGCTATTAACAAAAAAGCGTTCTGTTATAACATAACAGAACGCTTTTTTTAATTATAAATTTCATATAAATCGTCTATGCGTTTTTTCACCATATCAACAAACTCATTAGGGGCGAGTGCCTTTATTCCTGCGCCGAACTGAAGTATCCAACTTACAAGGCCTTCACTTAAATTTGCCTTGACATTAAAATCAAAGTGGCCGTTTTCGACGTTGAGATAAAAAATATCCTCACCGAAACGGTCTATTACCTGCTCAAGCAGGGCGGTGTCACAGCGAAGCTTTATCTCGGTAGGCTCACCGCTGAACATATTGAAGTTTTTTGATACATAATCCGATATATTAAAAGCATCCTTATACTCGCTGACCTCACTGAAATGGCGGGCGGGTGTATCTAAAATCTTTACGGCACGCATACGGTCAAGGCGCAGATTCATTAAATTATCGTACTTGGCGTTGTTACACACAAGATAGTAGCAGTCATCCTGCCATATAAGGGCGTAGGGGCTGACCTCCATTTCCTTTTCGGCAATCGCAACCCTTCTGTCCTGAGATAAAATTCGTCTTTCATACCTAAGGCTTACCTTTTTGCCACCCTCTACAGCATCAGACAGGCGGTCAATAGTATAGTATATCTCTTCATTTTTACATTTGTGGCTTATATCTATATAGGAATAATCTCTATGCCGTCTTGCCTGATGAACGCTTTGTATTTTTTCAAGCTTAGCCGTAAGCTCACGGGATTTTTTGGCGGTTATGAAGCCAGCCGATGCAACCGCATCGGTAAGCAGGCGTATCTCAGGCTCCTCAAACTCACGGGTGCTTAAAAAGTATCCGCCGCCTGTGCCGCGGTTTTTTATAATATCGTAGCCGTAATCTATAAGTATATCGATATCTCGATAAACCGATTTCCGCTCAGCCTCGATACCGTTATTTTCAAGATATTCAATTATTTGTGGGGTTGAAACAGGATGTTGTTCATCGGAATATCGGCGCAGATAATCTATAATATAGAGTATTCTCACCTTTTGTCCAGACTGTTTTGCCATTTTTTTACCTCCTGTTCAAAGCCTGAAAATGTGTAGGCACAGTTGATATAATCGAGCATTGCGGGTGTTGTAAGGTTATCGGGCAAATCTATAAAGCTAAGAAAATCTTTGCGTGCGGCGGCGGAATTTTGTCTGCCGCTTAAATTCCATTTATATAAATCGGCCTTCGTGACCTTTCTGCTCTTTTTCTCACTCACCTGCGCTCTAACGCCGCTTTTTTCAAGGGCGGCAAGAATTATTTCGCCGCTTATGCCCTCTACCCCCAAAATTCCCTCGGCACCGTACTTTGTCTTACGGCGTTCCCTACCGTAAATTTTAGGCAGATAAACATTGATTATTTTATCGCTTTTGATACACTGCTTTAAATATGAGCGGATTACCCTGCCCGCATTATCGGAATCGGTCATAACGATAATTCCGCCTTGCTCAGCCGCAAGCCTTATAAGCTTTAATTTTTCCTTATCCCGAAACAAAGCGAAGCCGTTTGTAGGAATTATAAGAGCATCAATATAATTTTCGAGATGTATTTTATCGTATTTACCCTCTACTATGACCGCGCCGCTTAGCTTAATCAATTTTTTCACCCTTTTGGATAATATAAATAAGACGGATAATAAGCTGTTCTATTACAAAACGCTCATTCACGGCATAGCTTTTTAGAAGTCTATCGCAGCTGAGCAGTTCCTCAAAGCTAAGGCGAAGCTTAACTGAATCAAAACGGCGCAAATTGCTCTTTGCGCGGTTGAGCAGAAACTCTTTTTTACCGTAGGCAAACTCTTTAGCTATGTCACTAAGAGGCACTCCCGCCTGAGTTGCGGCATAAACGCGGTACATATCCACATAGGCACTATGCACCGAATAGACTATTATCTGCGATGCAATGCGCATATAAAAAAGCTCATCAAGGAGCTTTAAAGCGCCCTTGGCATTACAGGCAAATATTTCCTTAGTTAGGTCGTAAACACTTGCCTCTACCGTTTTTACGCAGACGGTGTCTATCATTTTATTATCGATTATGCCGTTTTCGGCAAAGGCACAAAGCTTATCAAGCTCAAAGCGCAGGGTGCTTATATCGGTAGATACGCACTCTATAAGATAGCGCGCGGCATCGTATGAAAGCTTGCAACCGCGCTTTGCTGCGCCCGCGGTAAGCATGCGGGTAAGGTCGGCAGAATCTCTGTGCCCTATACACGCCGCAATACCGCCCGATTTTTCAGCAGCGGCAATAAGTTTTTTCGCCCTTGAAGAATTTTTATGGTCAAACTCAAGCGCACAAAACCAAACCACGAAAACCGCGGTATCTATCCTCTCGCAAAGCAATTCACACAGGCGTGTAAACTCACTATCAGTTGCATCTTCAAAATCGTAATCGCAAAGGGTAACCAGCTTTTTATCCGCCATCATCGGCAGTTGCTGAAGGGCATCGTAAACCTCCTGAAGGTCTGCCTTTTCATCGAAGGTGTGGTAGTTAAAAAAATCGTCCCTGTCAACCGTTTTGTCTATTATTTTGTCCACATACTGTTTTTTTAGATACGTGTCATCGCCGAAAAGCAGGTACACACCATGCGGCGGTGCCTGCTCTAAGCTTTTTTTTAGTTGTTGTTCAAAACAAACCGACATAAACTATTTCTCACTTTTTAAAACTACTTTATTTAAAATATTATCAGATATAACAATAGCGTTTTCAAGGGAAATTCCCACTACCCTTACACCGCCAAAGCCTGCCTCGCCTGTACGCACGGTATTACCCGACTTATCAATCAGATACACCTTTGTATCACTTAGAATAAAGATATGGCTACCCACAAGTGCCGCATCGGTAATGCTTTGTTCCCACTTTATTTCACTCACCTGCTTACCCTTTTTGTTAAACAGGATAAGGGTGTTATCCTTTTTATCGCTGCTGCGGGTAGTTACAGCAAGGCTGAATCTTGAGTTGCCGCGGTACATACGAACACTGTTTTCGGTAGTGAAATTTTTATTTGAGTATCTACCCCAGCTTGTATAATCGGTACCTTCACTATGCACCGTAAAAAAGCCCTTGTTTATATTTGTTTGAAGCGAATATATAAACTTGCCCTCGTACTCGGTGGTATGTATGGGCGAAGCAGAATCGAAGGTTAAGACATATACCTTAGATTTATACACGCCGTTTTCACCCGAGAACACCGCCACGGCAAGCTTTTTACCGTTAGGTGAAAGGGCGACATCACTTACAAGCTCTACCGAGCTGTTCCACTCATATACCTGATCACCGTTTTTGTTATACACCGTAACACAGGCGGCATATCCTTCGGCACCTGTAGCAATAGCGTAGGCACCGCATCTTGCTATGCTACCCGAAATTATGTTTTTCTTAGTAGTCTTTTCTATTATAACATCATTAACCCCATAGACCTTGTAGCTAATACCACCTTGGTCAAAAATCAAAGCGCGCGTGGCAGAGGTGCGCATTACGGGAGCGGAAAAACCGTGTTGAGATTTTAAAATACGCTTGCCGCCGCTGTTAAAGCCCTCAACCATTGTATCAGACAGACAGTAAAATAGACTGCCGTGCTTATCTACAGTCAGGGTATTGCTACCTGCCATTGAAACAGGAAACTGACTTGAGCCAAAACCACTGCTGAATACGTTTATTTGATCTACAATACCTGTAGGTAATGAAAAATAGAAAATAAGAACCGCGGCAACAATCGTTGCTACTAAACCTGTTATTACTCTGACACGGTTGCGGTTGCGCAGCTTATTACCCTTTACAACACGAAGGCTGCCCTTTTGGGTTGCTGATTGTTTTTTCTTTTCTGCTTCACTGCGGCGAATAGTCTTTGAGCGCATAGAAATATCGTCAATCTTCTGCGCAGAGCTTCTTTTCTTTCCCGCACGCTTTACATTTTTCTTTTTATAATCAGGCATAGGCTACTCCTAATAAAATACTTTATCTAAAAACAGACCGCAGGCAGGCGCTGTGTTACCTGCCCTATTCCTATCCGTTTTGAATACATCTTCAAAATTACCCTGCGGTATCTTACCGTTGCTAGCATCAAGCGCAGTACCGACTATTATACGCACCATATTATATAAAAAACCATTTGCCGTAACGCTTAAAATAACCTTATCACCATCACGGGTGACAAAGCATTCGCTCACGGTGCGCACTGTATCGGTAACGGTACGGTGAATGCTGGAAAAGGCGGCAAAATCGTGGGTACCGATTATCATACTGCAAAAATCATTCATCTTATCGGTATCAAGGGGTGTCTTTACATAGTGCGCATAGCGGCGCAAAAACGGGTCGGGCACCGCAGCATTATCTATGATATATATGTACCTCTTGCCCTTTGCGTTATAACGAGCGTGGAAATCGCAGGGCACATCACTTGCCTGTAAAACCGAAATATCATAAGGCAGACAGCAGTTGAGTCCCGCCACAAAGGCAGTAGTGGGAATGCTTTCACTCGCATCAAAATGGCAGTAAAACTCCCTTGCGTGCACACCCGCATCGGTACGGCTGCAGCCTGTAACACCTACCCGCTCGCCCAGCATTTTTTCAAGGGCGTTTTGTAGCGTTTCCTGCACAGTAATACCGTTTGGCTGAACCTGCCAGCCGTGGTAGGCGGTACCGTCATATGAAATTTTAAGCAGTACCCTTTTCATAATTAACCTCTAGAAAAATAAATTCAGTGTTAGCACACCGCCGCAGTAGATTACTACGGTGAGTAATGCTAAAAGGTCGCCCGTTTTAAGGCGGAGCTGTTTCATACGCTGCTTGCCCTTGCCGCCATTATAGCAACGACATTCCATTGCCTCAGCAAGCTCATAGGCACGGCGAATAGCAGAAATAAGAAGCGGTATTAAAATGGGAATAAGTGCCTTTATTCGCTGCATCAGTTTTCCCTCATCAAAGGAGGCACCTCGTGCCTTTTGGGCATTCATTATCTTCTGAGTTTCCTCAATCAGTGTAGGGATAAAGCGCAGCGCAATAGTCATCATCATAGCCAACATATGCACGGCTGAGCCAAGGCCTATAAATTTAAGCGGAGAAAATAGCCGCTCAATAGCATCGGTCAAATCATTCGGGGTGGTGGTATAGGTAAGCGTAGCACTTATAAGGATAAGCAACACCACTCTTGTCGCCATAAACAAGGCTCTTTCAATTGAGCCTGTTGTGATGTGAATTATCCACCAGCTAATCAAGGTTTTACCCCCGCCCGCATAAAGGGTATTTATAACAGCGGTGAAGATTATTACGGGCAAAATTACCTTAAGATTTTTAAGATACATTTTTACGGGTATTTTTGAAAGCAGTAACACGCAAAGCGTGAACACAGCCACTAATCCTAAAGACAAGAAGTTACCCGCCATAAAAATAAACACAACTACCGCTATAAGCAACAATATTTTAAGACGCGGGTCAAGGCGGTGAATTACAGACGGCACATCAATGTACTGACCGAAGGTAATATTATCAAGCATTTTTATTACCTCCGCTCATCTTATATTCGGTGAGCACCCGCACCGCTTCGTCCATAGTGTAAACATTGGTAGGAATATCCATTCCCTGCTCACGAAGCTTTAAAAACACCTTAGTAATGTTAGGCACATTAAGGCCTATTTTGTGTAGGGTATCAGCATTTTTAAAGACATTTTCAACGGTATCGAACATAGCAATACTGCCTGAGTTCATAACAAGAATACGGTCGGCAATCACGGCAATATCTTCCATACTGTGAGAAACCATTATAACGGTCGCACCACCCTTTTCACGGCAGTTTTTAACAATGTTTAAAATTCCTTCTCTGCCTATAGGGTCAAGGCCCGCGGTGGGCTCATCGAAAATGAGGACTTTGGGATTCATTGCGATAACGCCCGCAATGGCGGCACGCCGCTTTTCGCCTCCCGATAGGTCAAAGGGGGATTTTGAAAGCAGCTCCGTCTTTAGTCCGACGGCCTTTGCCGAAAGCTCAACACTAGCCTCAAGCTTATCACCCGAAACGCCCATATTTTTAGGGCCGTAAGCAATATCTGCCTTAACGGTATCCTCAAAAAGCTGATACTCAGGGTACTGAAAAACAAGACCTACTTTTTCGCGTATCTTCTTTATCTGCTTTGGGTTTTCCCATATATCCTCACCGTCAATAAATACCTTGCCTGAGGTGGGGCGAAGAAGCCCGTTAAGCTGCTGAACAAGGGTGGATTTACCAGAGCCCGTATGTCCGATAACGCCGATAATTTCACCTTGCTCAATTTTTAAATTTATATTATTTATTGCCGCCACAGGTGTTGGCAGGCTATTTGAATAAGAATAGGATAAATCCATGACCTCGATAAGTGACACGTGATTTTCCCTCCATTCTGAAAAAATGCTGATTAAAGTGCGCGGATTATCTCCTGCACGGTTTCGTCAACCGAGATTACTCCCGATTTTATATCAATTCCGCTCTTTTTTAGGCGGTACAAAAGCTCACTGGTCTGCGGTACGGCAAGCCCTATACTTTTAAGCATTTCAATCTGCTCAAAAACCTTTACGGGCGTATCGTCGCACACAATCATCCCGTCATTCATAACAATGGTGCGGTGGGCAAACTCCGCCTCCTCCATAAAATGGGTGATAAGTACCACTGTTATTCCGTGATCGCGGTTAAGCTTATACAGCGTTTCCATAACCTCTTGCCTGCCCTTAGGGTCAAGCATTGCGGTAGGCTCATCCAACACGATACAGGCAGGGCGCATTGCTATTATGCCTGCAATGGCTATCCTCTGCTTTTGTCCACCCGAAAGCTGATGCGGTGCCTTCAGGCGATACTCATACATACCGACGGCCTTCAATGCTTCATCAACGCGGGCGCGTATTTCATTGGGCGGCAAGCCTAAATTTTCGGGTCCGAAGGCAACATCCTCCTCAACGATAGAGGCTATTATCTGGTTATCGGGGTTCTGAAAAACAAGGCCAACTCTGCGCTTTACTTCAATTTCGTTCTTTTCATCGGCAGTGGATATTCCATCCACCAAAACGGTGCCCGCCGTAGGCTTATAAAGACCGTTTAACAACTTTGCAAGGGTTGATTTTCCCGAGCCGTTGTGACCTAAAATCACAGTAAAACTACCGCGTTCTATTTCTAAATTGAAATTAGTGAGTATAGCTTTGCAGTCATTTGCATCGGTATACTCAAAGGATGCATTTTGTATTTTTATAATATTGTCGCTCATAGTTACCTTTCCCATACGGTGGTATTGCCCGCAGGGAGAATAATGTCCCTTGCGGTGACCTTAAGTCCTATTTCATCGGTATATATTTTACCGCCCTTATTAGTTGCAATACATTGTTTTACCATATAGTTTAAAATTGTTGCGGAAAGACCGCCTGTATATGAATTAAGGAAGAAGAATATTGCATCATCACTCAGCAGCTTTCCCGTTTCGGTAAGCAGCTCGCATATGTGCTGTTCAAGCTTCCATACCTCACCGCCGGGACCTCTGCCATAGGAGGGCGGATCCATAATTATTGCGTCGTAGGTATTTCCGCGGCGAATTTCTCTTTTAACAAACTTAAGGCAGTCATCAACAAGCCAACGCACTGCATTTTCGGGCGTTGCGGTAGCCGCTGCGTTTTCCTTAGCCCACAAAACCATACCTTTTGAGGCATCAACATGGGTAACCTGCGCGCCTGCAGCAAGGCAGGCAACGGTAGCTCCACCTGTGTAAGCAAAAAGATTTAAGACCTTAACGGGTCTACCCGCTTTCCTTATAAGCTCATCAGCCTTTTTCCAATTTACAGCCTGTTCGGGAAAAAGACCTGTATGCTTAAAGCCCATTGGTTTTAAGCGAAAGGTAAGCCCGTTATATTTTATACTCCATACATCGGGTACCTTTTTTAGGGTTTCCCAATATCCGCCGCCCGAGCTTGAACGATGGTATACAGCGTGAGGCTCATTCCAGCGCGGATCCTTCCTTTGACCCTGCCATATAACCTGTGGGTCAGGGCGGATAAGGATTATATCGCCCCAACGCTCCAGACGTTCACCGCCCTCGGCGTCAATTAGCTCATAATCTTTAAAATCTTCTACAAATCGCATTTTATTCTGCCGTCACTTTCTGTGTTTGCACCGTTAAAGGGAATACCAAGGTGGTCATAAGCAAGCTTGGTGGCGCATCTGCCTCTGGGGGTCCGTGTTAAAAAGCCAATCTGCATAAGGTAAGGCTCATAAACATCCTCTAAGGTAATGCTTTCCTCGCCCACTGCTGCGGCAAGGGTATCAAGACCGACAGGGCCGCCACCGTATGCGTTTATAATTGTCCTAAGCATCCTGCGGTCAAAATCATCAAGACCCAGCTCATCAATCTCAAAACGGGACAGTGCATCACGCGCAACCTGCTCGGTAATAACGCCGTCAAACTGAATCTGCGCAATATCTCTTACACGCTTTAAAAGCCTGTTGGCAATACGGGGTGTACCGCGAGAACGCGAGGCAATTTCAAGCGCGCCCTCGTCATCAATAGGAATTTCAAGTATTCGCGCTGAGCGGCTGATAATTTTTGCAAGCTGCTCAGGGGTGTAAAGCTCAAGCCGAAGCAGTACGCCGAATCGGTCGCGCAAAGGTGCCGAGAGCTGACCTGAACGGGTGGTGGCACCCACAAGGGTAAAGTGGGGCACATCAAGGCGAATAGACCTTGCCGAGGGGCCTTTACCGATTATGATATCAAGAGAAAAATCCTCCATAGCGGGATATAAAATCTCCTCAACATTGCGGGAAAGGCGGTGTATCTCATCAATAAAAAGCACGTCGCCCTCACTAAGGTTTGTAAGTATTGCGACAAGGTCTCCCTGCTTTTCTATTGCGGGACCCGATGTAACGCGAAGGTTTACACCCATTTCCTTGGCAACAATGCCCGAAAGGGTGGTTTTACCAAGACCCGGAGGGCCGTAAAGTAAAACGTGGTCAAGGCTCTCCCCTCGCATTTTAGCCGCCTTTATGTAAATTTCAAGGTTTTCCTTAGCCTTGTCCTGACCTATATATTCATCAAGACTTTTAGGACGAAGTGTCACCTCAGTATCATCTTGGGTTCCTGAAAATTCGGGGGAAACCACACGGTTTTCAAAATCCATATCTTCAAGCATTACTCTTCACCTACCTTTTTGAAAGTTGCTTAAGCGCAAGCTTTATAAGCTGCTGTGTATCAAGTGATAAGTCAAGGGAGCTAACCGCCGATACCGCTTCACTGTGGGTAAATCCCAAAGCTGTGAGTGCGGCAATAGCTTCCTTTGATGCAGAGTTTGAAACTGCCGCTGCAGCGCCCGATAAATCGGCACCGCGAAGATCGGTGCTTTTACCCAGCTTGTCCTTTAATTCTAATATAATGCGCTGAGCTCCTTTGAGTCCTATTCCCGATGCAGCAGTAAGACCCTTTGCATCGTTGCTTATAATAAGCAATTGTATTCGTTCGGGAGTGAACTCCGACAGCAAGGATAGACCCATTTTGGGACCTATACCGCTAACCGAGGTTACAAGCTTAAAGCATTCAAGCTCCTGTGCGGTCAAAAATCCGTAAAGGTCGAGCGCATCCTCTTTTACCACCATTACGGTGTGTAAAAACACCTGTGAGCCGACACTCGGTAGCTTTGCAAGAGTGTTCGCCGTAGCAAAACAGCGTATTCCTACTCCGCCGCACTCGATAACTGCAGTGGCGGCATCGGTATATATTAGTTTTCCGTTTAACGACGCTATCATTTTCCTTTAGCCTCCATAACAAGTTTTGCATAGGATGTGCCCGAGCTGTAAGCGTGGCAAATAGCAAGGGCAAGAGCATCTGCTGTATCGTCAGGCTTTGGGACCTGCGAAAGCCCCAAAAACTGACGGGTAAGCTCCATAACCTGACGTTTCTCGGCTCTGCCATAGCCCGATACTGCCTGCTTTACCTGTAACGGCGTATACTCAAATACAGGAATATTTCTTTGCCTTGCGGCAAGAAGTATTACGCCCCTTGCCTGCGCCACATCAATGGCGGTGGTGGTGTTTGTATTAAAAAAAAGCTTTTCGATTGCCAACGCCTGGGGCTTTACTTTATCAAAAAGGGTACTCGCATCATCGTATACCGTTTTAAGCCTGTCGGCGAAATCGGTATGTGCCGGGGTTGTGATGGCACCGTATTTAATGGTGGTGAAGCGGTTGGCAGTATAGTCTATAACCCCGAAGCCAACTATTGCATAGCCCGGATCTATACCAACAATAACCATTTTTGCACCCCACCTTTAAAATAGATACAAATATACTTCTATATTATATCATAAACTAAAGGAGTGAGCAATAATAAATGTGCGTT
Organism: Acutalibacteraceae bacterium; assembly: GCA_045649505.1. Lineage (GTDB taxonomy): Bacteria > Bacillota > Clostridia > Oscillospirales > Acutalibacteraceae > SIG587. The sequence goes on from JAZRQA010000043.1 coordinate 16,233, forward strand.
TTTTACCAAAATTTTTTATAACAACAAAAAGCGAGTATTATGGAGAAAAACAGAGAAAAACAGAGTATTTTAGAGCAAAAAATAAAACCATTAAAAATTTTATCGAAAAGAGTTGAAATTTTGCAAAAAAACCTTGACATTAAGGCGATTTGGCTCTATTATGTATAGCGTATAAATTTATATTTTTTTGTGGAGGACTAAAGGTGGCTCAGGTTAACATCATTGAACTGAAAAATGTAAATGTTGCCTTTGACGGCGAAACTATTCTTGACGGGATAAATTTGTCTATCAAGGACGGCGAGTTTATAACTTTGCTCGGTCCCTCAGGGTGCGGAAAGACAACAACACTGCGCCTTATCGGAGGTTTCTTATCCCCCGACAGCGGTGATGTGCTTTTTGAAAATAAACGCATAAACGGCGTGCCGCCTTATAAGCGACACGTTAATACCATTTTTCAGCGCTACGCTCTTTTCCCGCATCTTAATGTATATGAGAATATTGCCTTTGGACTTCGCATAAAAAAGCTGCCCGAAGCGCAGGTTAAGGCGCGGGTTACCGAAATGCTTGAACTAGTAAACCTTTCGGGCCTTGAAAAACGCAAGATAGATACTCTTTCAGGCGGTCAGCAGCAGCGCGTTGCCATCGCCCGCGCTATTGCTAATCAGCCCCGCGTGCTTTTGCTTGATGAGCCCCTTGCCGCCCTTGATCTTAAGCTTCGCAAGGATATGCAAAACGAGCTTAAAAAAATCCAGCAGGAGCTTGGTATTACCTTTATTTTCGTTACCCACGATCAGGAAGAGGCGCTCGCTATGTCCGACCGTGTTGTGGTAATGGATGGCGGAAAAATACAGCAAATAGGTACTGCGCAGGATATTTATAACGAGCCCCAAAACGCCTTTGTCGCTGACTTTATAGGTGAGAGTAATATACTTGACGGAATTATGCGCAAGGATTTTGTTGCACATTTTTCGGGCAGAACGTTCACCTGTCTTGACTCGGGATTTGATGAGGATGAGCCCGTTGATGTTGTTGTTCGACCTGAGGATGTGGATATTGTTGCACCCAGCGAGGGAATGCTTGAGGGCACGGTTACCTCGGTTATTTTCCTTGGAGTTCACTACGAGATAATTGTTGATATAGGCGGCTTTAAATGGATGATACAGACCACCGATGAGCACAAGGTTGATGAGCGTGTAGGACTGTTTATCGAGCCCGACGCAATACATATTATGAAAAAATCCGAATACTCAGGTAAATACGGCGACTATAGCTCCTACAGCGAGGAGATTGACCAGCTAAGCGTTGCTGTTGAGGAGGAATAGTGCATTGAACAAAAAAAGCTTCTCAAGCCGTTTGATTGCGGCACCCTACCTTGTATGGGCAGCAATATTTGTTGTAGTTCCCCTTTTTATAATGGTTTACTACGCTTTGACCGATGCGAGCGGCGTTTTCACGCTTTCCAACATAACACAGCTTGGGAAATATAAGAAAGCGTTTATGCTTTCGATCGGTTATGCGACAATCGCAACAGTGATAACACTTTTACTAGCCTATCCTATGGCTTATTTTATGACCAAGCTTAAAATAAGCTCACAGCGAATGATATTGCTGATTGTTATGCTGCCTATGTGGATGAATTTTCTTATCCGCACCTATTCCTGGATAACCATACTTGCCAACACGGGTCTTATAAACACCTTCCTTAAGTGGATAGGCCTTGAGCCTTTGCGCCTTATAAATACCCCGGGGGCGGTAATCTTAGGTATGGTATACGATTTTATACCATATATGATACTCCCGATATACTCGGTAATGTCTAAAATTGAACCCTCGCTTTTAGAGGCGGCGGCAGACCTTGGAGGTAACAGTATTCAGCGACTGCGCAGGGTTATTTTCCCGCTCTCTCTTCCAGGGGTGATTTCAGGTATAACAATGGTATTTGTACCCTCGGTAAGCACCTTTTATATTTCCCAAAAGTTAGGCGGTAACAAAACCCTGATGATAGGTGATGCGATTGAATTCTTGTTTAATCAGGGACCCGATTATTACAATGTTGCATCTGCCCTTTCCCTTGTTCTTATGGTACTTATCCTTATAAGTCTTGCCGTTATGAACCGATTTTCCGATGACGAGGGGGGCGTTATTATATGAAGGCCCTATCCCGTCTTTACATTGCATTTATCCTTATTTTTTTGTACGCACCCGTTGCGGTTATGGTGTTTTTCTCCTTTAATGCAGGAGAAAGCGTGTGGGTATTCACAGGTTTTTCCCTTGATTGGTACAAGGGGCTGTTTGATAACACCGAAATGCTTTCTGCCCTTGAGCACACATTGATAGTTGCGGTGCTTTCCGCTATTATTTCCACGGTGCTCGGCACTGCGGCTTCGGTGGGTATTTTAGCACTCAGGCGCAAGGTAACCCAGCGGCTTTCAATGACAGTGACCAATATCCCTATGATGAACGCCGATATAGTTACAGGCGTATCTCTAATGCTGCTTTTTATCTTCTTCGGCAGACTTTTCGGTCTTACAGAATCCTTAGGCTTTGTCACGGTGCTTATTGCTCATATAACCTTTAATCTGCCCTATGTTATTCTTTCGGTTATGCCGAAATTAAAGCAGACCGATGTAAGTCTTTCCGAGGCGGCACTCGACCTTGGTTGTACTTCTGTTCAGGCCTTTTTCAAGGTTGTTCTGCCAAACATTTTCTCAGGTATATTTACAGGCTTTATAATGGCATTTACATTATCTCTTGACGATTTTGTTATAAGCTATTTTACCTGCGGTCATTACCAAACCTTGCCGATTGTAATTTACAATATGACCAAAAAGACCGTAACTCCCGATGTTTACGCTCTTTCTACCTTTATTTTCATTTCCATATTTGTTCTGCTTATTTTGTATAACATTGTTCAGACAAACGGCGAAAAAAGGAGGACCGGCATATGAGAAAGTTTTTAATTTTTTTAGTGTGCCTTTGTCTTGCTTCCCTTTGCGCCTGCGCAGGGGGGACTGCAGTAGTTGAACCCGACGGAATAACCGAGGAAATCGTTTACGAGGGCGAATATACAAGAGATTATGCAGGCACACGCCTTAATATTTATAATTGGGGCGAATATATCTCCGACGGCAGCGATGACAGCATTGACGTCAACGCCGAGTTTGAGCGAATTACGGGAATTAAGGTAAACTACGCCACCTTTGAAAGCAACGAAACTATGTATTCTCAGCTTAAAAGCGGCGGGGTAACCTATGATATTATAATTCCCTCCGATTATATGATAGAGCGTCTTATTAAAGAGGGAATGCTTAGCCGCATTGATGTAAGCAAACTTAGCAATTACCACTATATCCGCGAGGATTACAAAAACATCTTTTTTGACCCTGAAAACACATATAGTGTACCCTATAATGTCGGTATGGTAGGAATAATATACAACACCGCCCTTATTGAGGAGCCAAAACATAGCTGGACCACCCTTTGGGATGAAAAGTATAAGGATATGTCCCTTACCTTCTCAAATCCCAGAGATGCTTTTATGACGGCGCAGATGCTGTTGGGCTTCGACCTTAATACCACAAACAAGGCGGATTGGGATGCGGCGGCCGAGCTTCTTAAAAAACAGAAGATAAATCTGCAATCCTATGTAATGGATGAGGTCTACGGTAAGATGGAAACGGGTGAGGCGGCAATTGCGCCTTACTATGCAGGTGACTTTCTTACTATGTACGATATAAACGAGGACCTTGCCTTTTTCTATCCTGAGGAAGGTACCAATATATTTATGGATTCGGTTTGTATTCCTGCTTGTGTGCAAAACTACGAGGCGGCAATGCTTTATATGAATTTCCTTTTAGAGCCCGAAATTGCACTTGCTAATGCCGAGTATATCGGCTATGCCTCACCGCATACGGCGGTAATAAATAACCCTGATTACTGCTATTATCAAAATGAAATACTCTATCCCAGCGCCGAGAACACCCCTGTCTGTCAGTATTACCACGATATTGACAGCGAGATAAGAAAGTATTATGAAAACCTTTGGATAGATGTAAAACTGTATTAAAAAAACTCCGTGTTTGTATTTTTCAAACACGGAGTTTTTATCTTGTTTATTATCTTATGCCTTTACAAGGTGAACGGCAAAGCCACCAAACTCTTCCTTAAGATAGATGAACTTCATATTTCCCTTATCGTCATAGGTAGCGGTTTCCTCAAGGAATTCAACACCCATTTTCTTTAAGTAAGCATAGGCTCTGGGAACGGTGCGGGTACCGATTGCAATATGGCCCTTTTCACCAAAATATTTAAACTTCATAACCTCTATTGCCTTGCTACAGAAGTAGGATTTGTTGCCTTCAACTGCTTTAAGACCGAAAATAGTTTCAAATAACTTGGCGGTTTTTTCAGCCTGAGCCTCATCATCACTGTTTATGCCGACGTGAACAAGCTTAAAATCAAGCATAGTCTGCACAGCCTCGCGAGTCAGCTTTTCAATGCCGTCAAAATCACCTGCATTTATCATATCCGCAGGAACCATCCAGCTGCCACCGCAGGCAATAATCTTGGGGAAATCAAGATATTCGTTGAGGTTTTTAGCACTTATACCACCTGTAGGCATAAACTTGAGATTTCCGTAAGGTGCGGACATAGCCTTTATCATAGCAAGACCTCCAGCCGCCTCAGCAGGGAAGAATTTAACGGTATCAAGGCCAAACGAAAGAGCCTGCTCAACATCGCTGGGATTGGTGGTACCGGGAACAATGGGGTAGCCTTTTTCAACACAGTAACCAACTATTGACGGATTAAGACCGGGGCTTACAAGAAACTTTGCGCCTGCGTTCATAGCCGCATCCGCCTGGTCGCGGGTGAGTACGGTACCTGCGCCCACAAGCATTTCGGGACAATTTTCAGCTATAAGCTTAATAGCCTCCTGCGCTGCAGCGGTACGAAAGGTTATTTCCGCACAGGGCAGACCGCCCTTTATAAGAGCCTTTGCAAGGGGTACTGCATCTGCTGCGTTATCAATTTTTACAACCGGTACAATACCGATTTCGCCAATCTGTTTTAAAATGTCATTCATTTTGCATCCTCCGTAAAGGCAAATTTTTCTACGATTATATTGTACCAAAAATAAGTAAAAAGTCAATAGTTTTAATAATTGCAATTATGTATATTTTATGATATTATTATTTTGGAGTGATATTGTGAAGATACTTTTTATTGGTGATGTGGTAGCAAGCGCGGGATGCGAATTTGTGCGCCGTGTACTGCCCGAATATAGAAAACAAAACAACATTGACCTTGTTATTATAAACGGTGAAAACTCAGCCGACGGCAACGGAATAACGCCGTTTAGCGCGGCGCACCTATTTGATAGCGGTGCCGATGTTATAACGGGCGGCAACCATACGCTAAGGCGTCGAGAGGTTCACCCTGTCCTTGACGAAAACCCGTTTTTACTGCGCCCCGATAATATTAAATGCGATTACGGTAGCGGTTACTGTCTTGTTGATATGGGACGAGCACATGTGGCTGTTGTAAATCTTGCGGGCGTTATTTATATGGATGAGGAGCATACGGCAAATCCCTTTACCGCCGCAAATGCGCTTATTGACCGAGCAAAAGGCGACCGGGCAAATATAATAATAGTCGATTTCCACGCCGAGGCAACCAGCGAAAAGCGAGCTTTGGGAATTTACCTTGACGGTAGGGTAAGTGCCGTTATCGGGACCCACACCCATACGCAGACTGCTGATGAACAGATACAAAAAAACGGTACAGCCTACATTACCGATGCAGGTATGACAGGGCCTGAGGATTCCGTTTTAGGGGTTGAAAGCTCTATTATAATTTCACGCCTTAAGGATAAGGATATGAGTAAGTTTATAACCGCCGACACCCCCTGTTTCTTGTGCGGTGTGCAACTTAATATTGATGAGAAAACAGGAAAAGCAACAGATATTTCACGCGTAGTTTTACGGAGATGATGGTTTTATGAAAAGAACAATTGCTTTATTGCTTTGTATATTACTTCTTTTCGCCGCTATCGGCTGTGAAAAGGGTAAAACCCCGCAAGCTCAAAACTCAAAGCCGAGTGACAGCACCGACTCTGATATGCAAATAAGTCTGATTTACTGCGACAGTGATACCGTAAATCCCTACACCGCGGTTAAGACGGTTAATGTTCAGCTTTGTCATCTTTTATACGAACCTCTTATAAAGGTGGATAATAATTTCGAGCCGATATATGCGCTCGCCCAAAGCGCGCAGATTTCGGGCACCACCTGCACAATTAAGCTAAAAAAAGCCACTTTTACCGACTCAAGCACCGTTACTGCGGCGGATGTTGTTTACTCCTTTAACCTTGCAAAAGGCTCTGACACGGTTTATGCCGCCCAAACTGCCTTTGCCGATTCTTGTACGGCTAAGGATTCTTCTACGGTTGTTTTTACCCTTAAAAAGGCTGACCCTTATTTCCTTAATCTTCTTGATTTCCCCGTGCTAAAAGCTGAGTCGGACAAAAAAACCACCTCGGACGGAAAGGTATTGCCGCCCGTTGGCTGCGGAAGATATATATTTAATGAGGAGGACGGCTTCCTCACACGCAACGAAAGCTATTACGGCGAGAAAAGCAGTATTTCAAAAATAAAGCTTATAAACGCACCCGACAGTGAATCGGTATCGCACTATGTCGAGGTTGGCGCCACCGATGTTTACTACACCGACCTTGCCGACGGTGAGATAATACGGATGAGCGGTAAAAAGGTCAGCGTGCCCCTTAATAATCTTGTGTTCATTGGTATGAACCAGAATTATGCGCCTTTAAAAAGCCTTTATCTGCGCTACGCCATATCCGCCGCGGTTGACCGAAGCCGCATTGCAAAAAACGCTTACTATACCAATGCTGTACCTGCAACAGGAATTTTTCACCCGAATTTCAGCGCAACATCAAGGTTCCAAACATTAGAAACTACTGCAAATTCAAAAATTTCTATTGAGAATTTGGAAAAGATAGGTTATAATAAGATAAATAGTGGGGGGTTGCGCATAAATTCAAGCGGTTCTAAGCTCTCCCTGACGCTTATGGTTAATAAGGAAAATCAGTCGCGGGTGAACGCCGCCGAGCTTATTGCTAAGCAGTTGGGTGCTGTGGGAATATCGGTAACGGTTGATAAGGTTACCTTTGCACAGTATACCGCGCGTCTTAAATCGGGCAGTTTTCAGCTTTATATAGGCGAGGTACGAATCCTTAATAATATGGATGTAAGCAGCCTTGTTCTTCCCAGTGGCAGTGCTGCCTGGGGCGTTATTGAGCAAAAGGGCAGTTTAGTATCCGCTTCTTCAAGTTCTGCTACGGATAATGCTGAAATTGTCGTTGACAGCTTTAGTAATCTTTCAGGGCTTATAAGTGGCTTTTACAGCGGGAAAACCACCGTTGCCGATGTGGCATCAGGTGTTCAAACCGCAATGCCTGTAATACCGCTTTGCTTTAGAAACGGACTTCTTTTCTACGGCAAAAAATTAAGCGGAGACATAACGGCGTCACTCAGTGATATATATTTAAGTTTTGCTAATTTCAAGGAGGTATTTTAGTATGATTGCTTACGAAACAAGACTGGGCACAGTGCATCTTTCCTATGAATATCTTTCCAAGCTTATCGGTCAGGCAGTAACTTCCTGTTACGGTGTTGCGGGAATGGTTGCAGGAAACAGCAAGCAGAAGATACTCGGTCTTTTTTCTAAAAAGGACCAGCTTGATAAGGGTATAGTTGTCAAGGGCAATGCTGATGCCATTACCGTTGAACTGCATATTGTAGTAACCTACGGAATGAATATAAATGCAATCGCAAAGAGTATTGTGCATAAGGTAAAGTATGCTGTTCACGATGCCACAGGCATTGAGGTTAAAAAGGTTACCGTTAAAGTGGACGGTATTAAGGAATAAATTACTGTATATTCTAAGGAGTGTTTCATTTGTTTAACGGAAACCAACTGCGCGATGCGATTATATCCGCCGCAAATAACATTTCAAATAATCGCAAGCAGGTAGATGATCTTAACGTTTTCCCCGTACCTGACGGTGATACAGGTACAAATATGTCGATGACGGTAAATAACGCCGCAAGAGAGCTTGCAAGTGTTAATAATGCTACTGCCGGCACCGTTGCCGCCACCGCCGCCTCTGCAATGCTAAGAGGGGCACGAGGCAACTCGGGCGTTATAACCTCCCTTCTTTTCCGTGGCTTTGCCAAGGGATTTAAGGATCAGGACGAGGTTACCGCACAAAATTTAAGCGAGGCATTAAAGCTTGGTGTTGAGGCCGCCTACAAGGCAGTTATGAAGCCCACCGAGGGTACCATTTTAACCGTTGCGCGCATTGCGAGCGAGTACGCCGCCGCTAAGGTAGAGGCGGGAGAGAGTGATGCGCTCAAGGTGTTTGAAGCCGCAATTGAGGGTGCACAAACCGCGCTTGCCCAAACCCCTGAGCTTTTGCCTGTTCTCAAAAAAGCAGGCGTTGTTGACGCGGGCGGCCGTGGCTTTACTGTTATTTTAGACGGTATGTATAGCGTGTTCAAGGACAATGTTGTAATCGAGAGCAACTCTGCTGATTCAACAGATGACAGCGAGGAAGATGAGTCTCGCAGTGCTGCTGCTGAGTTTGAGGGTGAAATTACCTTCCCCTACTGTACTGAGTTTATTGTTCGTAGAGACAAGGAGGATGCCGAAGATCCTTCACAGCTCAGAGCTTACCTTGAATCCATTGGTGACAGCGTTGTTGTGGTTGACGATGACGAGATAATAAAGGTTCATGTTCACACAGACCATCCCGGTAATGCTATTGAAAAGGGTATTACCTTTGGTAGTCTTGTTAATATGAAAATAGAGAATATGTGCGACCAGCACGAGCGTGCAAAGCATGACGATAAGTCAAAGTCTAAAAAGCCTGCACAAAATGCTGACCGAACCGAAACCTTTACCCCTGTTGCACCCACTAAGCCGGTTGGCTTTGTTTCGGTTTGCGCAGGTGACGGTCTTGCAGATTTATTTAAGGAGTTGGGTGCCGACACTATCGTTAGCGGCGGTCAGACAATGAACCCCAGCACCGATGATATTTTAAAGGCTATTGAGGCAACCCCCGCCGAGACAGTATTTGTTCTTCCCAACAATAAGAACATTATTATGGCTGCTGAACAGGCTATTCCGATAAGCACCCGCAAGGTTATCGTTATTCATACCAAGACTATACCCCAAGGTATTACTGCTATGCTTAACTTTGACCCCGATATGAGTGATGACGAAAATGCAATCGCCATGCAAAAGGCGTTTGCCGATATCTCTACAGGTCAGGTAACTTTTGCGGCAAGAGATTCAGATTATGACGGTCACAAAATTAAGAAGGGTGAGCTGCTTGCTCTGCTTAACGGTAAGGTTTCCTTTACTGAAACCGACCTTTCGAAGTGTATGGGCCGCCTTGTCAAGAGTATGATAAAACGTGACAGCGCATTCCTTACTCTTATTTACGGTGAGGATGTTACCGAAGAGCAGGCAAACTCCATTTGCGCACAGCTTACCGAAAAGTTCGGTGACAAGGTTGAAATAACCCTTATAAACGGCGGTCAGCCCGTATATTACTTTATTCTTTCGGTTGAGTAATTTTATGTCAAAACAGATTACTAACATTCAGTATCTAAAGGGTGTCGGTGAGAAACGCGCCCAGCTTCTTAACAAGCTGGGCCTTAACTCGCTTGATGCCCTTTTGCGCTATTTTCCAAGACGCTACCAGAACTGGAGCGTTATTACATCGATAGCCGAGGCGTCTTTTTCCGATACTGTGTGCATTAAGGCACGAATTATCTCGCCTATTACCGAGCATTATAAACGTAGCAATATGACCCTTTACACCTTTGCTGTGAGTGATGATAACGACGATGTTCTGCGCATAGTTATTTTTAATAATAAGTACCTTGCGGCAAAGCTGCACACAGGCAGTGAGTATCTTTTTTACGGCAGAGTAAGCGGCGGCATACCTATGAACGAAATGTCGTCCCCTGAGATTGCCGAGGTGGGCTGTAATATTATAAATCCCATCTATTCTACAGTAAACGGGCTTTCATCGAAGGTGCTTGGTACCATAATACAAAATGCAATTGCCGCCAAGGGCGAAATATTTGACCCCATTCCTGAAACTGTGCGACGCGAACTTAACCTATGCGATATCGTCTACGCCCTTAATAACATTCATCGCCCTAAAAGCACGGCGGCACTTGAAGCGGCGCGGCGGCGTTTTATCTTTGAAGAGCTTTATCTTCTGCAAACGGGTATGCTTTTCTTTAAAAACAAAAGGAAAGATGTTACGTCAATAAAAATTGACCCTTCGCCTTATAAAGATTTTCTCACCCTTCTTCCCTACTCCCTTACAAACGCGCAGTTAACCGCCATTAAAGAAAGTCTTTCAGATATGAGTTCGGCAAGGCCTATGAACCGCCTTATTCAAGGTGATGTTGGTAGTGGCAAGACTGTTGTCGCGGCGGCGTTATGCTATACCTGCGCCAAAAACGGCTACCAAAGCGCGCTTATGGTACCCACCGAGGTTCTTGCGGAGCAGCATTTTAGGGGCTTTGCAAAAATGTTTGAAAAACAGTGTATTTCCTGCGTTTTACTTACAGGCTCACTTGCAAAATCAAAGAAGCAGAAGGTCTATGATGCCCTTAAAAACGGCAGCGCCGATATTGTTATAGGCACCCACGCCATTTTAACCGAAGCAGTTGAGTTTTCAAAGCTTGGACTTGTTATCACCGATGAACAACACCGTTTCGGTGTCACTCAGCGGTATACTCTTGGCGCAAAGGGAAAAGCTGTGCACTCACTTATAATGTCGGCAACGCCCATTCCCCGAACCCTTTCGCTTATAATCTATGGCGACCTTGATATAAGCATTATAAACGAGTACCCTAAAGGCAGGCAGAAGATTGAAACCTATTTTGTGGGCAGTTCACTGCACCAAAGGGTATATAATTACATCAAAAAACACCTTGATGAGGGACGTCAGGGCTACATCATATGCCCCTTGGTAGAAGAAAGCGAAGCACTTGATGTTTTATCAGCCGAGCAGCACTTTGAAAATTTGAAGGATAGTGAATTCTCGGGTTACCGCATTGGTCTGCTCCACGGAAAAATGAAGCCTAAAGAAAAAAACGATGTTATGCGCCGTTTTAAGGATGGCGAAATTCAGCTACTTATTTCCACCACTGTTATAGAGGTAGGTGTGGATGTGCCCAACGCCGCAATTATGGTAATCGAAAACGCTGAGCGTTTCGGACTTTCTCAGCTTCATCAGCTAAGGGGACGCATAGGCAGAGGCCCTTATAAATCTACCTGTATTCTCATTTCCGACGGTTCATCAGCCACCACAAAAGCGAGACTTACCACTCTTTGCCGCAATTGTGACGGCTTTAAAATTGCTGATGAGGACCTAAAGCTTCGCGGTCCTGGTGATTTTATAGGTCAGCGTCAGCACGGTCTGCCGACACTTAGAATTGCCGATATGGAAAACGATATCGGTGTACT
>JAZRQA010000044.1:0-3812 GCA_045649505.1 Acutalibacteraceae bacterium
ACCTTTTGTTCCTTTTTAATTCTCTCATTAAAATCATCGGGTCTTCCCTTTTTGAGTACCATAAATCCGCTCCAAATAACATTTCATCTAAAACTTTTTGATTAATAACAAATGGCAAGAGGTAATAAGTAAAATTGACAAGGTCGCATTAAACCTTGTCAATTTTGATGAAACATACTGCACAGCACCAAAACCCATCTCCCGTTATGCAAACTTTCGATTTACACAAACTTAAACGGATTGGGTGTGGCAGCCTGCCACTGGTGGAGGCGAGGGGAATCGAACCCCTGTCCAAAAATCTCGCCATACAGACATCTCCGAGCACAGACATTTATTTACATTCCCTTGCCCGACCGTAAAATGTCATACTGACGGGTTTGGTAGCTCCAAGTCGTGACACGGGCAGGAGCATTCCCGTGTTCATGTTCACCGCTAAATGACGCTCCGTTCCCGGCCGCGGTACTCCGGGGCGGAACGGCCGCCTTTAATTAGGCAGCAAGTGCAACTTTAGTGTTGTCAGTTAATTTTAAAAATTGCAGATTTTATAGCGGTTCTGCACCGCTGCTCGCTTTCCGTACTTTAAAATCCCTGTCGAAACCTTTACGCCCCCGTGTCTTGAAGTAAGAGGTAAGAGGTGAAAAGTAATGGGTTATCGGTTTTGTTCTTTAAGTGCTCTGTCAATATTTCTATCGGCATCACGCTTGGCAGCGGTAGCACGCTTATCGTAAAGCTTTTTGCCGCGGCACACACCCAGCTGCACCTTTACAAGGGAGCCTTTGAAATAAAGAGAGAGCGGAATAAGGGTTAATCCCTGTTGCTGCTTCACAAGACCGTACAGACGCATAATTTCACGTTTATGCAAAAGGAGTTTGCGCTCACGCATAGGCTGCTTATTAAATATGTTGCCCTTTTCATACGGACTTATGTGCATCTGCTTAACAAGCATCTCGCCGTCATCAACGGCGCACCAGGCTTCCTTAAGATTTACCCCGCCGTTTCTGATTGACTTTATTTCGGTACCCGATAACACAATACCTGCCTCAATGCTTTCCTCGACAAAATAGTCATGAAAGGCCTTTTTGTTTGTGGCTATAGTTTTTGTTTTTTCACCCAACGCCCTTCACTCCTTTTTCTTTGGAACAACGAGAATTAAACCTATTACGGTTTCACTCGTCTGCCTAATTTTTGTCGGGACAGTATATTATATATGAAGTGTTTTGTTTTGTCAATACTTTTTCAGAAAATGAATAATTATCGAATATTGCAAGTATTTGATGCATAATTATTCGTTAATTCGCACAATCAAGGCGAAAAAAGGAGTTTTTGATTAACATTATTAACAAAGTTGCAAATATTTATGCAAAAACAGTTGCATTTTAATTTTCTTTGTGATAAAGTAAACTTACAAAATAAATTTTGGAGGAAAATAAAATGAAAAAGTATTTAGCACTTATTTTAGCAATTTTAATGATTGCCTGTGTATTTTCAGGCTGTGGCGAAAAGGACGGCATTAAAATTGGCGTTCAGACCACCACTACCGGTGATATTTATGCTTCCGGTGATTTCGGCGAAGATGCTGTTACCCGTTATGATAACGGTGCAGTAGCAGTTGAGGCTTTAAAAAACGGCAAGGTTGATTGCGTTATTATTGATAACCAGCCTGCAAAGTCCTATGTAGCAGCAAACAGCGGTCTTAAAATTCTCGAGACCGAATATGCAGTTGAAGATTATGCAATCTGCTTCCAGAAGAACAGCACTCTTAAGGCAGACGTAGATGCCGCTCTTAAGACCCTTATCGATGACGGTTCTGTTAAGAAGATTGTTGACAAGTATATCAGCAACACCGGTGATGCCAAGGTTGGCGTTCCCGTTGCTAAGGTTGATACCGACAAGCCTAACCTTATTATGGCTACCAATGCCGAATTTCCTCCCTATGAGTACATAGACGGTGACAAATACTACGGTATTGACGTTGAGGTTGCCAAAATAATAGCCGACAAGCTTGGTTATGACCTTATTATTGAAAACGTTGCTTTTGACTCTATCATCCCCGGCGTTCAGTCAGGCAAATATTCAATGGGTATGGCAGGTCTTACCGTAACAGAGGACAGACTTAAGGAAGTTGACTTTTCTTCCACCTATGCTACCGGTGTTCAGGTAGTTATTGTTAAGGAAGGCGGCAAGATTAACGCTATCGAGGATCTTGATCCCTATTACCTCCCCGCAGAATAATTGATTTTTCGCACATAGTTTCAGGGCGGAGCTTGTTCCGCCCTGTTTTTTCACTTTTTTTTGAAAGGAGTGTTTTTATGGGCTTTTTTGAAAAGATATTTACCTTTATTGTAAACTTTTTTGTGGATTTATATGAGCAGTTTCACCATGTCATGATTGAAGGCGAAAGATATAAATTCATCATAGAAGGCTTAAAAAACACATTTGTCATAACTCTCGGTGCGCTTGCTATCGGTATTGTTATAGGTATTGTTGTAGCGGCAATTCGCACCTCTTATGATAAAAATAAAGAAACCTTAAAATTGCATGGTGGAATAGGTTATGCCACTCTTGGTACCTTAAATGCTATTTGCAAATTTTATATTACCGTCGCCCGTGGAACACCTGTTGTTGTTCAGCTTATGATTTCCTATTTCATTATATTTGCTGCAGCAGACAGTGGCGTTCCTGTTGCAATATTTGCCTTTGGTATTAACTCGGGCGCTTATGTTGCAGAAATTTTTCGCGGCGGTATTATGTCGGTGGATAACGGACAGTTTGAGGCAGGAAGAAGCCTTGGTTTTAACTACTTCCAGACAATGTTTTTTATTGTTATTCCTCAAATGTTTAAGGCGGTTCTTCCGACACTTTGTAATGAATTTATTGCACTGCTTAAGGAAACCTCAGTTGCAGGTTATGTGGGCGTTACCGACCTTACAAAAGCAGGTAACACCATTGCGGGAAGAACCTTTTCTTACTTCATTCCCCTTATCAGCGTTGCAGTAATTTATCTTGTTCTCGTTATTATTCTTTCCTGGCTTGTTGGAAGGCTTGAAAGGAGGTTGCGTAAGAGTGACCACTAATGCTAAAACACTTATTAAGGTTGAGGACCTTCAGAAATCCTTTGGTAAGATTGAGGTTTTAAAGGGCGTTAATACCGAGATTAAGAAGGGCGAGGTTATTGTTGTAATCGGTCCTTCAGGCTCAGGAAAATCAACATTTTTACGCTGCCTTAATCGTCTTGAGGAGCCCACAGGCGGTAATATCTATCTTGATGGTGTTAATATTACAGATAAAAAGGTAAATATAAATCACCACCGTCAGAAAATGGGGATGGTTTTCCAGCAGTTTAATCTTTTCCCCCATATGACAGTTCTTAAAAATATGACCGCAGCACCTATAAAGCTTCTCAAGGTTCAAAAGAGTGATGCCGAGCAAAAGGCAATGGAGCTTTTAAAAAGGGTTGGCCTTGAAGAAAAGGCGCAAGCCTACCCCTCTCAGCTTTCGGGCGGACAGAAGCAACGTGTTGCAATTGTTCGCGCTTTGGCTATGAATCCCGATGTAATGCTTTTTGATGAGCCCACAAGCGCACTTGACCCCGAAATGGTCGGTGAAGTGCTTGAGGTTATGAAAGAGCTTGCAAAGGAGGGTATGACAATGGTTGTTGTTACCCACGAAATGGGATTCGCCCGTGAGGTTGCCGACCGCGTTATATTTATTGACGAGGGTATTATTATGGAGGAGGCTCCCCCTGAGGAGTTCTTTAGTAATCCTAAGTGTGACCGCCTTAAAGATTTCCTTGCTAAAGTGCTTTAAGAAAA
>JAZRQA010000045.1:0-2889 GCA_045649505.1 Acutalibacteraceae bacterium
GCGCGTTTACGAATAAAGTGGTAATATTTTTTAGAGGTTACCGCAACACGCTCCACATCTCTTACAACACTTAAATTGAATGGGAAATCATCCCAAAATGTCTGGGGAAAATATAACTTGTTTTCAAGTATATAGCTTGAAAGATACAGTTTGTTCCAAGGAGTGTAAAGCAGGTTTTTATCAAACAGCTTATGCGCGTTTTCTCTGAACTGCTGCGAAGTAGCAAATACCGCATCATCACAGAACTGTTTTTGAACAAATTTTTCAGTGTCACTATAGTAAGTGTCAATATAATATCCTGCCACAACAAGCTGGGAATTGTTTTTCTCGGCAATATTATACATATCCTCAAGCATTGTGGGCTCGGTCCAATCATCCGAGTCCATAAAATACATATACTTACCCTTAGCCTTATCAATAGCGACATTTCTTGCGCTGGGCGCACCGCCGTTTTCCTTGTGGATAACTATAATGCGAGGATCCTTTGCGGCGTATTCATCACAAATTTCACCGCTTTTGTCCTTAGTTCCGTCGTCAACACAGAAAAACTCCCAATCAGTAAGGGTTTGAGCTTGAATGCTCTCAATAGCCTTTCCAACATAGTCCTCAACACCATAAACCGGCATTATAATACTAACCTTAACTTCTGACATTATTCCCCAAACTCCCTGTCGATAAGTTCAAGCGCAGAGGCTATAACCTTATCCATATCATAATACTTATATTCTGCCAAGCGTCCGCCGAAAATCATATTTTTCTTTTCATCCGCTAATTTCTTATATTTAGCAAAAAGCGAGGCGTTTTTCCCGTCGTTTACAGGATAATACGGTTCCATTCCCTCCTGCCAATCTGCAGGATATTCACGCGTTATAACAGTTTTTTCGCTTTCGGTATTTTCAAAATGCTTATGCTCTATAATACGTGTATAAGGGATTTCACGCTCGGTATAGTTTACAACCGCAACACCCTGATAATTTTGCTCGTCAAGCACCTCGGTTTCAAACCTAAGACTGCGATACTCGAGTTTGCCGTAGCAATAATCGAACAAAGAATCAAGCGTGCCTGTATAAAGAATCTTGTCTGCCATA
This sequence comes from Acutalibacteraceae bacterium, assembly GCA_045649505.1. GTDB lineage: Bacteria > Bacillota > Clostridia > Oscillospirales > Acutalibacteraceae > SIG587. The sequence goes on from JAZRQA010000045.1 coordinate 1,089, forward strand.
TTATCAAACTTTTCACGGTTTGCATTGTAATCGGTATTTAACATAATATCGCAACCGTCAAACAGCTTGTCCGTTAAAACGTTGTATCCGCCTATCGGTATGCCTTGATAGAGGTCGTTAAAATAGTTGTTATCATAAATATACCGTACAGGAAGACGCTTTATAATGAAGCTTGGAAGCTCTGTACAGCTTCTGCCCCACTGCTTTTCGGTGTATCCCTTTATAAGTTTGCGATATATATCCTCTCCAACAAGACTTATTGCTTGCTCCTCAAGATTTTTAGGCTCTCCTTTCACAGCGCAACGCTGTTCCTCGATAATTGCCTTTGCCTCTTTTGGAGTTTTTATTCCCCACATTTTGCTAAATGTGTTCATATTAAAAGGAAGATTATACATTTCTCCTTTATAGCAAGCTACAGGACAGTTGGTATAACGGTTGAATTCTGTAAGAGAATTAACAAAATCCCAAACCCTACGGTTTGAAGTATGAAAAATATGTGCGCCATACTTATGCACATGGATACCTTCTATGTGTTCGCAATAAATATTTCCGCCTAAATGAGCTCTTTTTTCAACAACCAGACATTTTTTTGAGTTCTTTAATGCGTGGTATGCAAATACGGCAGAAAATAATCCTGCGCCTACCAAAAGATAATCATATTTTTTCATATTGCAACCAAACTTTCTTGAAGTATAATACTATGAATAAGTATACCAAATATAGGTTTGATTGTCAACGGTAATGTTATTGCAAACATACTGTGCCGACGGCTACCTAAACCCCTATTTAATTAAGGATTTTTGACATTGTTTTCATATATTTTTAAGGTTAGTAAATTTACAACTTAAAACAAAAAAAGACAAGATAATCACGAGTTCATTTAGGATATCGATTTTAAAAAATTTAAATTTTTCCGCCTGCTGAATTCGTATCGCATATTGTTCAGAGTTTAAGGATTATAAGCTTAAGAAAAAACCAAGCGGAATGCGGCTTTTTACGGCAGTAATATTTACTTTCAAAATTATTTATGCTATAATTCGTTATATAAAGTTGATTAACGAGGTTTTAATATATGTCGAAAAGTTTTTCTTTTGGCACCTTTAAAATTTTAAGCGGAAGTATACTGAAATTGATTGCTGTTATTACAATGCTGATTGACCATACAGCACTTATTCTTTCACCGCAAATTCCGTTGATGACGGCGCCTCTTTTAAGCGTTGGTTCAAACACAATAACATTATATTATATAATGCGGAAAATAGGCCGCCTTGCCTTTCCGATTTTTTGTTTTTTAATTGGCGAAGGTTTTGCTCACACAAGAAATCAAAAGCGTTACGCTTTTCGTCTGTTTTTGTTTGCCTTTATTTCTGAAATTCCATATAATTTTATGAAAGGCGGCAATTTGTTCTATATAAAAAGTCAGAACATTTTCTTTACCCTGTTTTTAGGTGTTTTATTGCTCTATATTTTTGAGAATATTAACCGCGAATTTTTGAAAGGAATTGCAATGCTTTTGATTTGCGGTTTAGCGGTAATCTTAAAACCTGATTACGGATTGTCGGGCACTCTTTTAATTTTACTTATGCACGTTTTGAGGCATCTCCCCGCAGTGCAAGCCGTCTTGGCTTACCCCTTTCTTTCGGGAGGACTTTTCTCCTTAGCCGCCTTTATACCAATCAATATGTATAACAAAAAACGCGGCTTCATACATTCAACCGCTTTAAAATACCTCTTTTATCTTTTTTACCCCCTGCATATTACAGTTTTGCTTATTATTAAGCTTGTTTTATCGCAATGACGG
>JAZRQA010000046.1:0-8819 GCA_045649505.1 Acutalibacteraceae bacterium
CACAATCCCGACAAATGGTATGTGCATCCTGTTACCCAATATTATTATGACGAGCTATTGACTTCAGGAGTGAAAATTTTCGAGTACACGCCTGGATTTATTCACGCAAAGGTTTTTTTAAGTGACGATATTATTGCAACGGTAGGTACCGTTAATATGGATTATCGAAGCTTCTTTTTCCATTTTGAATGCGGTGTGTGGATGAGTGAAAACTCGCAAATTCAATGTATAAAAAAACAGTTTAGGAATATTTTTGAACAATCGGAAGAAATAACATTAAAGGAGTGGAAAAAACGACCTGTTTTTCAAAAAATTAAACAGGGTGTTCTTCATTTATTCTCCCCGTTTATGTAATTGTTGACATTTAAAACCATTTATTGTATAATTTTATTAAAGAGGTGTTAAATATGAAATTCAAACATGTTATGTATTTTCTTTTAATTCTTGCCGGCATCGTTGCCGCAGCCGCAGGTATTGTTCTTATTTGTGAACGTGTATTTAAAAAACCTATTCTTAAAAAGGAATATATCTCCTGTGACGGTGACGAGTGCCTTGTAGAAGAATAAACCGAGCTTTGACGCATTGCTACTACAGCAATGCGTCTTTTTTATATTTAATATAGCAAAATTATTCAAAATAACCAATCATACATTTAAATATTATTTTTTATGATATTAAGTTTGTAAATAATATACAAAAAAATTCATTATTTAGCATATAATAATATGCTTGAATTTTTTCATAGAATAAGTTATTATATAAGTACAAATAATATAAACAACATAATATTTTTCGGAGGTTGATTTTAATTGGCAAACTTTTCCGCGACAAAACTTGCTGAAATGATAAAAGCAAAACTTTCTCATAACTTCGGCGTTACACCTGCCGATGCTTCTGATGAACTTTTTTATAAGGCTTGCGTGCTCGTGCTGCTTGATATTATGCGTGAACGCAGAACTGCTTTTAGACAAAAGGCATCAGATGATGGCGCTAAAACAGTTTATTATCTTAGTATGGAATTTTTAATGGGACGCTCCCTTAAAAATAATCTTTTTAATCTTGAACTCGAATCAGTAATGGCAAAAGCTCTTTCTACCTTTAAGGTAAAGCTTGATAATCTTTATGAGTTAGAACCCGACGCAGGTCTTGGTAACGGCGGCTTGGGTCGCCTTGCCGCATGCTTTTTAGACGGTTTATCTACCGGGGGTTACTCCGCAATGGGTTACTGTATTAAATACGAGTTTGGTATCTTCCGCCAAAAACTTGTTGAGGGATGGCAGACCGAAATGCCCGACTTTTGGTTGCCGGGTGGCAGTGTATGGTTAGAGCCTCGCCCTGCCTCTGCTGTTGATGTTCATTTTGATGGATATATAAACGAAACATGGGACGGAAACTATCACCATGTTTCTCACGAGGGATATACAACTGTTCATGCTATGCCTTATGATCTTATGGTTGCAGGTAAGGATGGTAAAACCGTTAACGCTCTGCGCCTCTGGAGTGCAGAATGTCAGGATATAAATATGTCCGCATTCAATCAGGGTGATTATGTTCGCGCTATGGAGGAAAAGGCAAATTCTGAGGCGATAAGCAAGGTTCTCTACCCTGAGGATAATCATATGGAAGGTAAATCACTCAGGCTTCGTCAACAGTATTTTCTTGTAAGTGCATCCATTCAGGATATTTTAAACCGCCATCTGCGCCGTTACGGCACGCTTGATAATCTTGCAGACAAGGTTGCTATACACGTAAACGATACACACCCTGCGCTCAGCGTTCCCGAACTTATGCGTTTTCTTCTTGATGAGTGTGGATATGAATGGGACCGCGCCTGGAATATTGTAAAAAACACTATTGCTTATACAAACCATACAGTAATGAGCGAAGCGCTTGAATGCTGGCAGGAAAATCTTTTCCGCGAAAGACTTCCCCGAATCTACCAGATAGTAAAAGAAATTGATAAGCGTTTTCGCGGTGAGGTTATGGCAAAGACGGGTGACTATGCTCTGACCGAGCGTACCGCCATTATACAGGGCGGCGTTGTTAGAATGGCAAATCTTTGTGTTGCAGCCTGTCACTGTGTAAACGGTGTTTCAAGACTTCATTCCGATATTTTGAAGGATTCCTTATTTAACGATTACTATCAAATGACACCCGAAAAATTTACCAATGTAACAAACGGTATAGCGCATAGACGCTGGCTTTGTCAGGCAAACCCTGGGCTTACGAAATATCTTACCGAACTTATAGGTGACGGCTTTGTTATGGATGCTTCAAAGCTTTCTGAGCTTAGAAAATTTGAGGACGATAAAACGGTACTTGAAAATCTTGCCAAAATAAAGCGTTCCAATAAAGAACGTTTAGCAAAGCACCTTAAAGATAACAATGGTATAATTTTAAATCCCGACTCCCTTTTTGATATGCAGATTAAAAGACTTCATGAGTACAAGCGTCAGCATCTTAACGCGTTGCATATTATCAGCGATTATCTTTATATCAAAAACAACCCCAACGCCCCCTTTACACCTAAAACCTATATATTCGGAGCAAAGGCGGCACCCGGTTACCTGCTTGCTAAGCAGATAATTCATATGATATATCAGTTAAGCCGCGTAATCGATAATGACCCTGCAGTTAAAGATAAGTTAAAGGTAGTATTTCTTGAGGATTACCGTGTTACTCTTGCTGAGCTTATGATACCTGCTGCCGAAATAAGCGAACAAATCTCCCTTGCATCTACAGAGGCAAGCGGTACGGGTAATATGAAGCTGATGATGAACGGTGCTATTACAATTGGTACAGAGGACGGCGCTAATGTAGAGATACACGAAGCCGTTGGAGATGAAAATATTATTATATTCGGTATGCGTACACCTGAGGTTACTAGACTCCGCAAAAACGGATATAATCCCCTCACCTACTGCAATAATAACGACGAGCTCAAAGCCGCGCTTGACTTTATCGGCAGAGGTATCGACGGTCAGCCGTTTGATAATATTCACAGAATTCTTACTAGTGTCGATCACTATATGGCTGTTGCCGATTATAAGGATTACTGTAATGCACACCGCCTTGCAGACGAACTTTATTCCGACACATTAAAGTGGAACAAAATGTCTCTTGTAAATATTGCCGAGTCGGGAAGATTCGCTGCAGACCGTTCAATAAAGGATTATGCCCAAAACATCTGGCATACACAACCTGTTAAGTAGTCATGGAATACTATCCTTTTAATTCAAGAAACAAACTTTATAAATCAAAAACCGGAGCCGTGGCATCGGGCGAAAGCCTGATGTTACGGCTACTTGTGCATAAAGACGCCCGTTGCCATAACGCATATCTTTTATATAAGCGTGACGGCGAGGATTACGAACGGGAAATTTTACTCACGCCGAAAGAATATCTTGAAAATTACCGTTTTTATGACTGTGAGGTCTGCTTTGATGAGGGTCTTTATTGGTACCGCTTTAGGTATACAAGCGATTACGGCGAGTTCTTTGTAACTAAAATCAACTCAATAGGCGTTGTATCAAGCGAAGGACTTCCTTGGCAGCTTACTGTTTACAATAGTGATTTTACCACCCCCGATTGGATAAAGGGCGGTTTAATTTATCAGATATTTCCCGACCGTTTTTACAATTCGAAAACCACAAAACAAAACGTACCGTCGGACCGCTATATTTGCAATAACTGGAATAAAATACCTGAACACAGACAAAATAACGGGATATGCTCTTTAGGTAATGATTATTACGGCGGTGATTTAAGGGGTATTATATCTAAACTTCCCTATCTAAAGGATTTAGGTGTAACCTGTATTTATCTCAATCCCATATTTGAGGCGCATTCAAACCACAGATATAATACCGCTGATTATGAATGCATTGACCCGATGCTTGGATCGCAACAGGATTTCAAACAGCTTTGCAAAAAAGCAAAGGAGTACGGAATATACATTATTCTTGACGGTGTTTTCTCTCACACGGGTGATGACAGCATTTACTTTAACAGAAAAAACCGATATAAAACAGATGGTGCCTATAACAGTAAAACATCAAAATTCTACTCCTGGTTTAAATTTAAAAATTGGCCTGATGATTATAACGCCTGGTGGGATGTACCTTCCCTTCCAGAGACCGAAGAAAATAATCCCGATTTCACACAGTTTATTACAGGGAAAAACGGAATACTGCGTAAATGGTTACGCCTTGGTGCTGACGGTTGGAGGCTTGACGTTGCTGATGAATTGCCTGATGAATTTCTCGATAATATTCGCAGCGCCATTAAAGCTGAGAAGCCTGAAGCCTTTCTTCTTGGCGAGGTGTGGGAGGATGCCACAAATAAAATCAGCTATGGAAATCGGCGAAGATTTTTAAGGGGAAAACAACTTGACTCGGTTATGAACTATCCCTTTGCAAATGCTATAATCGATTTTATTTTGTTCGGTAATGCCTCGGTTTTTACAGATAGAGTATTGGATATAATAGAAAATTACCCCCCTTGCGCACTTCATACGCTTATGAATCATATCGGCACACACGATACTGCGCGTATACTCACCCGCCTAGGTTCAGGAATACTTAATCCTGGCGGACGCGAATGGCAATCTAAACAATCTTTGAACGAAGAACAGCTTAATACAGGTATCAAACGTGTTAGGCTTGCGGCCACACTGCAATATACTCTACCGGGTGTACCCTCTCTATACTATGGTGATGAAACAGGACTTCAAGGTTGGGGTGACCCCTTCTGCCGTAGCACGATTAACTGGGATAATATAAATTCAAAGCTTCATAGTTTTTATAAAGCTCTCGGAAAATTCAGAAACAATACCGATATCTTTATCGACGGTGAATTTCACACAGTATATAGTGATAACGGTTGTGTCGCATACCTTCGCAGGAAGGATAATAATATAGTATTTACAGCAGTTAATACTCAAAAAAACGATATTTTCTTTCCTTTGCCTTTTGATTGCAGTATTGATGTACCTCTATTTGGTAACAGTCCAAAAGACGGATGGATAGCGGTAGGTAAAGAAGATATTTGCATTTTCAAAGCAACCTTGATAGATGCGTAAATTGTTTTAAGTATATAAAAAATCACGACGAGGACCGGATTTTTTATAATTTAATATATTCTTGACCGTTAAAAATACAGAAATCGTTTTTTAATATCCTATCGGTAAAGTCTTTAATATTTTTAACAGGAGTTTTAAAGCATATACCGGATTTGCGCAAATTTACAGTATGCTGGTCCGAGCCACAGGTTATAGGTAGATTGTGTTGTCTTGCATATTCTATTGCCTTTTCATTAAAAGCATTATCGTGTGAAGTGTTTATTCCCTCAACCGCATCAATATAATCAGGGTAGAGCCGTATCTCGGTCAAATAAGGAGCTTCACGGAATGGATGCGCGTGAACAACGATTCCCCCTGCTTGGTTAATGAGTAAATATTGCTCCTCAACCGTTATATATGGAAGCTCAGGATGGTTCTTCATCCAACGTTTATCGGGACCGTAAATAAGAAATTCCGTACCTTTAAAATTTGACTCCCAACCAAAGAAAACCTGAAGGCCTATTTTATCGCCTTCTTCTTTTGCAAGCTCGTAGCTTTTGGCATATTCTTCAACCCAGTTCTCCCAATCAAGCTTACGATCAATAGCGGTATTGCCACGAAAATGATGGTCGGTTATGATTATTCCTGTATAACCCGCATCCTTATAAGCGTGTACCATTTCATAAGGTGTGTTACTACTGCAGGCACTGGATACCTTTGTATGCATATGTGTTTCATACTTATAAGGATATATTTCTTCTAAATTCATAATTGAAACTCCTGTTTTTTATACAAAGTAAACCTTTGGTAATAACAATTTATTTGCTTTAATCATTGCTTTTAAAAACATCTGCAACTTCACTAATTGTTACAAAAGCCTTAGGGTCAATACAGTGTATAATATTTTTCATCTTATAAATCTGAAATCTGTTAACAACAAAGTAGATGACTGTTTTTTGTGTGTTTGAATATCCACCTGTTGCCACCATTGATGTCGTTCCGCACTTAAATTCTTCTATAAGCGCATTGTTAATTTCTTTGGCTTTCTCAGTTATAATCATAACCGATTTTGAACGATCAATACCTTCTACAACGAAGTCAATGGTTTTTAGACCTGCGGCGTAGGTAACAATGGAATAAAGAGGCAATATCCAACTTTGCATAACCATTCCGCAAATAATATATAATATTACATTATATATCATTACAAATGTTCCTACCGTAATATTAAGTTTCTTTGAAAAAATAACCGCCATAACCTCAACGCCATCAATAGCGCCGCCGTTGCGGATGGTAAGACCGCTTCCAATACCTGAAACAATACCGCCAAACAGTGCACACAGCAATAAATCCTGACCTGCAAGTGGCGATGCAATACTTACATCGATAGGTAAAACATCGGTTATCATCCATGATGCCATAGAATACACAGCAACAGCAAACAAAGAATAGACAGTAAATGTAAAGCCTTGTTTTTTTAATCCTAAAATAAAAAGCGGAATGTTTAAAATCAAAAGAAATATAGATAAAGTTAAGTACTCAGGTGTGATTTGCGAAAGCAGAATTGATGTACCTGAAATACCGCTGTCATACAATTTCACAGGTGCTAAGAAAACAGTAACACCTATGGCATTTATACATCCTGCAATGAATAAAAAAACAAAGTTTTTTATACTTAAAGATTTTAAAAAATTCTTCATAAAACACCTACACAACGTTTTGAGTTAGTAATTCTTTAGTATCAATTTATTCTCTAGTTAAAAGAGCAACTGTCTCCACATGGGCTGTAGCAATGAAGTTGCTAGCATACGTCGTCGGAAACATATCCACCTCGGCTGTTGTAGGGAACATATCCACTACAATGTTCGCTTTCTTACCAGATCTAAAATTGCTTATTTCAACCCATTAATCTCTTTCTGTAGATTCGCTAAAAATCTTCCTGCATGAGCTCCATCCATTTGCGTATGGTGGAACTGGAATGATATTGGAAGTTCATATCTAAATAGTTTCTTTCTATATTTACCCCATATAATAAATGGGTTGTTGAAAATTCCACTATTCATACCGACAGCACCATCAATTTCAGTATCAATAATTGCTGATGTGCCAATAACCATACTATCTTCGGACAAATCTCTGTCCTGGCAAGTTTCGGCAACCTGCGTTGTGTATTTCAAATACTCCTGACTAAATGCAGTTAAATCATCCGTTTGCATAATATCACAAGAACTTACTTCATCATCCTTATTCTTCACAATAGTGTTCACCGCAATAGTATCATACTGCATAAGTTTATCACCAACTGGAAGTATATAAAATTCTTTTACACTTACTGCTGCTTTTCCTATACAATAATCCAGTAGCATATTGAATTTCATATTTTTTCTTTTACTAACTTTAATCAAATTCGTTACATCTAAAGTCTTAAAGAAAGTAACCATCGGATTTGGCGCTTTCATCCAGAGTTCATACGCCATATTTCTTGTTGTATCTTTTGGGTGAATTTCTCTCGCCATAATATCCTCCTAATTCGATTATGCTATAAATCAATTTTTTCAAATCTTAAACATGACACTCTGCATGAAATTACAGTCACTGCTGCATAAACTCCTACAGCCATCACCAAACTAATCACCTGCTTTGTCATGAAATCAAAATCCAGAACATTCATCCATTCTAATCCAGGTATATGATGCAGCGCTTCAGCAACTGCTATAATCGAGAAATTTGCCACAATAAACAATATAAATGGTTTCCCTATTCCATATGCCGTTTTGAAGAACCCGCCTATGAAAACGGCATTAAAACATGCAAAAATCAGCAGCTCAATTCATCATACTTGTATCTTTTAGTCCATGTGATTATGCATTCCTATGCTCAAAACCTGGATCATACATAAGCATCATTTTGTTGTTCCTTGTGCACATGATTATAGCTTGTGAGGTTTGAGCCCAAACACCGTTCTTGATTTGATTGCAGTGTGTTAGTCCTTGCATGTTTAATCTGCAGAATTTGACCTTGTTCTTAATTGTTATGCTTATGACTTGTTTACATATAAGAGGCATGTTTGTTGCTACCTTGAGCCTTTGAAGCTGACCATATGATAATTAACCTTTGCATAGCCCTGTTGAGCCTAATAACCTGCTCTTTCGGTGACAAACCACGGAAATTAGCCCTAGCCTAATTCTACCGTCCCTTGTCAACAACTAAGTTTGGGGTTGCTCCTGGAATAAGCAACCGATTAAGTTTGGGGTGGGGGTACTAGAGATTTGAAAGAGTTGATATCATGAAATTTTAAAGAAAAAGACCAGTTTTTACTAAATTGGCTCTTCAAAAATAAAAGCTAATAAGACTCAATCTCTAGTATTCTGAAAATTCATAAGAAAGAAGGGTGATACTGAAATTGTTGACAAGGATGACAAAGGTAGCCTTAATCCCATCCACTTTGAGCTCAGTCTTCCAAAATTGTCCCACCTTTACCTAAGCCCCATTACAACCCGGAAGTCCTCAGATTATGTGTTTACAAGTCATGACGTGTAATTGATATAGAACTTGTTCAAGCCTATGATAGGTTATGCATGTATTGTGATTTGAGTGAATACCGAGTAATTACTCAAAAAGATAGAGAGAATGGTGAGAAGTGAGAAAGAGGAACTTGAGAATGATTGCTTTAAGATGATCCTTGTTTTTGAGCTGTAGTGTTTTGATAACGGTGGATGTTTGCAAGTATTTGTTGGACTGATGGAAGTGTTGGAACAAA
>JAZRQA010000047.1:0-10992 GCA_045649505.1 Acutalibacteraceae bacterium
AATTATTAGAACTCATTGATATGGGAAAATAATAGAAGCGGCGGGATGAAAGCATCCCGCCGTAATTTATTTATTAACCTTTTCCTTTTCGTGAAGCTCGTGCTCTAATTTATGTAACTCGTGTTCGTGTTCAAGCTCAACAAATAGCTCGAATTCCTCGTGAACAAGCTCCGCAAGGCGCATAACGCGCAGCAGCTTTAAAAGCTTGAAAAATTTAAGTAATTTAAGCGACTTGTTAAGCGCAATAAAGCTTGGCAGGATGGAAAGCGCATCCAGTATCGACATCGGGTGGAAGGGGTAGGTTAAAAACGCCTTTATAGGGCTTAATTTTTTGTATTTAAAATCTGCAGTTAAAAATCGCAGAAGATAATCTATAACAAAAAGCCCCGCCGTTATTTCATCTATCCAAGGATAGTAGGGGTTATTATAGAAAATCAGGGTAGAAAGGCTAAACAGCACGGCAATTATCATAATGCCGTCATAAATGGCGGCTATCCACCCGTTTCGTTTGTGACAAAATATTGTTTCGTAAAGTCTTTTCCTCATTCACAGGCTCCAAACTTAAATTTATTTGGTCATACCTATTATATGATAAAAGGGAATATTTTGTCAAGAATGCCGCTTTAATGCACAGTAAAAAATGCTGTAGATACTGCCTCCGACAAATGCACACAGCATATCGAGCATTGTATCTGTGACACCTGTTTGTATACGCTGGGCATTGCGGTGAAAGATATTGTCCCCAAAAAATTCAAAAAACTCCCAAAGCACCGCGACTGCGAGGGTGATAGCAATAAAAAATATCACCCGAAATGCGGTTTTGGTCTTTTCAAGGGAAAAGCTTCGAAGCAGTACCAAAGCAAACGCGGCACAGAGTACCCCCGATAACAAATGCATTGCCTTGTCGTAAAATGAGGTAACGCTATAAAGTCCAAAATACAATGACAGCACCTGTGCTAAAAAAATATAAATAATGTAAAAAAGCTCAAAAATAAAGTCGGTTTTAAGCCCTGTAAAAGTTTTTAAAATTTTGGGCAGACACAGCAAAATAGGCACAAAAAGGGCTATTAAAAAGTTAAAAAAATCGACTTTGGGCGTGAAGATTAAAGCAAAGGCGCTGATAAAAATTATCAGCGCCCAGTTTATTTTGTTAATTGAACTTTTCTTCAAGGTATTTTTCATCCTCGCTTGCTTCGGGCTTTTTTTCTAACTGTTCAAGGAACCGGATGGTATCCTTCATATTAGGGAATATGTGAAAATACTCAAACGTGGATATGTCTTCATTAACTAAATAATTGAGGTTAACCTCTCTGAACTCTTCGTTAAGGTTAAAGTTAACAAGCTCATCGGTTGTCAGGGTATCAATTTCCTGAATATAAAGCTCTAAAAAGGTTTTAATAGTCTTTTTATCTGCCAAAAGCTCTTGGTACCCCGTATCAAATGTAGCATAGGACAAGGAGAGGATTTTTTCGGTTTCGTTATAAAAGGATATAATATTCTTTTTAAATACTTCGCTTTTATAAATCGAAACAAGCTCATTCGCACCTGTTCTTGTTGTAACCTGGTAATGTCTCTTCATCTGCGTGCCGTTTTTAAGGGTGTAGTTAATTTCAATATATTGCATATTGTTTTCATTTGTAGCATCCCCGATAAGCATTGCTTTATGCAGGTCGGTTACAAAGGAAACATCTTCGCCCTTAAAATTAAGGTCATTTTGATTAAAACGTACATTAGCGGTTACTATATTTTTATCCTTTGGAATTCTTGTTTCAAAACCAAAACCGCCATTTAAAATAATTACTACCACAAGGATTATAGCAACAAAGGATACACCGCCGATTTTTATAGAAGTTAAGATATTTTTAAATCCGCGCCTTGCAATAGCACCGTAAATAATGGAGCCAAGTATCGCGCCGATAACCGCAAAAAACCAGAAGGTCACCGACGAGGTAATGTCCATATCCGAAAAGGCAAAGCCCAGAAGTGTACCGCACAAAAATGACAAAATTAGCGCAATAACAATAGGAACAAATTTAAAGGCAAAGGGCTCGCCTGCCTTTTCGCTCTTTCGTCGGTTATATAGGAATGCACAAAGGGCAAAAATAACCGCCGTAAGCACAAGGCTTGAAATATGCGAATACCAGCGCAAAGCCATCGGGTCGGTATGGTCCCAACTTACAATAGTGGAAAGGGAATATATTCCATAGGCGTAAGGAGAGGTATAGCCTAAAAGGTGATAAATAGACTCGCTTGCATATCCGTAAAGGTGGTCAAGGCTTAGAGCGTGAATAATCAGGATGGCAAGGGGAAGACCGCCCACAAGTGCGCCCATTGAAAGAAGCATATCGAAAACGGTACCGCTACAGATTGCGAAGAATACCGTTGTTACTCCGCAAAGGAGGAGCGTTATGACCGTAAACAAAAAGGTTTTTGCTACATAAAGAAGGTCAATTTCGATGCCAAAGCCAAGGGCAATGGAGACCTCGCCCACATAACCGACGGTAAGGGGGACAAGACATAAAATCAGGGCAGGTATCAGTCTGCAAGTAAGCAGGGCGGTACGGGTCAGGGGATAGGAATGAAAGGCATCGCTTGAGCTTTTTTTAAACAGATATGAAAAGTTGTGAATAATAAGGAACAGTAGGAACGCGCCCGACAAGGCGGCAAAAATATATGCCATATTTTCAAAATCGCGGCTAAAGTGAAAATCCTTAATAACCTCTTGTAAGGGGTATGAACGATTCACACGGTCAATAATCATCTTATAAAGCCTTGCAGGGCCGAGGAGAAGTGAAAAAACTGCGGCAATAACGGTAAAGGCAAGATTTTTCTTAAAAGTAAAACCCAGCATACTTGTTACGCAGTTACGAGAGAATTTCTTTAACATCATAGCCTGTTACCTCCAATTCATACATAAATATTTCCTCTAAGGTTGGGGGCAGAAGCTCCAAAAAGAGGGGATTAAGCTTTCTTAAAAATGCTTCAATGTCCTGCGCATCTCCGCGCACCGCAAGATTTATAAGCGAGCCCATACGCTCCATACTTAAAACATTAAGGCTTTCGAATACACTCGTATCGGGTACGCGCTCAAAGGCTATTTGCACCTTATGCAGGTTGCCCTTAAGACCTTCAACGGTATTGTTGAATACTATTTTACCATTGTGAATAAGACCAACGCTGTCGCAAAGCTCTTCAAGTTCACGAAGATTGTGGGAGGCAATAATCGCCGTCATTTTTCCATCCTCAATGCCTTCGATAAGCAAGGACTTTAAAACCTTGCGCATAACGGGATCAAGCCCGTCAAAAGCCTCGTCAAGGAGCAGGTATTTAGGACAGCAGGAGAGGGCGAGAATAAGAGCCGCCTGTCGCTGCATACCCTTTGACATATTGGCTATTTTTGCCTTCCTATCGAGCGGAAATACGCTTGTAAGGTAGTCAAACCGCTCACGGGAGAAGCTGTCGTAAAGTCCCTCATAAAAGCGAGCCATTTCATTTAGGTTTGACTGATGTATAAAGTAAGGCGTATCGGGAAGGTAACAAATTTTATCTTTAATAGTCGGGTTATTAAAAACCTTCATATTGTCAACGATAATATTTCCGCCATCTGGCATATAAACGCCTGCAATAATACGCAAAAGCGTCGATTTGCCGCTTCCGTTGGCTCCCACAAGCCCGTAGATGCTTCCCTGTTTGATTTGGAAATTAACGCCGTCAAGAGCGGCTTTTGTATCAAACCTTTTAACAAGTTGAATTGCCTGAATCATTTAAAGTACCTCCTATACGCTTTGATATATTTCATCGACTATTGCAATAAGCTCCTTTTCGCTAATGCCTATGCGCTTAGCCTTTTGCGCTTCTTGCCTAAAACGCTGTAGCTGATTTTCGAGAACCGCCTCTTGTGCGGCATCGTTTTGCGCAAGGAAGGAGCCCTTGCCCGGCAGGGAGTATATTACCCCTGTTGCCTCAAGTGTAGAGTATGCTTTTTGTACTGTGTTTGGGTTTACTCCAAGGCTTTGAGCAAGGGAGCGAACGCTTGGAAGCTTATCGCCGCTTTTCATAACGCCCACGGTGCGAAGCCTTAATATGCCGTTTACTATCTGTTCGTGGATAGGTACACGGCTTAGTAAATCTAACTGTAACATTAAAATTCTCCTTTTAAACTGTACTACTGCAGATGGTACAGTTGTATAATACACTTAAAAATGACCTTTGTCAAGAGAAATTTTAAAAAAGTTGCAAAATTTGTATGTTGGTGTTAAAATACATATGTATAAATACATTTACAGGAGGGCACGATGGCACAGGTTAAATTCACGGTAGGCGGAATACAGTATTGTGTTAATTCCGATGAGGACGAGGCTTATATAAAGGGCATTGCGAGTGAACTTGAACAGCAAATGGATGCTATTGCTAAAAAAAGTCCCTTCCTTTCTACGACAATGGTAGCGGTTGTTGCGGCGCTGGACGCTTATGACCACGCTAAAAAAGCCAACAACGAAATTGAAAGACTTAGACTTGAGCTTAAAAGCGCAATGGAGGAGTCGGCAATTTCAAGGCTTGAGATAAACCGTTTACAGCGAGAGCTAAGCAGATACACGGGAGAAGATAATGAACAGTATTGAGGTGCTTTCCCCTGTAGGCAGTGAGGAGATGCTTGTTGCCGCAGTTCGCGCAGGTGCCGATGCGGTATATCTCGGCGCAGGTGATTTCAACGCCCGAAGAAATGCAGCCAATTTCGGCGAGGATGAGCTTAGAAAAGCAATAGAATACTGCCGTGTACGGGGCGTAAGGGTATACCTTACCCTTAATATACTTATCCGCGATGATGAAATGGCGGCCGCTGTTTCGCTTGCCCGTATGGCATATTTGGCGGGGATAGACGGAATTATAGTACAGGATTTGGGTCTAGCCCATATTATAAGGGAAGCGGCGCCAAGCCTTCCGCTTCACGCTTCGACACAGATGTCGGTACATTCAAAATCAGCCCTTGCCGTTTTAAAGGCAATGGGCTTTTGTCGCGTTGTAGCGGCAAGAGAAATGAGCTTTGAGGACCTAAAGGAGCTTTGCAAGGAAGCAAGGCATCTTGATATGGAAATAGAGGTTTTTGTTCACGGTGCACTTTGTATGTGCGTTTCAGGTCAGTGTATGCTTAGCAGTATGCTGGGTACCCGTTCGGGTAACAGAGGGCTTTGCGCGGGACCCTGCCGTCTACCATTTACCGCAAGGGGAAAGGGCGAGGACTACGCGCTCAGCCTTAAGGATTTATCCCTTATAGAGCATATACAGGCATTAAAGGATATAGGCGTTGCATCATTAAAAATAGAGGGCAGACTCAAACGCCCTGAATATGTTGCCGCTGCAACTGCCGCAGTGCGCGCCGCTACTATAGGAAAATCGGATACCAAGCTTAATGATTTACTGTGCAATGTTTTTTCTCGCTCAGGTTTTACCGACGGATATTTCACAAACAGGGTGGATGCCGATATGTTTGGCGTGCGTACAAAAGAGGATATGCAAAGAAGTAAGGCCGCGCTACCCGTTATACACTCTCTTTACCGTGCCGAGCGGCAGAGCGTGCCGATAAAAATTACGGCGAGAATTTGCGCAGGAGAGAGCGCGCAAATAACCGTTACCGACGGTGTGGTTACCGTGAAAAACGCGGGTGAAATTGCACAGGAGGCAAAAAACAAGGCTATTGAGGCAAAACAGATTGAGACCGCGCTAAAAAAGCTCGGCGGTACGCCGTATTATGCCAAAGAGGTTGACATAATACTTGATGAGGGACTTTTTATTAGCAATGCTTCCTTAAACGAACTGCGCCGCGGTGCTGTCGAAAAATTAGAGCTGCAAAGAAAAAAGATTGAAAAAAATCTGCCGCGCTTTACCCTTTTACCGCCCGATGGACACGAAAAACAAAGAACCTCTTTTATAATAAGCGTTACCGATGCCCACCAGCTTATGAATATAAGCTTTACAAAACGTATTGCTGCAGTGGTTCTCCCGCTTGAATGTGCGGTGGAAATAGAGCTTGACGAATGCATAGAAAAATATGTTGATATCCCGCGCGGAATACAAAGCGAAGAAAAAATAACCGAGCTTTTGGTTGAGGCTAAAAAGAAGGGCTTTACAGGCGCGCTGTGCGGTAACCTTGCCGCGATTTCACTTGCAAAAAGCGTGGGCTTTAAAGTTATTGCGGGATTTTCAATGAACGTTTACAACTCTTATACCGCGCAGTGCTTAGCCGATATGGGCGCGCTCGCTGCAGTAGCTTCTCCCGAAATGCATATCCGTTATGCAAAAGCCATAACTGCTAAGATAAAAAAGGTAATAACCGTTTACGGAAGACTGCCGCTTATGCTTCTTAAAAACTGTCCTGTTAAGGCACAGATAGGCTGCAAAAAATGCGGCGGTAAGGGTGAGCTTGTTGACCGAAAGGCAAAGGCGTTTCCCGTTCGTTGCCGAATGGGTTTTAGTGAGCTTTATAACTGTGTGACGATTTGCCTTGACAAAGCAGAGGATATAAACTGCGCCGATTACGCTATGCTTTATTTTACCGATGAAACAAAAGAGCAGGTGGGAGAGATAGTAAACGGCTATTTAAACGAAAAAATAAAAACCCCGAGCGAATTTACAAGGGGTCTTTATTACAGGAATGTAGAATAAAACGGTGCGGCAAAATGCCGCACCGTTTTTACATTTATAATAACACAGCAAAAATTATTGTGTATTTTTCTTGCTAACACTATGTTTATAGATATACAGCAAAATAGCGACAAAGAAAACAAGCAGCAAGGTTGCACTAAGGAGATAATTAAGCGCCGCTCCCATCATGGAAAAAGCGTTAATCATAGGGCGTACTACAAGGATGCTGATAACAGCAACTATTGTGTATACTATTTTGATAGACCGACCGTGTCGAATAGCGATAAGTATATTATAACTCATATACACACAGGAACTAATGCCGCCGCCCAGCAATAAAACTATAAAATGCAGCTTAAATGCCTCAAGATTTACGCCATATAAAAGCTCAAGTAAATATCTGCCTATAAAATGGCCTGCAAACACAATGAAAACAGAGCAGGCAATTAAAATACCGAAGATAACAAGCACGGTTTTTCCAAAGCGTTTTCTTTCTCCGGCAAACCAAAGGTCTGCCAAAGAGGTGATTGTGGGCTTAAACACAAATTCACACAGAAGTGTTATAACAAACGAGGGCATAAACAAAATGCTGTAATAGGTTTGATATTCTTCGCTCAGCACACCCGCCATTGCATATTTGGGTATATTAAAAAGAAGCAATGACAAAAAGGTACCAATAAATATACCTGTACAGTTCATAAGCAGACGAACTGCAGATTTTAACACGCCTGAGTTTTTTGGGGCACAGGACCTTGCATAACGATGTATCATAAACTGATTTACACCAATGCAAACGACAATAGAGGTTGTAACTGTAGCAGTCAGCGTAATCAGCATATTTTTGGTAATAATCAGCACAGCGGCAAAGCATATGGTTGTATATATATTTCTAATTGCCTGCGCCTTTCCCATCTGCTCCACGCGGTAGACCTGTTGCAGCCGTCCGTGGTACACATCCTCTACTGCATCAATAGCCTTCATTGCAATGACTAATACGGATATTAGAATATATTCCCCGGGGAAAGAGAAAAGGCTGTAGAAAACACCTAAGAGCATCATAAATCCTACTGAGATGCATCGAGAAACAATGTACTCTTTAAAGCTAAATTGCTCGCGCAGGTCTGTTGCCTGAAAAGTGCGCATTCCATAGCGGCCGACAGCCAGCAATAGTTGTGCAGTGGCATAGGATAAGGAGAAAAAGCCTGCCTGTCTCGCGCCGCAGATTCGAGTTACAATCATAAGGAACAAAATAGAAGATAAGGAGTAGCACGAGCTACCGATTATGTTCCATATGAACGCGGGGGCTGCTTTTGTAGATAACTTCTGACTCATTTTTTCTTCACAAAAACCCTTCTGTAAAGTTTGCCGAAAGCGGTGTATAGACCAAGTTTACGCAAAACAGGGGTAAAAAGGTTAATAACTTTAAACACAGGGCTGACCTTAAGATAATCTCTAATGACCGCCTCTTTATCCTGTGAAGCGCAGTATGTTTGCCAAAACAGGTCATAGTTTTTGGGCTTTTGGGTAGGGTACTCCAGATGCGGTTGCCATGCCTTTTCTTTGGTAACCTCCTGAAAATTGGCATTTTTACAAACTGCATCAAACAATTGGCGGCCTTTTGGTGAATTGATTAAAACCTCATTAACGCCCCAGCGTGTATCAAAGGAAAAGCTGGAGTCAGAGCCGTTCCAAAAATCTGCCACAGACAAATCTCCCGAACGGCTGTAGCTTGTAAAACGGCAGTTAAAGCAAGAAGGACGCAGTGCAATTCTGTTTAAGAAAAATCTGTAGTATGAGTAGTCACACACTTCTCTAATAGCCCCTTGCTTTTGGGTGCATATCTGTAAAACTGTGTTGCTGTTGGGTTTTTTCTTGGCACGCATATTTATAGATGTAATTCGGTCATCATCCGATACATATTTTTTCAGACTTTCCATATAGTCGCGAAAGGTCATAGGGCTGGAAACACCGTGACAAATATTGTCGCAGGTATAAAGGTTAGAGCAGTCGATGCGGCGGTGGGATAAGGCTTTTTTAATACCTGCTATCTGACAAGGGGTGCCTGTGACAAGAACAGTTTTGCCCATTTCAAGGTCCTGATGAACACTATTATAAAGAATAAGGTTGTCGCTTTGCACATATTTTGAGGTACGAAACGCCTTTGCCTGCTCCATTGTTTGCGCCTTTTGATGGACAACACGGAATGCCTCGTCGTAAGCAACACCGTATACGACGCCATCTCGCGAAAGAATTTCCTGCGCCATAAGTGTGAAAAAGCCGCCTGAGGAGCTGTTGCGTACTACTTCCTCGTCCTTGGAGCTGACGGCGTAGTATTTGCAGTCATAGGAGGAATCACCGATTTTTTTAGTGAAAATGCAGTTCTTTTCGCATACACCGCAATTTATACATAGGTCTTCATTGATTACAGGATAGGCAAAACCTGTTTCATCTTCAACCATAGAGATTGCATTTTTAGGGCATACGTCGCTGCATGCACCGCAGCCACAGCAGCAAGACTTGTTTTTGCTTTTCAAAAACATAATAATTCCTTTCTGCGCTTAATCAAGCAGTTGCGCCAACCTTTCCCTAGATTCGTTACGGAAAATTTCAAGTTGCTTGTCGGCATATGTATAGTCCACTTGAGCAGTTATTGCGTCACTTTCGAGATCATCACGAATGATTCGGTCGGTCATATTCAAGCGTGTAAGAAGTTCTTCAACTCTTTTGTTTACATGGTGACCGTCGACCTTGACAAAGAAGGGTTTATGGAACAAAATCGAGAACACAGCTCCGTGAAAAGAGTCTGTAACAACATATTTGGCATCGTGGAACAACCGCAGCCATTCTTCGGGTGAGGGAGCGAGGTTTATATTACAGGACATAAATCCCACAAGGGGAAACGGGACATAGACCACAGGTAAACCCGTCTGTTTTTTCAGCCGCTTAACAAAATTGACAAAGCTCGGGTTTACACCAAGCTGGTAAACGAGAATATAGTCTTTTTTCTTTTTGCTTTTTGCCATCAGTGGTTCCCACTGCTTCGCGGTTAGTAACAGGGTCGGGTCACACGAGCAATCGGGCTTTTCGCCGATAAGCTGGTTGACTACATCTGCGCCGTAAGATTCGCGCATAAGGATATGGTCAAAACCCTGAAGAAGCCGAGTATATTCCTGTTGGTATTGTGTAGACGGTAAATGCTCGCCGATTGAGGCGGCATAGCTGCATTTCTTTCCTTTTGTAACAAAATTTAAAAAGTAGGCTTTATCAAAATTTGTTAAATGATAATCCCATATTTGATCGCTGCCGGCAATATAAACATCGTATTTTCCGTCCATACGGTGTATTGTTTCTTTTGTTACATGCTCGCTATAACTAATGCGCTTACGAAAAGCGTTGAATTTTTTTGCGCGGGGTAAATAGCATATATAGCCGATTACGCCGTAGATATAATTGAATACTCCCTTATTCTTAAGACGTTTGAGCGCAAAGGGTTTGCGGATATAATCACAAGCATAATCAATAATTTCAGGATTTGCGCCCAAATCCTTTAAACAATTTTGCAACGCATAGCTTTGAAGAAGTGCGCCATAATTATCATAGTCGTGAAAGGTTATAACGCCGACTTTTTTTTGCATCGTATTTTTGCCTCCGTTAATTTGATTTCTTCTGTGGCATCACAAATGCTGCAAGTAAAATTGGCATACTGAACATTATAGGATAAATATAACGGGGATGGTCGTATACCGCAGGGCCAAGGAAGGTAATAACGAGGGTCACCAATAGCATTACCGTTAAAACAAGCACCCTCTTATCCTTTCGGAAAATACCCGCAAGACATATTGCAAACAACAATATGGTGTATATTGCAGGATTTACCATCATTCCAAGCACCGGAATTTGCGGGAATAGTTTAGTTTCAAAAAAGATCAGAGCTTTACACAGAAGCTTTAATACGGGAATATCCAAAGTATAGGGGGTAGCATCAAAATTATACTTCTCCATAGCTATATTGGTGTGTGCCGTAATGTTCTCATAATAACGGATATTGTCTACCAACGGACTGAAAAGATAATATGTTTGATGCGCCGATGCCATAAAGCAGGTTTTGGGATATTTTAAAACAAGCCTGCCCCAGGCCTTTATAAATTGGGACATTTCTTCTTTTGAGGCATCAATCTTAAAGCTTTCCTTGACACTGTCGAAGTTTCTAGGGTCATAAGCCTCGGCGTATTCTTCATCAGTCCATGTAAGAACCGTATGAATGGCATCGTAATCCTCTTTGTCAATAGTGTCGCCATATGTAATTAAGCAGCGTACACTCTGTTGAATCGGCATTGACAATATTGCGCG
>JAZRQA010000048.1:0-3051 GCA_045649505.1 Acutalibacteraceae bacterium
TGGCGCAAAGATTGATAAAAACGCCGTTAAAATTCTTCCTATATTCAATCTTATTGCAAAAACAGGCAACATTAGTGAGAGAGATATGTTTAACACCTTTAATATGGGCGTTGGTATGAGCATTGTTGTTCCTGCCGAAGATGTAGAGAAATCTCTTGAGATATTAAAGTCAAACGGCGAGGATGCTTATGTAATCGGCGAGATTATCGAGTCGGAGGATAAGATAATCTTATGATGAAAGCAAAAATTGCCGTTATGGTTTCAGGCGGCGGTACTAATTTGCAGGCACTTATTGATGCGCAAAGGGACGGCATTATTAAAAGCGGAGAAATTGCTCTTGTTGTTTCTAATAATGCTGACGCCTATGCTCTGACCCGTGCAGAGAATGCAGGAATTAAAACCGCTGTTGTTTCAAAAAAAGAGCTTGGTGCGAAACTTTTTGAAGAACAGCTTATCAATATAATAGAAAAAAACAATATTGATTTTATTGTTCTTGCAGGGTTTATGGTAATTTTAAGTGAAAATTTTACCAAGCGTTTTGAAAAACGTATCATAAATGTGCATCCTTCGCTTATCCCTTCTTTTTGCGGAGAGGGATTTTACGGACTCAAGGTCCACGAGGCAGCACTTAGTTACGGTGTTAAGGTAACGGGTGCTACAGTTCATTTTGTAAATGAAATACCTGACGGCGGTGAAATTATAATGCAAAAGGCTGTTGAGGTTATTGAAGGGGACACCCCCGAAATTCTGCAGAAAAGAGTTATGGAGCAGGCTGAATGGAAAATCCTACCTCTTGCTCTTGAAAAGGTTTGCAAAGAGTTAAAAAAATAAAAAAAGGTGGAAAATAAAATGGCACTTTATGATTTAAAAACATTACTTAGCGAAAATTCCTATCCCGGCAGAGGTATCATAATCGGTAAATCTGCTGACGGTAAAAAGGCTATGATTGCCTACTTTATAATGGGCAGAAGCGTTAACTCCCGCAACCGCGTTTTCGAAGGCTTTGAGGGCGGAATGAGAACAAAGGCCTTTGACGAAAGCAAACTTTCCGATCCTAGCCTTATCATCTATAACCCCTATCTAAATCTTCCCGGTGTTGATATTATCACCAATGGTGACCAGACCAATACCATTTATGATTTTGTTAAAGAGGGCAAAACCTTTGAGGATGCCCTTATGACCCGTGAGTTTGAACCTGATGCACCTAACTTCACTCCCAGAATTTCAGGTATATGTAATTATTGCAGTCAATGCAAGAATTTTACATATAAACTTTCGATTTTAAAAAGTGCCAACGGCAGACCTGAGTCGTGCAGTCGATTCTTCTATAATTATGTTCCCGAAAATGGAAAGGGCCACTTTATTCACACCTACAAGTGTGATGGTAATCCCATTCCTTCCTTCTATGGAGAGCCTGAGGAAGTAGAACTTCCAAACAACGCACGCGAGCTTGCCGACCTTGTTTGGGAAAACCTTAACGAGGATAACAAGGTTTCGCTCTATGTGAGAACGGTTTGTCTTGAAACAGGAAAAGCAGAAGAAATTATCATAAATAAAAACAAATAAAGGAGATATAAAAATGAAAGAATTTGAACTTAAATACGGTTGCAACCCCAATCAGAAGCCTGCTAAAATTTTTATGAAAGATGGAAGCGACCTTCCTATTGAAATTCTTTGCGGCAGACCCGGTTTTATTAACTTCCTTGATGCTTTTAACTCTTGGCAGCTTGTTAAGGAATTAAAAGCCGCACTTGGTATGCCTGCAGTTACCTCCTTTAAGCATGTTAGCCCTACTTCTGCGGCGGTTGGTATTCCTCTTTCCGATAAGCTTAAGAAGGCTTGCTTCGTTGAGGATATCGAAGGCCTTGATGAGTCACCCCTTGCCTGTGCTTATGCAAGAGCTAGAGGAACCGACAGAATGTGCTCATTTGGCGATTTTGTTGCCCTTTCCGATGTGTGCGATGTTACCACCGCAAAAATGATTAAGCGTGAGGTTTCCGACGGTGTTATTGCTCCCGGCTATGAGCCTGAGGCACTTGAAATATTAAAGTCAAAAAGAAATGGTAATTATAATATAATCCAAATCGACCCAGACTATATTCCCGAAGAAATCGAGCATAAGCAGGTTTTCGGTATTACCTTTGAGCAGGGAAGAAACAACTTTGAAATTAACCGTGAGCTTCTTTCCAATATTGTTACCAAGAATAAGGAACTTCCTGAAAGTGCAGTAAGAGATTTAATAATTTCTCTTATCACCTTAAAATACACCCAGTCTAACTCTGTTTGCTTTGCAGTTGACGGACAGGCTATCGGTGTTGGCGCAGGTCAGCAGTCAAGAATTCATTGTACCCGTCTTGCGGGAAGCAAGGCAACTACCTGGTTCCTCCGTCAGCACGATAAGGTTTTAAATCTGCCCTTTAAGCCTGAGCTTGGCAGACCTGACCGTGATAATGTTATTGATGGATATATCAATAAAAATGAAGAGGATGTTTGCGCTGAGGGTAATTGGCAGAAGTATTTCACAACTCAGCCCGAACCCCTTACCGATGCAGAGGCACAGGAATATTTAAAGACTATTGACGGTGTTGCTTTAGGCTCTGATGCTTTCTTCCCATTCTCGGATAATATCGAGCGTGCCTTCCGCGGCGGCGTTAAGTATATTGCAGAGCCCGGCGGATCTATCCGTGATGATCTTGTAATTGAGTGCTGCGATAAGTACGGTATGGTTATGGCGTTTACAGGAATGCGCCTTTTCCATCATTAATTTTTAGGAGAACAGTATCTTACTATGAAAATAATGGTTGTAGGTGGCGGCGGCAGAGAACACGCCATCATCAAAAAGCTTAAAGAAAATAAGTCGGTTGACGAGATTTTTGCTGTTCCCGGTAACGGCGGTATGGCGGAAGATGCTACCCTTGTTGATATCGGTGCAAAGGATATTGATAAAATAACCGAATTTGCCGTGGCTAATCATATTGATTATGCAGTAGTTGCTCCCGATGATCCGCTGGTGCTCGGATGCGTTGATGCTCTTGAAGCAAATGGAATAGC